>CAZGPT010000154.1:0-7504 GCA_964527015.1 uncultured Mycobacterium sp. | reverse complement strand
CGTCGATGGCCGTCAGTTCGTGGGCGATACGCCGTAGCCGGCAGTACACCATGGAGCAGCTGCACCCGCCGATTGAGGTGTGACGCGCGATGGTAGCCCGATCCCCCGTGGCCGCTTTTCGTGGGTCCGGGGCAGCCAAGGCCCCTCAGTAGTGGAAGAACGTCGCCATACCCGATTCGAGATGATAGGTGTTGTGGCAGTGAGTGATCCACTTGCCCGGATTGTCGGTGTCGACATCGACGACCACGGTGGCCAGTGGCGCTACCAGCACCGTATCCTTGCGGGCCTTCGGCACCAGCAGCTGCCCGGCCGCCCTATTTTCAGCCATCACCTGGAAGGTGTGCCCATGTAAATGCATCGGGTGCACCATCTTCGATTCGTTGACGTACCGGATGCGCACCCGCCGATTCGGCTCCACCCGGTAACCGTTCGATGGATCGTAGGCTTGGCCGTTGATGGTCCACTCGTAGCCCTTGCCTGGGCCCGCCAGCCGCCATTCGACGACCTGATCCGGATCGCCGGCGGGCAGATTCACCTCCGGCGTCGCGACCAAGGTGGCGGTGTCAAGCGGGGAGGTGTTGGCAAGTTGGGTCGCGAAATCGTCGACATTCACCGTTGTCGCCCGATTGTCCACGCGCATGTTCAACCGCGCGAAACCATCTTTCCGGTACGCCACCGCCACCAGTGGTACCGACGATTCGACCGTTACGGTCGCGTCGAACCTCTCACCCATCCCCATGATCACCGAATCGGCTTCTCGAGCCACCACCGGGAAGCCGTCCGTATGAGTGACGAGCATATTATGTTCGGGGATTCCGACGACGAACACCGTGTCAGAAGCGGCATTGATGACGCGCAACCTGATGCGCTGGCCGAATCGGTAATTCTTCACCTGCGGGCCATTGGCGATTCGGCCGTTGATTAGATAGTAGGGATAGGCGACATCCCCGCCGTCGGCCCCCATCGGCGTTTTCGGCGTGATGCCCGCGTCGGGCCCCATATCGGTCATGGGCGCCATTCCGGTCTTCCTCAGTTCAGCGGCCACCTGATCAGGATTGGTCCCTGTGCCGTCAATCCAATCATCAAGAACCACAACCAGTTCATCGTCGTAATCGGCACCGTCGGCAGGTTCCTCAATGATCAGCGGACCATACAGACCCCGATCGAGTTGCGTGCCGACATGGGAGTGATACCAATAAGTACCGGAGTCGGGCGGCACAAAGTCATAATCGAACTGCTGACCGGGCTGGGTCGCCACCTGAGTCAGATCCGGCACACCATCCATGGGATTGGGAAGGGCCAAACCGTGCCAATGAATCGTGGTCGGTTCAGGCAGGTTGTTGGTTAAAGGTGCCTGCAGTCGCTGACCCTTCCGCAACCGAATTTCCGGCCCGGGAACCTGGTTGCCGTAAGTCCAGGTCGAGACGGACACCCCGCCCAGGTCGACCTCGGTCTGCGCTGGGACGAACGGCATGCCGACAGACCGTTCACCCCCGACGTCCGAACCCGGGGAAGTGCAGGCGGCTGCCACACCGGCGGCCGCCCCGATACCCGAGGCCACCAAAAAACGCCGACGGTCAATTATTACGGTCAGCCTGCCATTCCGGTAGGCGTTATTCCAGCGGGCTGAAGAATGCCGAAGTCACTGCGCGCTCGTCCGGCTACACCATCAGTTCGGATTTCGGAATCTTCGGCATCTCGGTGGTGATCCGTTGCATCGTGCCGAGGAACATGTGCAGCTCCGGATAGACGACCGGCTTGCCGCTGTTGAGCACTGCGACCGAAATGGCCCGCTCCGGGTCGGCCCAGGCCAGCATGTTGGTGAAACCAAGGTGGCCGAAGGCATGCTGGGTGTCCAGGCCGTAGAGGCTGACGACGCGGGCACCGAGCATCAGCCCCTCGGAGAAACGGGTCGGAAACCCCAGCGAGAAATCGATCTCCAGATGGGACCGTTCGATCAGAGCACGCCGGATGGTGTCGGTCTCGATGACCCGGATCCCATCCAACTCCCCGCCGCAGCGCATGATCTCGAAAAAACGCGAGACCTCGAAGGCGGTGGTGACCGTGTTGGCCGCCGGCACGATCCCGGTGAGGAACCGAGGGTCGTTGGTGAGGTCGACCAGCGAATCCAACCCGACTCCGAGGGCTCGGGTCAGCAGATTCGACAGCGGCGGTGCGGTCGGCGGGCCCGTGACATAGTTTCGCGCGACCTTGTCGACGTCCGCCGGGGCGACCCCATAATTGGTCCAGCGGAACGCCAGCGGGTCGAGGAACTCTTCGGCCACCGCCGCCCGGATGTCCTTGCCGGTGACCGCGTGCACGATCTCACCGAGGATGAAGCCGCCGGAGACCGCGTGGTAGGCGAGGTAGCGTCCGGCCTTCGCGAACGGTGCGGCATCCACCAGGGCGTCGGTCAGGTGATCTCGGTCGGTGAGATTCTCCAGTTCGAGTACGCTGCCCGGCAGGTTCGGGACTCCGGCCCGGTGCGCCAGGACATGAGCGATGGTGATGTCATGCTTGCCGTTCTTCTCGTAGCCGGGGATATAAGCCGCCACGGGATCATCGATATCGAGCAGCCCACGCTCGTCCAACTTGTGGATCACGAACGCGGTAATGGCCTTGGACGTCGAATAGACGCAGAACGGAGTGTCGACGGTCGCCGCAACCCGTTCGGTGTCTCCCTCGGCATCTCTTGTGTCGTCGGGGCCATTGCCACGGGCATGACCGATGGCCCGGTTGAGGATCACCGCGCCATGGCGCCGGATGCACACCTGCATCGCCGGATGAACGCCGCTGCGGTACCAGTCGAGGACCGCCGACCAGATGGCGTCAACCTGGCGGGAGTCCACGCCGCCGTCTTCGGGCGCCGCCTCTGCGCCGATATCAATCACGGAGTCGAGATCCTTGGCTACCCGGATCCGTCTCAACGGATCCGGAAGCCCGAAAGGGGGCCGCGGGATGGACGGGATAAGCGACGCCATGGCCGCATCGTATGCGCCGCCGTCCGGCGAATCCGGGTATTTCCGTTCAGCAGGGTTCGGGAGGGTGAGTCGCGCGGGTTTCAGCCGGGTCCTACAGGGTCCTAGGGCAGGGCCTCACCGCTCGCCGCGGCGCTCTCGTTGCGGCCGGCCGTATCGCGGTCGCCGAACAGCGGGCGGCGCAGCGGCTGGTGGCCGTGCACACCCTCGGCGTAGGCGGTCTCGGCGTGCTGGGTGAAATCCACCCCGGTGGCCTCGTCCTCGGCACTGAGACGGAAACCCATCACCCGGTCAATCAGTTTTGCCAGGAGGTAGCTGACGGTGAAGGCGTATGCGGCCACCACCACCATGGCCAGCGCCTGCCGGCCGAGCTGGGCCAACCCGCCGCCGAAGAACAGGCCCTGTGGGCCGCCGGTCATCACCTCGGTGGCCAGCAGGCCGATCAACAGCACGCCCACGACGCCCCCCACGAAGTGCACGCCCACGACATCGAGTGAGTCGTCGTAGTTGAGCTTGAACTTCAGCCCGATGGCGAACGAGCACACGATTCCGGCCGCGAGGCCGACGACCGCCGCACCAGCGGTGTTCACCGTCCCGCAGGCCGGGGTGATCGCGACCAGACCGGCCACCACCCCTGAGGCGGCACCGAAGGTCGTCGGCTTGCCGTCGCGGATCTGTTCCACCGAGAGCCAGCCCAGCATGCCCAGACAACCGGCGACCAGGGTGTTCAGGAAGATCGCGGCCGCCATCCCGTCGGCGGCCAGCGCCGAACCGGCGTTGAAACCGAACCATCCGAACCACAGCAGACCCACGCCGAGCAGAACGAAGGGCAGGTTGTGCGGGCGCATGGCGTCGCTCTTGAAGCCGATACGCGGTCCGAGGACCAGCGCCAGCGCCAGCGCCGAGGAGCCGGAAACGATCTCGACGACCAGCCCGCCGGCATAGTCCAGCACGCCCAGTTCTAGAAGCCAGCCGCCGGGTGCCCACACCCAGTGCGCCACGACGGCGTACACCGCGATCACCCAGATCGGGACGAAGACCATCCAGGCCGCGAAGCGGGCCCGGTCTGCGATCGCACCGCTGACCAGGGCTGCGGTCAGGACGGCGAAGCTGAGTTGGAACGTGGCGTAAAGCAGCTCGGGAACCGCGCCGTGCACGGTCTCCGGCCCGATCCCCCGCATCCCGATATGTGCCAGACCACCGACGAATCCGCCGGTGGACCCCTCGGAGAAGGCGAGGCTGTAACCGGCCAGCAGCCAGGCGATGGTCACCAGCGGGATGGAGATGAAGCTCATCATGATCATGTTGAGCACCCCGGTGGTGCGGACCATGCCGCCGTAGAAAATCGCCAGACCGGGTGTCATCAGCAGCACCAGCGCGGTGCTGATCAGCAACCACGCGGTGGCGGCGGGATCGATGTCCACGGTATGAACTCCTTCGACGGTCGTCGAAGAGAATGGCGGCGCGGTGTTTCAGTAGCGCGGCGGCCACGTTTCGCCTATGTTTCGCCGATGTTTCGACGGTCCCGCTCCACGGTCACCAGCCCATCGAGCCCGGGATCCCCTTGAACGGGCCGACGACCCCGCTGGTGACCCAGCCGCCGTAGAACCCACCTGGCTGCGGCGTCACCGTTTCACCATTGACCGTGCATCTGTCCACCTGTGCGGCCATTACCGCGATGGCATCGGTGATCGGTTCGAACCCCGCCGTCGGGCGAGGGTAGGTCCAGGCCGCCTTGGCCGCGACTTTCGCCGCCGTGACGAGGTCGAAATAGCGGGCCTGACCCTTCCATTCGCACCATGACGAGCCCTGGGCGGCTCGCAGGACTCCGGCGCGGAAGGCCGCCCTGGGCAAGTAGTAGGTGGGCGGGTGACTGGTCTCCAGCACCCGCCAGCCGTGCTTGGTCTCGGCGATCACCTCGCCGCCGAGCTCAATGGTGATCGTTGCCGCGATTGCCTCCAACCGGGGCGGCCGGGGGTAGTCCCACACCGATTCCTGACCGGGGCCGGGTTTCTGCGGTTGCGGACGCATCAGCTCGTCGGACCTCCTCAGACCACGCCGCGCAGGCCATCCGGACCGAACACCGGTTCCAGCATCGCCGACATATCCGGTCCCCGCCGCAGCCCGTGACCGCCGTCGACGTTGATGATCTGCCCGGTGATCCAGCTCGCCGCGTCCGAGAGCAGGAACATCGCCGCATCCGCGACATCGGGCACCTCGCCGATCCGCGGCAGCGGCGTGCACTGCCGGTAGTCCTCGGCGACCGACGGAGAATCGAGGATCACCTGCACAAGGTCGGTGCGGATGAGACCGGGCCGAATCCCGTTGACCCGCACCCAGGACGGACCGAGCTCGTCCGCGGCCAGCATCAGCAGGTGGTCCAGTGCCGATTTCGTGACGCCGTAGGCGCCGAACCACCGGTGAACGTTGCTGGCAGCGATCGAGGAGATGCCGACGAACGATCCGCCACCCGCCCGGACCATCGCCCGCGCGGAATGTTTGAGCACGTACATCGAGCCGTTGACGTTGAGGTCGACGGTGCGTCGCCAGGCCGGGGAGTCGATCTGGGTCACCGGTCCGATGGTTTCGGACCCACCGGCGCAGTGCACGACGCCGTGGAGCCGGCCGGTCCAGGCCGCGGCCGCTTCGACGGCCGCGGCTACCTGCTCCTCATCGGTGATATCGGCCGGGTGGGTGCGGACCTCCCCGGAAGCGTCGGTTCCGATCTGCTCGGCAGCCGTCGTCAGGCGCGCTGCATTGCGCCCGACGATCATTACGGCGGCCCCGGATCGAGCCAGTCCGGCGGCCACGCCCAACCCGATACCGCTTCCACCACCAGTCACCAGGTAGGTCCGGTCTGTGAACGAGAACTGCATGGGCCTGGTCCTCTCAGCGGTTCCGGATGCGCATCGCGCTTTTACATTAGTATCCGGATGTAACGACCGAGCCGGGGCCTGCGAATGACAGGCAAGACCCGCCACCGCGACCGCCGGCGGAGCCGTCCAACGACAGAAGGCACCATCATGGTCTCTCGCACCGTCCCCGCTCAGCGCCTGTTGCTGGCCGGCTCTTTCACCGTCGCCGCCTTGGCGGCCCCGCTACTGATCGCGGTGGTCTCCCCCGCCGGGCCGGCCGGCCCGGCCCTGGCCCAATGCCCGGCGAACGAGACCCTCGACACCGCCACCGGTGTCTGCAAACCGGCAAATGACCCGGGCTCGACGCAGTTCAACCCGATCGACCCCGGAATCACCGATCTGCAGCCGGGTTCGGTCACCTCGTCCAAACCCGGTGAGATCGGCCAGTTGCCCGAGGTGAACGGGATCCCGTGCCAGGGCGACAACACCGGACTGTGCATCGGCCTACAGCAGCAGAATGCTGCCGAGGCGAATGTCCCGCACATCAACACCGGGGTCACCGGGTAGCGAGGCGAACCGCTGTCATGACCCCCGCGGACCGTGCCGGCATGGAGAGCGTGGCAGCATTCCCGCGCCGTTGACCTAGAGTTGTTCCATGACCGCCAAATCTGAACCCGCGGATCTCGACGATGTGGAACCGCTGGCCGACAGCACGGCACGCCAGGCCAGGCGCGTGGTCGCCGCCTACGCCAACGATGCCGACGAATGCAGGGTGTTCCTGTCGATGCTCGGTATCGAGCCCGCCAAGCTCGAGGCCTAGATGACCCCCGGGGATACCGGAACCGGACAGCGTTACGGCAACTCCGACTTTCTGGTTGTCGCAAACCGGCTCCCGATAGATATGGAGCGCCAACCGGACGGCACCGTTAACTGGAAGCGCAGCCCGGGTGGACTGGTGACCGCGTTGGAGCCGTTACTGCGCCGCAACCGCGGGGCCTGGATCGGCTGGCCCGGAGTCGTCGACGGCCCTGAGGACCCGATCACCGAGGAGGACCTGCAGCTGTACCCGGTGCGGCTCAGCGCCGAAGATATCGCCGACTACTACGAGGGCTTCTCCAACGGCACCCTCTGGCCGCTGTATCACGACGTTGTCGTCAAACCGAGCTATCACCGCGAATGGTGGGAACGCTACGTCGACGTCAACCGGCGCTTCGCTGAGGCGACCTCACGCGCCGCGGCCCGCGGGGCCACCGTATGGGTCCAGGACTACCAGCTGCAACTCGTGCCGAAGATGCTGCGCAGCCTGCGCCCCGATCTGACCATCGGGTTCTTCATGCACATTCCGTTTCCCCCGGTGGAGCTGTTCATGCAGCTGCCGTGGCGCGCCGAGATCATCGCCGGGCTGCTCGGGGCCGACCTGGTCGGCTTTCACCTGCCCGGAGGCGCGAAGAACTTCCTGTTCCTGTCACGCCAACTGGCTGGTGCCGACGCCACCCGAGCGGCAGTGGGGGTCCGGACCCGGCTGGGCGAAGTCCGACTCGACGACGGCCGCACCGTCAAGGTGGGCGCCTTCCCGATCTCCATCGATTCGGCCGACCTTGACCGCACCGCCCGCGACCGCGATATCCGCCGCCGCGCCAAACAGATCCGCGCCGAACTCGGCAGCCCCCG
>CAZGPT010000153.1:0-7618 GCA_964527015.1 uncultured Mycobacterium sp. | reverse complement strand
GGCCGCATGTGCTCGTCGTGGTCGAGGATCAGCAGGCCGTTCTGGTCGCGGACCGGAATGACCGACTTGGCGAAGTAGCCGCCCGACCATGCTGCCGCCGCACGCTCCTGAGAGCGCTGCGCATAGGCGTCGACGTCTTCGCGGGAGAACCCCTCGAGGGTGGCGATCAGGTCGGCGCCGATGCCCTGCGGAACGATGAAGGCGTCGTAGTTGGTGGCCGGATCGGACATCATGGCGCCACCGTCGGAGCCCATCGGAACCCGGCTCATCGACTCCACCCCGCCGGCGATCACCAGGTCGTCCCAGCCGGAGCGTACTTTCTGGGCAGCGGTGTTGACGGCCTCGAGGCCGGATGCGCAGAACCGGTTGAGCTGCACGCCGCCGACGGTGTCGGGCAGGCCCGCCGCGATAACGGCGGTGCGGGCGATATCGCCGCCCTGGTCGCCGACCGGTGAGACACAGCCCAGGACGACATCACTGATCATGTTCTCGTCGAGGTCGGGGTGCCGCGAGCGCAGCTCGTCGATCAGACCGGTGACCAGATTGAGCGGCTTGACCTCGGTCAGCGAGCCGTTCTTGCCTTTGCCGCGCGGGGTACGGATGGCCTCGTAGATGAAGGCTTCTTCGGACATGGTGAGATTCCTCTTCAGCTTCAGGATTGAGGTGCCGTTTCCAGCACTGGGTTCCACACTAGTCCGCATGCGCCGCCGGACCGCAAACACCCCCGGCCAACCTGTTGGTTGGGGGCTTTTCCGCGAACGAAGGCCATGGCGCCTACGCTCGGAGCCCATGACCGTGCACCGTCTGCGCCCCTTCACGGTGAACGTGTTCGCGAGCACCTCCGCGCTCGCCGCGCGCCTCGACGCGGTGAACCTCGGCCAGGGCTTCCCCGACGAAGACGGGCCCGCCGCCATGTTGGAGGTGGCGCGGCAGGCCATCAGCGACGGGTTCAACCAATACCCGCCCGGAGTCGGTATCCCGGAGTTGCGCCGGGCCGTCGCCGCCCAGCGGCAGCGCCGCTACGGGATGGATTTCGACCCCGAGACCGAGATCCTGGTGACCGTCGGCGCCAGTGAGGCCATTGCCGCGGCGGTGCTGGGACTGGTCGAGCCCGGTTCGGAGGTACTGGTGATCGAGCCGTTCTTCGACACGTATGCGCCGGTGATCGCGATGGCCGGCGCGCACCGGGTGGCGGTTCCGCTGGCAACCGAGGGCGACGGTTTCGTCCTCGACGTGGACGCGGTGCGAGCCGCGATCACCCCGCGCACCTGCGCGATGATCATCAATTCACCGCATAACCCGACCGGTATGGTCCTGGCCGACGCGGAGTTGGCCGCGTTGGCCACACTGGCCGACGCCGCCGATCTGCTGGTGATTTCCGATGAGGTCTACGAGCACCTCACCTTCGACGGCCTGCAGCACCGGCCGATCGCCACCTATCCGGGTATGGCGCAGCGCACGGTGACCATCTCCAGTGCGGCCAAAATGTTCAACTGCACCGGCTGGAAGATCGGCTGGGCCTGCGGGTCACCGGAGTTGATCGCCGGAGTGCGGACCGCCAAGCAGTACCTCAGCTATGTCGCCGGCGGGCCGTTCCAGCCCGCGGTCGCCTACGCGCTCAACAACGAGGACACCTGGGTGACCGGGTTGCGCGACTCGTTGCAGAGCAGGCGTGACCTGCTGGCAACCGCCTTGGAAACCATCGGGTTCGAGGTGCAGCGGTGCTCCGGTACCTACTTTCTTTGCGCCGACCCGCGTCCGCTGGGCTTCGCCGACGGCACCCAGTTCTGTGAGGAACTGCCGTACAAGATCGGGGTGGCGGCCATCCCGATGTCGGCGTTCTGCGAGCCGACGGGTGAGGTGTCGCAGTGGAATCACCTGGTGCGATTCGCCTTCTGCAAACGCGAGGCGACCCTCGCCGAGGCTGTTGCCCGGCTGACGGCGCTGAGCTCCTAGCCGCTCTTCCTGACCTTGAGCACCTGTTTGCGCAGGCCGTCGGTGGCGGTCTCCATCGCCCCCTTGAGGGTGCGCTTGAGCAGGAAACCGGGGATGGGGATCGCCGGGTCCACAGCCAGATCGAAACGGACTCGCGTGGTCTCCCCCGCCGGGCTCAAGGTGTAGGTCGCGTCCTGGGCCTTGAGTTGGCCGGAGGAGATCAGCCGCCATCCGGCGGTGTTCTCGCCCCAGCTGTACTCGACCTCCATCTCGTCGGTCAGGCCCGCGGCCTTGACCTTCATCCGGACCCGTTTGGGCCGGCCGTCGGGGTATGTGTCGAGCACCTCGGCGCTCTGGTACTGCGGTGACCAGGTGTGGGCCGATTCGACATCGGCGATCACATCGAGAATCTCCCTCGGTGGCGCTTCGATGACCACTTCCCGGGAATCGTTGACTGCCATGGTCCGACAGTAACCAGCTAACGCCGATCTACGGCGCGATTTCCCGGTACGCGGACACCACCGGTTCCAACTCGTCGGGTGTGGCACCGTGCATGATCACCGCGTCGGCCCCGTAATCGAATTCGCGCCGGATCCGGCCCGCGCACTGGGGCGCCGAACCGGTGGCCGCCGGTTCAAGCCAGTCGTCCGGAATCAGGGTGGCGATGTGTTCGATCTGGTCGACGGTGGCCTTATGGTCGATACCGCCGCCGATCGACTGGACCACCGGGTCGGCCCGGAACCGTTTCAGCACAGCCGGATCCCAGCCGTTTGTACTGACCATCAGATCGCCGTAGCCCTGCAGATAGGTGGCCAGCCGCGCGACGGTCTTCTTCAACCGCAGCTCTTCTGAAAGGTGATCGCCGACGGTGGCGAAACACGACCACACCCGAACCCGGGCGGGGTCGCGGCCAGCTTGCTCGGCGGCATCCTTGACGGTGCGCACGCAACGCGTCACGGTCTCCGAGGTGAAGTAGGTGTGCAGGATGACATCGTCGAACAGTCTGCCCCCGAGCCGCAGCGTGTTGGGCCCGAAGGCCACCAGCGCCAGCCGGATGTCCTCGTCGAAATCCGGGTCGAGCACCAGGATCGGATAGTTGCCGATCGGGCCGTCATGGTTGACGATCACCTCCCCGCGCCACAGCCGCCGCATCACCTCGGCGAAGTCCGCCATCTGCGCGGTGGTTACAGCCGGGATGCCGAAGGCCCCGTAGATGGCCGCGATACCCCGGCCGATACCGAGAGTGAACCGACCACCGGACAGCCGATGCATCGTGGTCGCCCACGATCCGGTAATCAGCGGGTGGCGGGTGTTGTGGTTGGTCGCGGCCGTGGCGATCCGCATCCGATCGGTCACCGCGCACGCCGCTCCGGTCAGCGAGGCGGCCTCCTTGACATGCCACCGCTCGGAGATGAAAGCGGTACCGAGGCCCAGTTCCTCGCCGCGGCGGGCCTCACCAACCAGGGCGGCCGGGCCTTCCCTCCCGGCACCCGCACCCGCCAGTAGGTAGTAGCCCAACTCGTCAAGACTTCGGCGCGGTTTCATGCGCTCCCCGCCGGTTTGAGCGCCGACATCGTTCATATCCGGTAGTCGGCGAGTAGTCGCCTGCTGATGATCATCTTCTGGATTTCGCTGGTGCCCTCCCCGATCAGCAGGAACGGGGCATCGCGCATCAACCGCTCGATCTCGTACTCCTTGGAGTAGCCGTAGCCACCGTGGATACGAAAGCTGGCCTGGGTGACTTCGGCGCACATCTCACTGGCCAAGTATTTGGCCATTCCGGCCGCCGCATCGTTGCGCTGACCGGAATCCTTCAGCCGGGCGGCATTGACCATCATCAGATGTGCCGCCTCCACTTTCGTCGCCATCTCCGCCAGCGAGAACGCGATCGCCTGGTGCTCGGCAATCGGCTTGCCGAAGGTGCGGCGCTGCTGCGCGTAGCTCACCGCGATTTCGAACGCCCGCAGGGCCACACCGCAGGCCCGGGCGGCGACATTGACCCGCCCCACCTCCACCCCGTCCATCATCTGGGCGAAACCATGGCCCGGCGGGCCACCGAGGATGTCGTCCGCTGAGGCGCGGTAACCGTCGAAGATCAGTTCGGTGGTGTCGATGCCCTGGTAGCCCAGCTTGTCGATTTTTCCGGGAATGGTCAGCCCCGGCGCGACTTCCCCGAAGCCGGCCGGCTTCTCGACCAGGAACGCGGTCAGATTGTCATGTGGGGAGTCGGCACCCTCGTCGGTCCGCACCAGTGTTGCCACCAGGGTGGAACTGGCACCGTTCGTCAGCCACATCTTCTGCCCGTTGATGGTGTAGCCACCGCCGCCGTCGCGGACGGCCCGGGTTCGGATGGCGGCGACGTCGGAGCCCAGTTCGGGTTCGGACATGGAAAATGCGCCCCGGGTTTCGCCGGTGGCCATCCTCGGCAGGAAGCGGTTCTTCTGCTCGTCCGTGCCGTGCTGGCGAATCATGTAGGCGACGATGAAATGGGTGTTGATCACGCCCGAGACGCTCATCCAACCCCGGGCCAGTTCCTCCACGCACAGCGCGTAGGTGAGCAATGACTCCCCCAGCCCGCCGTAGTCGGCCGGGATCATCAACCCGAACAGGCCCATCTGCCGCATCCGGTCGATGATCGCCTGCGGATAGGTGTCGGACTGCTCGAGTTCCCGGGCCTGCGGGATGATCTGCCGGTCGACGAATTGCCTTACCCCGGCGACGATTTCGGTCTGAAACTCGGTCAGGCCCAGGGTCTGAGCGAGCCTAGTCATGCGCATCCATCAGAGGTGGCGTCCGCCGGTAACCTCTAGCACGGATCCGGTCATATAAGAGGACAATTCCGAGGCCAGGAACAACGCTACCGCCGCCACCTCGCGCGGTTCGCCGGCCCGGCCCATCGGCACCTCGGCGAGTTTCGCATCCCAGATCCGTTGTGGCATGGCCTCGGTCATGGCCGAGCGGATCAGCCCGGGTGCGATCGCGTTAACCCGAACTCCGAGGTGCGCGAGTTCTTTTGCGGCTGCCTTGGTGAGCCCGACGATGCCCGCCTTGGCCGCCGAGTAGTTGGTCTGACCGATCAGACCGACCTTGCCCGAGATCGACGACATGTTGATGATCGCGCCGCTGCCCTGTTCCCGCATGACGGCCGCGGCCGCCCGCGTCCCGTTCCAGGTGCCCTTCAGGTGCACCGCGATCACATCGTCGAACTGCTGCTCGGTCATCTTCCGCATGGTCGCGTCCCGGGTGATCCCGGCGTTGTTGACCATGATGTCCAGGCTGCCGAACGCCTCCAAACCCGCTGCGACCAAAGCATCGACCTCGACGGGGGAGGTCACATCGCAGCACACCGCGCGGGCCAGGTCTGGCCCGCCGAGGGATTCGGCCGCCGCACCGGTGCGGTCCCGATCCACGTCGCCGAGGATGACCCGCGCGCCTTCGGCGATGAAGATCTCGGCGATGGCGTAGCCCAGGCCCTGTGCCCCGCCGGTGACTACCGCGGTCTGGCCGGATAACAGCGCCATCCGATCACCCTCCTGCTCGCCCTCGCCCGTCATCGTATTTGATGGGTTCATGCAACCCGGGCCTACGGTAAGCGACGACGACTTCCGGGAGATCCTGGCCGCGACCCGGGCCTTCGTACGCTCCGCCGTGGTTCCGCGGGAGTCGGAGATCCTCGATGAGGACCGGGTACCTGAGGATATTCGCGAGCAGGCCCGCCGGCTGGGTCTGTTCGGGTACGCCATCCCGCAGGAGTGGGGCGGCCTCGGCCTCGACATCGCCCAGGACGTCGACATGGCGCTGGAACTGGGCTACACCTCGCTGGCGGTGCGCTCGATGTTCGGCACCAATAACGGGATCGCCGGGCAGGTGCTGGTGGGCTTCGGCACCGACGGACAGAAGGCCCGTTGGCTCGAACGGATCGCGACCGGCGATGTGGTGGCGTCGTTCGCGCTCACCGAACCCGGGGCCGGATCCAATCCAGCCGGCCTGCGCACCAAAGCGATTCGCGACGGGGACGACTGGATCATCAACGGTCAGAAGCAGTACATCACCAACGCCCCCATCGCCGATCTGTTCATCGTGTTCGCCCGCACCCGACCCGCCGACGGCGACGGCGCCGGTATCGCGGTGTTCCTGGTCCCCGCCGATGCGCACGGCGTCGAAGTGGGCAGCAAGGACACCAAGATGGGTCAGGAGGGCGCCTGGACCGCTGATGTCTATCTCAATGAGGTTCGGGTGGGACCCGATTCCCTGGTCGGCGGCGAGGAGGACATCGGCTACCGGGCTGCCCTGACGTCGCTGGCCCGCGGCCGTATCCATATCGCCGCCCTCGCCGTCGGGACCGCCCAACGCGCCCTTGATGAGTCCACCGGCTACGCCGCCACCGCGACCCAGGGCGGCACACCGATCGGCACATTCCAGTTGGTGCAGGCAATGCTGGCCGACCAGCAGACCGGCGTGCTGGCCGGTCGCGCCCTGGTTCGCGACACCGCGCAGAAGTGGCTGACCGGCGAAGACCGCCGCATCGCCCCCTCGGTAGCCAAACTGTTCTGCACGGAAATGGTGGGCAAAGTCGCTGACCTGGCGGTTCAGGTCCACGGCGGCGCCGGGTACATGCGAGGGGTGCCGGTGGAACGCATCTACCGCGATGTCCGATTGCTGCGCCTGTACGAGGGAACCAGCGAAATTCAGCGGCTGATCATCGGCGGGGCCCTGGTGAAGGCGGCGCGCGCGGGCGGGTGAACCGGCTTTGATGGGCGTGCGCCGGATCACCTTCGGCTTGCTATTGGCCGGTACTACTCGATCTCGTCGTCGCCTGCGGTCGCGTCCGATCGGTGCAGTATTACCGTCGGAGTACTGCGGGCACCCGCGCGCTCGGGTGCGGGGATCTTCAACGGCACCGCCTCCAACTTCCTGTCCCGTCAGCACGTTGGCGGGACAGTAGCCGACTTCATCCAGCCACCTGGTATCCCGTTCCACGTGCCCGATGACCCATCCACGCCCATGGTTCTCATCGCGACCGGAACCGCGGCCCGGGTGCAGGACAAAGTCCGCGAACATGGCCAACGCGTGCTCGACCTCATGGGCGAAGGTGGCAACGTCTACGTCTGCGGCGGCGCGGAAACCGTCGCCCCGGCATTACGTTCCACCTTTGCGAAGATGTATCAGCAACGCGCCGATTGCTCGACCGACGAGGCCACAGCGTGGCTGGAGGAGCAACGCACCTCCAACCGATACTTGGAGGACGTCTGGGCCGCCCATTAGTGTTCGCGGCTGTGGGCGGTGTTCGGATCACACGCGGGGAATAAAGGGGTGAACGTGAAGCGATCTCGTCTGAGCACCAAGGTGGCATTTCTGGCCGGAACGGCCGCCATCGCGGGCATGGCAACCCTGACCGCTTGCGGCAGCGACACCAAGGACACCCCGACCGACACCAAAGCCCCCACCGATAGCAGCGCCCCGCAGTCGCCAGCCTCGCTGACACCTACCGACAAGCAGAACGTCGGCTCGTTCGCCCCCTCCCAGACTGCGGACAGGGCCCCCACCGTGGTGCCCGGTGGCCCCGGGGGCCACCGCCAACTGCGCCCCTGACGTCCCTGCAAGACCGGCGGTCATAGAAAGCAAAGATGGTGGCCAGGGCCGGGATCGAACCGGCGACCTTCCGCTTTTCAGGCGGACGCTC
>CAZGPT010000152.1:0-7646 GCA_964527015.1 uncultured Mycobacterium sp. | reverse complement strand
CACTGCGCATGGAGATGGCTCTGGCACACCACCCGGTCAAGGTGACCACGGTGCACCCGGGCGGCATCAAGACCGCGATCGCCCGCAATGCCACGGCCGCCGAAGGCATCGACGTCGCCTCGGCGGCGGAGTGGTTCGACAAGATGGCCCGCACCCTCCCCGAACGGGCGGCGCAGATCATTCTCGAGGGGGTGGCCAAGAACAAGGCCAGGGTGCTGGTGGGCGCCGACGCCAAGGTTCTAGACCTGTTCGTACGTGCGTCCGGTTCGGGGTATCAGCGCCTCCTCGTGGCGATGGCCGGACGGTTCATGCCCCGGATGCGCTGAAGCCCGCCGGCCCAGGACTACCGGCCCAGCGGGTTGGCCGTCAGCCACTGTTCGGCGACCATCCTGGCATCGACCCCCTGCTCGACCTGGGCGAGCATCTGCACCAACGAGGCGGTATCGAGCACACCCGCGATCTCGTTGATGGCCCGAAGCTGAATGTTGTCGAGTTCGTTGCGCCGGTAGAGCGCGACGACGTTCTGCGCCGGGATCAGCGCCGGTTTGCGGTCAACCAGGATGACGACGCCGTCGGGCACCCCGGTCGCGGCGGTGGTGGTCCAGGCCGCCGTGATGACCCCGGCCCGCAATGCATCGAACAGCATTGCCGCAGTTCCGAATTCACGGGCCGATCCCAGCGTGCACTCTCCGACGGTATCGGGGGTGGAGCTTCCCGTCGGAGCGCCGACGCTTACCCGCGAACAATTCCGCACCAGCGCACTGAGATCCCGGCTGTCCCAGGCCGCGGCCGTCGCCCCGGTCACGGCCAGTGCCGGCTTGTCCTCGGCCGCCGGGGCGTAGTCACCGGCGGCGATACCTTCCGGCAGGGCGCCCACCATCGCTCGGTACACCTGCCGCGCTGATCGGGCCGCGGATCCCGGATCGAATCGCTGAAGCAGTTCGCCGGTGAAACCCGTTGCCAGACGGACTGTTCCGGCGTCCAGTCCCGCCAGCGGGTCAGCCGAGGCATCAACCCGAGCGGCAGTCCCGTAGTAACGCAACCCGGCCGCGTAGATATTGGCCAGCAGGGTGTTCGCCGGGTCGGCCGAGGCGCCGACCACCAGCGACGGCCCCTCAACCGGGCTGCCACACGAGACCGTCATAACGGCCATCAGCACCAGCAGAACCCGGCGGAAAGCCGTCATCGCGTCGGCTCCCGACTCACACCTCGGCAGCGGCGGCCACCGCAGCGGCGACCGCCGGACCCACTCGGGGGTCCAGTGGGCTCGGCACGATGTGATCCGCCGCGAGATCATCGCCCACGACGGAGAAGATCGCCTCGGCAGCAGCCACTTTCATCTTCTCGGTGATCCGTCGGGCACCGGCGTCCAGTGCTCCGCGGAATACGCCGGGGAAGGCCAGCACGTTGTTGATTTGATTCGGGAAGTCGCTTCGTCCGGTAGCAACGATAGCGGCGTGTCGCCTGGCCAACTCCGGGTGGATCTCCGGGTCCGGATTCGAACAGGCGAACACAATGCTATTGGGCGCCATTGCCGCGATCAGTTCCTCGGGCACCTTCCCCGCGGACACCCCGAGGAACACGTCGGCGCCGTCGAGCGCCTCGGCGACTCCCCCGGTGCGACCCGCCGGGTTGGTCCGTGCCGCCAACTCGGCCTTGACCGAGTTGAGGTCGTCGCGGTCGGAGTGCACGATCCCGCGGGAGTCCACCAGCGTGATATCGCTCAACCCGGCCTCGAGCAGGATGTTGGCACACGCCACGCCCGCCGCACCCGCACCGGAGATGACCATCTTCAGCGAGCCGATCTTCCGGTCCAGCACGGCTGAGGCACCCAGCAGAGCAGCCAGCACCACTATCGCGGTGCCGTGCTGATCGTCGTGCATGACCGGGCAGTCCAGTGCCTCGATGACACGGCGTTCGATCTCGAAACAGCGTGGGGCCGAGATGTCTTCGAGGTTGACGGCACCGAAGGTCGGCCGAAGCCGGATGAGGGTCTCGACGATCTCGTCGGGATCCTTGGTGGCCAGCACGATCGGGATCGAGTCCAGGCCGGCGAACGTCTTGAACAGCGCCGACTTACCCTCCATCACCGGCAGCGATGCCGATGGACCGATATCGCCGAGGCCGAGCACCGCGCTGCCGTCACTGACCACCGCGACCAGCCGGTGCGCCCAGGTGTAGCGAGCGGCCAGGGTCCGGTCGGCGGCGATTGCCCGGCTGACCTGTGCCACGCCCGGGGTGTAGGCGATCGACAGCGCCCGCTGGGTGTCCAGCGGGGACTTCAATTCGACCGACAACTTTCCGCCCCGGTGGGCGGCGAAGATCTCCTCGTCATCAATCACGAGATTAGGGGCAGGCACCGTTTCAGACACCGCGTCAGGGTACGCGAGGTGCTAGCGCGTACCAACGTCCCGGTGCTCTCAGCACGGGTAGCATTCGGAGCTATGCCGACGTTCAGGCCCCGCCCGCCGACGTTGCTCGGGGTGACCCGCGCCCGCCCAACTGAACCTGATCCCAGCCGGATTCATTTACCGGTATCGCAGGCGGTGGTGGATTGTGCCGTCTACGCCGACGGCAAACGGTTGCCCGGCAAGTTCACCCACTCCGGCGCGCTGACACGGACCCGCGAGCTGCTGGCCGAGGGCGGCACGGCGTTCGTATGGATCGGACTGCACGAACCGGACCACTACCAGATGGAGACCGTGGCCGAGGTCTACGGCCTGCACCCGCTGGCAGTCGAGGACGCGGTGCACGCCCATCAGCGACCGAAGATCGAGCGCTACGATGACACGCTCTTCCTGGTATTGAAGACGGTCAACTACGTCCCGCATGAAACGGTGCACCTGGCCCGGGAAATCGTCGAGACGGGCGAGATCATGGTCTTCGTCGGACGGGAATTCGTGGTCACCGTCCGGCACGGGGACCACACCGGTCTGGCCGAGGTGCGGGAGCACCTCGAACGCCGTCCCACCCAGCTGGCGCTCGGCCCGTGCGCGGTGATGCATGCGATCGCCGACCATGTCGTGGACAGCTATCGGGAGGTGACCCTGTCCATGGAGGTCGATATCAGCGATATCGAGGAGGAGACCTTCTCCCCGCACACCAAGACCAGGATCGAGCCGATCTACCTGCTCAAGCGAGAGGTCGTCGAGCTGCGCAACGCGGTGTGGCCGCTGACCGAGGCGCTGTCGAAGCTCCAGACCGAATACCGCGACCTCCTCCCCACGGAGGTGGCCCGCTACATGCGCGATGTGGGCGACCACCAGACACTTGCCGCCGACCGGATCGCCAGCTACGACGAGATGTTGACCTCCCTGGTGCACGCTGCACTGGCCCGCGTCGAGCTGCAGCAGAACCTTGATATGCGCAAAATCTCCGCCTGGGTCGCGATCGCCGCGGTACCGACCATGATCGCCGGCATCTACGGGATGAACTTCTCGGACATGCCGGAGTTGGATTGGCGGTGGGGGTACCCGACAGTGCTGACCCTGATGTTCGCGGTGTGCGGTTTCATGTACTACAAGTTCCGTCGCAACAACTGGCTGTGACGGTTCCTCACCCCGGCCGTACCGCCGGACGCTGCGGATCCAGCACGTCGACGTCGTCATCATTCCAGGCCTGACGCATCGCCTCGGCGCCCTTGAGCCGCACCCAGGCGGCCTCAGTCGGGGTGATCGGCACCGCCGAGAGGAAAGTCACCGGATCGGCCGGCGGATCCAGCGGAAGCGCGGGAATATCCGAATCGCGAAGCAGCACAGCGGTGAACGGGGCACCGGTCCACAGCGGCACGGACAGATCCACCAGTGCATCGGCCGCCAGCACCACCCCGTCGACGGCCGGGGTGGCGGCCACCACGGCCACGCTGCGGGCCAGGCCGGTAACGCCGGTGCCAGCGCGCAAGCTCAGCACGACCTCGGCGCGCGGACCGCGCTGCGGATCCGACACCGCTGCGGCTGCATCGGTCATCGGATACCGCGAGCAGCCCGCCGAAACGTGGTGGAAGACGTCGTCGAATCCGGGCCGGGGGTCGGGGCCGAACCGCAGCACGTCGATGCGCTCCACACCGAGGAAGGTGACGCCGGCGACGTCGGGTTCGGAGTCGATTCCCAGGCCGGCGAAATGGGCCCGCAGGTGATCGCGCAGTCGTGCCAGCGGATCGCTCACGCGGTGAGGTTCACCCCGGTGTCGGCGTCGAAGACGTGCAGTTTCGTGGTGTCCAGCGCCAGTTCCACGGTCTGACCGGTCGCCGCCGAAGACTCCGCGGACACCCTTGCCACGTAGCGGTTCTCGCCGACACCAGACTCGGCGGCCAGCTCGTCCAGGTGCGCCGAGGTGGCCCCGGCGCCACCGGTGGAGAAGTACACATACTTGTCGGCACCGAGGGATTCGACCAGATCGGCCCGTACCCCGAAGGTCAGCGAGCAGGCCCGTTCACCGGCGTCGAGCAGGGCGGCATCCTCGAAATTCTCCGGCCGCACCCCGACGATGACGTTGGCGGGCCGGGCGTGGCGGGCCAAAGCGTTTCGCGCGGTGTCACCGAGGGTCACCGTCCCGAACGGCATACGCAGCCCGCCCTCGACGGGCACGGCCGGGAAGAAGTTCATCGCCGGGGAACCGATGAACCCGGCGACGAACAGGTTCACCGGGTGGTTGTACAACTCGTCGGGGGTGCCGATCTGCTGGGCTTCACCCGCCCGCAGCACCACGACCCGATCGCCGAGGGTCATCGCCTCGGTCTGGTCGTGGGTGACGTAGACGGTGGTGGTGCCCAGGCGGTTCTGCAACCGGGCGATCTCGCCGCGCATCTGCACGCGCAGTTTGGCGTCGAGGTTGCTCAGCGGCTCGTCCATCAGGAACGCCTTGGGCTTGCGGACGATCGCCCGGCCCATCGCCACCCGCTGGCGCTGACCGCCGGACAGTTGCGAGGGCTTGCGGTCCAGCAGCGTCACCAGATCCAGCACCTTGGCGGTCTCGGCGACCTTCGCCTCGATCTCGGCCTTGCTCAGCTTGGCCAACGTCAGCGGGAAAGCGATGTTCTGCCGAACCGTCATATGCGGGTAGAGCGCATAGGACTGGAACACCATCGCGATATCGCGGTCCCGCGGGGCTTTCTCGTTGACCCGTTGGCCACCGATCCGCAGTTCCCCGTCGGTGATCTCCTCCAGGCCGGCGATCATGTTGAGTGTGGTGGACTTTCCGCAGCCCGACGGCCCCACCAGGATGACGAACTCGCCGTCGCCGATGGTGAGACTGAGATCCTTCACCGGCGTGGCGCCGTCGGGATAGCGCTTGCTGACGTGGTCCAGAACGATTTCAGCCATGGAGAAGCTCCGCCTAACCCTTCACCGCGCCGGAGGTCAACCCGGCGACGATCCGTCGTTGGAAGATGAGAACGAACACGATGATCGGAATGGTGATCACCATGGCGCCAGCGGCGATCGACCCGGTCGGCTCCTCGAACTGCGAACTGCCGGTGAAGTTCGCGATCGCCACCGGTGCGGTGATGGCCGCCTTGGTGGCGGTCAGCGACAGCGCCAGCAGCAGGTCGTTCCAGGCGAAGATGAACACCAGGATCGCCGCGGTGACGATCCCGGGTGCGGCCAGTGGCGCGATCACCCGGCGGAAGGCCTGACCCGGTGTGGCGCCGTCCATCTTGGCGGCTTTCTCCAGATCCCACGGGATCTCCCGGAAGAACGCCGAGAGCGTGTAGATCGCCAACGGCAGCGCGAAGGTGATGTAGGGGATGATCAATCCGGGCCAGGTATCGAACAGCCCGATCCGCCGTTCGATGTTGAACAGCGGGGTCACCAGCGAGATCTGCGGGAACATCGCGATCAGCAGGGCCGCCCCGATGAGAACCTTCTTGCCGGCGAACTCCAACCGCGCGACGGCGTAAGCCGCCATCCCGCCGATCACCACGGCGATCACCGTGGTGATCAGGCCGATGCCGATCGAGTTGATCAGCGCCGAGGAGAACACGTCACCGGTGAAGATGCCCTTGTAGTTGTCGAAGGTGATCTCCGAGGGGATCAGCTTTCCATCCTTGACCGTCGAGGTCGGTTTGAGCGACAGGCTCAGGATCCACAGCACCGGCAGCAGCGCGTAGATGAGCACCACGGTGTTGATCACGGTCCAGCCGAGGGTGCGACGCGTCATGTCAGCGCACCTCGCTGTCGGATCCGGGCGCGGCGGCACCGAACAACTTGATGTAGATGAAGGCGATCACGGCCACCGAGGCGAAGACCAGCACGCTGATCGCCGAGCCCAGACCGAGGTTGAAGGCCTTGAACAGGTTGTCGTACCCCAAGATCGACACCGAACCGGTGTCGTTGGAGCCACCGGTCAGCACATAGATGTTGTCGAAGATCCGGAAGGCATCCAGGGTCCGGAACAGCAGCGCGACCAGGATGGCCGGCTTGAGCAGCGGCAGGGTGATCCGGACCAGCCGGGTCCACGCCCCGGCGCCGTCCACTTCGGCGGCCTTGAGCAGATCGTCGGGCACCAGGGCCAGGCCGGCCAGCAGCAGCAGTGCCATGAACGGCGTGGTCTTCCACACCTCGGCGAGGATGATCACGGCCAGTGACGGAATCTGTTGGGTCAGTGGTGCGCTGCCGTCGGGCAGCAGGTTGGCCAGGTAGCCGGTGCCTGGTGTCCAGGCGTAGTACCAACTGTAGGACGCGGCGACGGTGACGATTCCGTACGGGATCAGGATCGCGGTGCGCACCGCGCCGCGGGCGAAGATGGTGCGGTGCATGACCAGTGCCAGCGCCAATCCGAGGACGAACTCGATCGCCACTGAGATGACGGTGATCGCCACGGTGACGAAAAACGCTGTCCACCAGTACTTGTCGGTGAGGATGGTCTGGTAGTTGGCCAGGCCGATGAACGCCGTGTCGGCCGGACTGGCGAGGTTGTAGCGGTGCAGGCTCAGCCAGAACGCATAAAGGATCGGGTAGCCGGTCACCGCCAGCATGAGGACGACGGCCGGGGCGATCAACCAGTAGGCCAGCCGACGCTGCGACCGGCGGTCACTGGTCAGCACGGTCGGAGCCGTCACGGGATCAACCCCTTGCCGTCGATCGCCTTCTGCACCTGATCGGCCAATTCGTCGGCGGTCCGCTCCGGGTCGATCGAGGTGATCGGCGCCAGGGTGGCCGAGATCCGCGTCGACATCGCCTGATAGTTCGGTGTCGCCGGGCGCACCGCGGCGGTGGTCAACTGGTCCCGGATGATCGCGTACTGCGGGTACTTCTTCTGGAACTCGGGGTCGTCGTACAGCGACGCGCGCACCGCCGGCAGCCCGCCCTCGATCGAGGTATAGCGCTGATTGGTCTCGCTGCGGATGCAGCGCACCGCCTCGAATGCCTGCGCGGGTTTGCGGGTGGTCGAGGCGACCGCCAGGTTGAGCCCGCCAAGGGTCACTCGGGCCGGCTGTCCGGGGATGACCCCCGGGTACGGGGCGAAGCCGAACACCTCCCGGCTCGCCCCGAATGCGATCTCGAACTGATCGTCGGACGGTGAGAAGGTGCCCGCGTCGTTGATGCTGTCCGCCAGTTCCGGCATCTGGTCCAGCGGCAGGTGCGGCACCCCACCCTTGACCGAGTTCTCCAGCATGGAGGCGAACACGAACGGCCAGTTCACCTCCA
>CAZGPT010000151.1:0-7672 GCA_964527015.1 uncultured Mycobacterium sp. | reverse complement strand
GGGAAGTCCTCGATGCCCACCGGGAAGACCAGGCCGGGGTTCTGACCGTAATCCACCCACCACGGTTTGCCCCGCCACCGTTCCACCAGCGCATCGGCGGTCTCGCCGACCTCCAGCGGCGGCAGCCAGATTCGGTGCGGAGCCCGGGCCGGGTGTGACACCAGCGACTCCCGGATGACGTCGAGCAACTTCTTCCGCTTGAAACCGTCTGCGTGGTAAAGGAATTCGTCCGGCTCCTCCGGTTCATCGACGACGGCCAGCGCGCGGCTGTCGTCGGCGTCGAGCGGCTGGTATTCCCACGTCAACGAGTGCGGCCGGGTGAAGCTGACCGAGACCATACCGTCGGTGGGGGCCGCCTTCTTCGGCACGACGAACGGCGCCGATACGTAGAAGCACCGGAACTGCTCGAGCTCGCGCGGGCCGATCTTGAGCAGACCGTAGCCATTCTCCTTCGACGGCAGGTGCAGGGCCGCGTCACTGCCGATGACGTCGCGAGAGTCCTCGGCGGTCTCGGCGCGCAACGCCACCCGAAAGGCGATGTTGCTCTTGGCTTTACTCAGCGACGACAGGTCCAGCCGCTGCCCGCCGAGGGTGAAGAACACGTTGCAGCCGCGACCCTCCTGGCCGATGTGGATGACCAGGTCTATCCAATCCGGGTGATGATGGAACAGCTCGAGGTACTCGTCGATGATGACCAGCAGGATCGGTACGGGTTCGAGATCCCGGCCGGCAAGGCGCATCTCCTCGTACTCGTTGGCGTCGCGTGCTCCGGCTTGTTTGAACAGGGCGTAGCGCCGGGCCATCTCACCGTCGATCGCCTTGCGCATCCGCTCGGCGAGATGACGGTCGTCCTTACCCAGGTTGGACAGCGACGCCGCGACATGCGGCAGCCCCTCCAGATCCTGGGCCGCCGACTCGAACTTCATATCGACGAAGATGACGAGAAAGGTTTCCGGGGAGTGGGTCAGCGCGATCCCGTTGCACAACGCCAGGAAATACTCGGACTTTCCGGACCCCGACGTGCCGATCACCACGGAGTGAAACCCGTAGCCGCCGAAATCCTTCGCGCGCAGGATGACGTACTGCAACTCCCCACCGGGTTTGACTCCCACCGGGATCATCGCCCAACGCGGGTCGCTCCGGCCGCGGCTGTCCGCCCACAACCGGTCGAGGTCCAGATGACGGGGATCATCAATTCCCAGGGCCCGCAACAGCTCCGCACCCTGGCTGTCGGTCTGGGACAGCTCACCGGCGGTCATCGGCGACCAGCGGGCCAGGGCCCGCGCATACCGGTCGGCCGTGTTCTCGGCCAGCGTGTCGGCCGCGGCGTAGAAGGCCCCGCGGTGGAACAACCGTCCGTGCCGCAGATCGAATCTCTGTTGCGGGTCACCGAATCCGACCCCCTCGCCGGGCCGGGTGGCCAATCGCAGCACGGTGATCCCGCTCATCCCCTTCTGGCCGGTCACAGCCTCCCATTGTTCGGGCATGCCGACGTTGTCGTCCACGATGACCCAGTGCGGTCCCGTCCCGGAGCCCGCTCCGGACACCAGCGAGGAGGGCGTCGTCGTGGGACTCGTTCCACTCGGCGGGGCCCACGGCCCACGACCTTTGCGATGCAACTCGGCGTCCAGCGCCTCCTCGAGGT
Organism: uncultured Mycobacterium sp.; assembly: GCA_964527015.1. Classification (GTDB taxonomy): domain Bacteria; phylum Actinomycetota; class Actinomycetes; order Mycobacteriales; family Mycobacteriaceae; genus Mycobacterium. The sequence continues at coordinate 6,027 of CAZGPT010000151.1, read as the reverse complement.
CCGCCGGTGCGGTGAACACCAGCCGGCGCAGACCGCACGCATCGACCATGGCGTCATGCTGATTGTGCGGTAGCCAGACCAGCCACGACCACTGCTCGGGGTGGCGGGTGACGACCATGAGTTTGAGCTCGTCGGGACTGTGGTGGACCGCCAGGGAGCACAGCAGCGACCTGATCAGTTCGTGCAGTTCCGCGGGGTCCTCGCCGATGAAACTGAAACCCGGCTGGGAGCGCAGGCTCAGCACCTTCGCGATATCGCGGATCCGGCTCTGCTCCAGAATGAAGTCGCGCAGCGCCCGGCCGCTGACGGGTTCGAGCTCCTCACCGACCGGAACCTCGGGCCACTGCAGCGATACCGCCGAGTCGGCGGTGGCCTGCACCCCGATCCCGAGCCGGACGTCGAGGAAGTCGGGGTCGGCCGGGCGGCGTTCCCACATCCTCGGGCCGCCGATGAGGGTGTCGAGGTGGTGCGGGTCGGCGTGGACGAACAGCGCGCTCTTCCGCTGCTGCTGGGCGGCGCGCTGAACCTCGTCGCGGTCCTCGTCGAGTTGCCGAAGATAGCTCCGGCGCTGTTTTTCCTGTTCGCCCCAGCTGATGCGGCGGCCGCGGCCGAACCGGCCGGTGAACATCAGCGCCGCGAACCCGACCAGACCGATCATCGGGAAGAAGCCGGACTGCAGCGACCGCACGCCGGAGGTGTACATCACGACCAGCGTCCCGACGATACCCACCAGCAGGGCCGGAGCGGCGATCATCAGCAGGATGTTGCGCGGCTCCCGCTCCGGCAGCGCCAGCGGCGGCGCGACCACGACCCGCACCGGCGGCACCGGTGGCACCGCCGTTCTGGGCTGGCGAACGAAACCTCTTTTGGACATCGCTAACCCGCCCCGCCCCCGCGCTGATTCCCGGGTCCGGACAGCGCGATCGCCGGGCCGGCCGGATTGATCGCGTCGCGGGCCAGCAGGGCGTCGACCCGGCTGATAGACGGCCCGGCCGCGAAGGTACGGATCATCGGCCACGGTGCCTGCAACGCCCGGGCCGGATCGATTCCCAACGCCTGCAGTGTGTCCCGGTCCCGGCTGATGCCGTATCGGACACCCTGTGGCGAGATCCAGTAGTGGCTCTCCCGGGTGTCGCTGACCGGGGCGGCGCTGGTCGTCGCGACGAAGGTCGCCGCGCCGGGCAGGATCAGGGTTTGCTGGGCTTCGACCGAATCCGGATCGCCGCCCCGGCCGGCACCAGCAGCGGTGTCGCGCACCAGCGCGACGAGGCGGGAGTCCAGTGCCGGCGGGGTGGGCAGACCGCGTCCGCTGAACACCCGGACGCCGGCCTGGGGGTCGGTGGCCAGTTTCGACCACGCCACGCAGCTGACCGGGTTGGCGGCGGTATCGACGAACTCCAGCTTGCCGGTGGGATAGCTCCCGACAGGGAGCACCTCCACCTCGGGGATTCCGACGAGGACATCCGGGGAGACCAGTTGGGGCGCGGTGGCTCCCCGGCTGTTCGCCGTCCGCAGCAGGTCGGCCACGAAAGCGCTGACCCGCTGGACACCGTCGGCCAGCAGGACGTAAAACCCGCTGAGCTCACCGTTGGCGTCGCGGGTCTGCAGCACCCGACCCACCACCGATCCGGTCAGCAGCCGCGACGGGCTGCCGGCGGCAGGAATCGGCGGCACGACGAGGGGTTCGGTGGCCGGCAGGGCGTCGAAGAGCGCGTCCGACATCGCGATGGGACGCGTCGCGCCCGGATCCAGACCCAGGTTGAAGGTGACCGCGCGGTCGGTCGGGTCGAGACGGCTGCGCTGGCCGTTCCAGATCAGGTGTGTCGCGCCGCGGTGGACGGCCAGGATCGCCTGCGCCGGTGTCATCGGGGTGGCGCGACCGCCGCCGGAGATCTCACCGGCGATCGTCGTCACGGTCACCGTCGCGCCCGTGCTCCGGGCCGGGGCGGTGTCGCAGATCGCCCAGGCCGACAGCGGGTTGGCCGAGATCGCCAGTTCGTCCGGGATACCGGGGATGCCGATCATCGGTCCGGTCGGGTACTTGTCGATCTCGCGGGATTTCACCCAGGTGGGCGAGGACGCACTGCCGGTGGCCAGCCGGGCCGAGCTGAGGTTGAGCGCCGGGTGCAGGCGGCCGCCGATATCGGCGTACAGCGCGCCGGTGTCCCGGTTGCCGACGATCACCGACTGCCCGACCAGGCCGGCCGGTTTCATGACGTTGAGCAGCGCCATCCAGCCGCACCCCAGCAGCACGAAGACCAGCGACAGCGCCACCGCCGCATGCTGTTTGCGGTCATCGTGGCGCATGCGCACCGAGAAGCGGGTGAGCGCGGCGCGCAGCCGCCGGTTGTAAAACAAATGGCCCGAGTTCTGGTCCCGGTTAGACAGGTTCAGCGGCACGACGGCCCTCCCGGCGCAGGCATAGGTGCCGAAGCGGGTATCCGGGCAGATGTCATCGCAGTTCGGCCCCGTACCGACGCAGGTAGTCCTCCCGGACCTCGTCACGAAGAGCGGCGAACGCGACGTTGAGCCGCCCGGCCAGTTCGGTGTGGGTGTAGTCGACGGTGACTTCGGGGTGCAGGGTCAACCCGATCAGTTTGCCGTCGGAGTTGGCGACCGCCTGGATATCGCCCATGTCGACGCTGTAGCTGACGGTTTCGGCTTCGGCGACCAACGCCTCCCAGCGTTGCGCGGCCTCGTTCAGATCCCGCAGGACCGCGTCGACGAGTTCCCTGTCGTCATCCTGATCACCGCTGCCGCTAACCCACCGCGTATCTGCTTCCCCCATCATGCGGACAGTATGTCGATACCGCTGAACTGCGTCAATTCACTGAGCACAGCACTTTGCGTTGTCACGAATGGCGCCTCCCAGCAACCAAGCACTAGGGTCGGGTGGTGCGATTCGCGTTCAAGACCTCCCCGCAGAACACCACCTGGGCCGACATGCTGGCGGTGTGGCGTGCAGCCGACGATATCGAGGTGTACGAGTCGGGGTGGACCTTCGACCACTTCTACCCGATATTCGCTGACCCGGCCGGCCCGTGCCTGGAGGGGTGGACCACCCTGACCGCTCTGGCGCAGGCCACCACCCGGCTGCGACTCGGCGTGCTGGTCACCGGGATCCACTACCGGCACCCCGCGGTGCTGGCCAATATGGCCGCCGCCCTGGACGTCATCTCCGGGGGACGGCTGGAACTCGGTATCGGAGCGGGCTGGAATGAGCAGGAGTCGGCGGCCTACGGCATCGAGCTGGGGACCCTGACCGAGCGTTTCGACCGGTTCGAAGAGGCCTGTCAGGTGATCATCGGGCTGCTCAGCCAGCCGACGACCGATTTCGACGGCAAGTTCTATCAGCTCACGGCCGCCCGCAATGAGCCGAAGGGGCCGCAACGCCCGCACCCGCCGATCTGCATCGGCGGCAGCGGGGAGAAGCGGACCCTGCGTATCGCCGCCCGCTACGCCCAGAACTGGAACTTCGTCGGCGGGACGGCGGCCGAGTTCGCCCGCAAGCGCGACGTCCTGAAGGCGCACTGCGCCGAGGTCGGCCGCAACCCGAAGGAGATCCTGCTCTCGGCGCACCTCCGGCTGTCCGACGATCGGGGCAGCCGGGGCGTCATCGAGGACGCGATCGCGCTGGGGGCCCAGGGGCTGGATCTGGCGATCGTCTATCTGCCGCTGCCGCACGACCCGGCGGTGCTGGAACCGCTGGCCGAGGCCATCCGGGACTCGGGCCTGTGGTCTGGACCCGCGGCGCCGGACACCGCCACGATCAAGTGACGCAGATCAGGTGGCGCAGATCAGGTGAACAGCCCGTAGCGCATCAACTCGGCGGAGGTCACCAGCCGCTCGTGCTTGGCGGGAAACCCCCGGCTCTTGTACGGGTGGCGCACCAACGACCACATCATGCGTCCGGCTCGGGACAACGCCAGGGGGTTAGGGATCGGGATCGGGTTGAGCAACACGATTTCTCCAGTGGTCGACACCGTTGACAACCGGGAACACCTTAACCTCAGCGCCCCTGTACAGCTATTAGAGCTGCATCACACCACTATTGATGGGAGGCGCGCCGTTGCTGGTCGCGCGTTTCCAGTGTTACGGAAGTGGCTATCGTTGCGGTACGGCAGTCGGTGCGATCGGCGCCGGCAAAGCCGTGTGGCCCATCAGGTAGCGATCGACTCCGGCCGCGGCGGCCCGCCCCTCGGCGATGGCCCAGACGATCAGCGACTGTCCGCGGCCCATATCGCCGGCCACGAACACCCCCGGCACCGAGGTTTCGAAGTCGGCGGAGCGGGTCACGTTGCCGCGGTCGGTGAGTTCCACACCGAGGTCGGTCAGCAGGCCCGGCTTCTCCGGGCCGACGAAGCCCATGGCCAGCAGCACCAGGTCGGCCTCGAGCTCGAAATCGCTGCCTTCGACCTTCTCGAACTTGCCGCCCGACATCTTCACCTCGTGGGCGCGCAGCCCGGTGACCTTGCCGTCGCTGCCCAGGAAGCGCTCGGTGTTGACCGAGAAGACCCGATCACCGCCCTCCTCGTGGGCGGAGGACACCCGGAACATCAGCGGGTAGGTCGGCCACGGGGTGGACGGGTCCCGGTCGGTGCCGGGCCTGGGCATGATCTCGAACTGGTGGACCTCCGCCGCGCCCTGACGATGGGCCGTGCCCAGGCAGTCCGCACCGGTGTCGCCGCCGCCGATGATGATGACCCGCTTGCCCCGGGCGGTGATCGGCGGATCGCCGTCGGCGTCGAGAACCGGGTCCCCGTGGGTGGCACGGTTGGCCCACGGCAGATACTCCATCGCCTGGTGGATACCGGCGAACTGACGGCCCGGGACGGGCAGGTCGCGCCAGTCGGTCGCGCCGCCGGCCAGCACGACCGCGTCGAAACGCTCCCGCAGTTCGTCCGCGGTGAGGTCGACGCCGACGTTGACACCGGCCTTGAATTTGGTGCCCTCGGCCAGCATCTGCTCCAGCCGGCGGTCGATGTGGCGTTTCTCCATCTTGAATTCGGGGATGCCGTAGCGCAGCAGGCCGCCGATCCGGTCGGCCCGTTCGAACACGGTGACCTCGTGACCGGCGCGGGTCAGCTGCTGGGCTGCGGCCAGGCCGGCCGGACCCGAACCGACGACGGCCACCGACTTGCCGGTGACCAGGTGCGGCCGGTTGGGCTGAACCCACCCTTCATCGAAGGCGTTGTCGATGATCTCGACCTCGACCTGCTTGATGGTCACCGGGTCGGCGTTGATACCCAGCACGCAGGAGGATTCGCACGGCGCCGGGCACAGCCGGCCGGTGAACTCCGGGAAGTTGTTGGTGGCGTGCAGCCGCTCGATGGCGTCGCGCCACCGGTCCCGGTAGACCAGATCGTTCCACTCCGGGATGAGATTGCCCAGCGGGCAGCCGTTGTGGCAGAACGGGATACCGCAGTCCATACAGCGCGCCGCCTGGTGCTGCAGCGCCTCGTGGTCGAAGTCCTCGTAGACCTCGTTCCAGTCCCGCAGGCGCAGCGGAACCGGCCGACGCTTCGGGGTCTCGCGACGGGTGTACTTGAGAAATCCGCTCGGGTCAGCCACGGGACGCCGCCATGATCGCCTCGTCCACATCGGCGCCGGCGCGTTCGGCCTCGGCGATGGCCTGCAGCACCCGTTTGTAGTCGCGCGGCATCACCTTCACGAAATCCCCTGCCTTCCGGGGCCAGTCGGCCAGGACCGCGCGGGCCACAGCCGAATCGGTGGCGTCACGGTGCGCCGAGAGCGTGCCGTGCAACCATTCGACATCGTCGTCGCTCAGATCCTCGAGGTCCACCATCTCGGGGTTGAGGTTGGCCGGCAGCTGACCCTGCGGGTCGTAGAGATAGGCGATCCCGCCGGACATGCCGGCGGCGAAGTTACGTCCCGTCGGCCCGAGGATGACCACCTTGCCACCGGTCATGTACTCACATCCGTGGTCGCCGACACCCTCGACGACCGCGTGCGCGCCGGAGTTGCGCACCGCGAACCGCTCCCCCACCGTGCCGCGGATGAAGGCCT
>CAZGPT010000150.1:0-7812 GCA_964527015.1 uncultured Mycobacterium sp. | reverse complement strand
GCGCAGCCCCGGCAAACTTCCGGCCCCGAGCGAACCGAGTCGCCGAGCGGACCGCACATCCCCGCGTCCGTCGAAGCCAAGCAGCTCGCCCCCGACGTCCGCGCCGAGTTGTTCACCCTGGACAAGGCCACGGCCGATACCGTGGCACGCCATCTCGTCGCCGCCGGAGAGCTGCTCGACGTCGACCCCGAAGCAGCCCTGGCCCATGCCCAGGCCGCTCGCAGCCGGTCCGGCCGAATCGCGGCGATTCGGGAAGCCGTCGGTATCGCGGCCTACCAGTGTGGGGATTGGGCACAGGCACTCTCGGAGTTCCGGGCGGCGCGCCGAATGGGCTCCAAGTCGACCCTGCTGCCGCTGATAGCCGATTGTGAGCGCGGCGTCGGTAGGCCTGAGCGCGCCGTCGAATTGGCCCGCAGTCCCGAGGCTGCCGCGCTCACCGGGGATGACGCCGATGAGATGCGTATCGTCGCCGCCGGCGCCCGCGCGGATCTCGGCCAACTCGAACAGGCGTTGGCCATCCTGTCCTCCCCATCCCCTGACCTGTCGCGCACCGGCTCGACCGCTGCCCGGCTGCTCTACGCGTACGCCGAAACTCTGCTTGCGCTGGATCGGCCTGCGGACGCACTCGGATGGTTCATGCACTCGGCAGCCGCTGATATCGACGGGGTCACCGATGCCGAGGACCGGATCGACGAGCTCGCCTGAGATGAAATCGCTTGCTCAGCAGCATGACTGCCTGTTACTGGATCTTGATGGCACCCTGTTCCGGGGTCATGCCCCGACACCTGCAGCAGTCGCGACACTAAAGGAGGTCGACAGCTCGACCATCTTTGTCACCAATAACGCCTCCCGATCCGCCGGTGAGGTTGCCGAGCACTTACAGGACTTGGGTTTCACCGCCTGTGCCGATGACGTGGTGACCAGTGCGCAGAGCGCGGCGCGGCTTCTGCAACAGCGACTTCCGGCAGGCTCCAAGGTCCTGGTTCTCGGAACGGAGGCACTGTCCGCGGAGATCAGCGCCGTTGGACTGCAACCGGTAGGGACGTTCGCCGACGAGCCCGTCGCCGTTGTGCAGGGTCTGTCGATGACCCTCGGCTGGCCGGATTTCGCGGAGGCTGCCCTGGCGATCGGGGCCGGCGCACTGTGGGTGACGTCCAATCTGGACCCGACTCTGCCGACCGAGCGCGGTCTGGTGCCCGGCAACGGATCCCTGGTCGCCGTGCTGCGGACCGCGACCGGCATTGAACCCCTGGTGGCCGGCAAACCCGCGCCGGGCCTGATGGAAGATGCGCTCGCTCGTGGGCGGTATCACACTCCGCTGGTGGTAGGCGACCGACTCGATACCGATATCGCCGGGGCGAATGCCGCGGCTCTGCCGAGCCTGCTGGTGCTCACCGGGGTCAGCACCGCCCGCGACGCGGTCAACGCCGAAGCGCCTGAGCGGCCCGACTATATCGGCACAGACCTGCGGGCACTGTTCCACGATGCCGCCGACCTGCAAGTGGCGGCACATCCGGCCTGGAAAACCGAGTTCGGTGCGGACGGCGTCATCGTCACCGCGACCGGCCATGACCCCGGCGCCGACGGTTTGTCGATCGTGCGTGCCACGGCCCGTGCAGTCTGGGACCGGACCTGGACCGGACCGGCCGGCCCGGCTGGTCCCGTGCGGGCCGGGGACGACACCGCCCGGGTGGCGCTACAGCGGTGGTCCTTGCTCGACGACCCCGGTCCGCTAGCGTGAACGGCGATATGGACACCGATCCCCAAGTGATCCGCACCCGGATTGACACGATCCTGGCGGACCTGTCCCGGCCGGACTCCGAGCGGCCCGGGAGCGAGGATGCCGGCTCCGACACAATCGACTTCGACGCCGTCGGCCACCGACTCGAGGAGGCGCACCAGATTCTGGTCGACGCCCTGGAATCGGTCGAGAAGGGCTGAGCTGCGTATGACGCGGCGCGCCCGGGTTGATGCGGAGCTGGTCCGGCGGGGTCTGGCCCGGTCCCGACAGCAGGCGGCCGAACTTATCGGTGCCGGGCGCGTCACCATCGACGGGATGCCCGCGGCGAAACCCGCTACCGCCGTCGCGGTTACCGCTCGGCTCTCCGTCGGGGGTGCAGAGGAGAAAACCTGGGTCTCGCGCGGAGCGCATAAGCTCATCGGAGCCCTGGACGCCTTCGCCATCGATGTTCGGGATCGCCGTTGTCTGGATGCCGGGGCGTCGACGGGCGGCTTTACCCAGGTGCTGCTGGACCGAGGTGCGACGGAGGTGACGGCGGTCGACGTGGGTTACGGTCAGCTTGCCTGGTCACTGCGTTCGGATGATCGGGTGCGGGTGGTCGAGCGGACGAACGTGCGCGATCTGACGACCGCGGCGATTGACGGCCCCGCCGACTTGGTCGTCGCCGATCTGTCCTTCATCTCGCTCGGGACCGTACTGCCCGCACTGACTGCCTGCGCCGCCCCGCACGGCGATATCGTTCCGATGGTGAAGCCGCAGTTCGAGGTGGGCAGAAACAACGTCGGCGCCGGCGGGGTGGTCTCGGATCCGGAGTTGCGCGCCGAGGCGGTGCTTTCGGTTGCGGCCCGGTCCGCGGAACTCGGCTGGCCTGCCGTCGCCGTCACCGCGAGTCCGTTGCCAGGGCCGTCGGGCAATGTCGAGTATTTCCTCCGGCTGCGGGCCTCATTCGGCGCCGAATCGTTCGACAGCGCACTGGCCGGTGACGCGCTCTCGGATGCGGTGCGCCGCGCCATCGCGGACGGGCCGCGGTGACGATGGCTGCCGCAACGACGGACACGGAGCCTCGGACGATACTGCTGGTTGTCCACCCGGGCCGCGACGAGGCGAATGAGACGGCCCGTCGAGTTGGAAAATCACTGGGCGACAACGGCATTCGCCTTCGCTTGTTATCTCGCGAGGCTGTCGACCGCGGCAGTCTGCACCTGGACCCGGCCGAGTTGCACGCCACCGGAGCCGAGATCGAGGTGGTCGACGGTGATGCCGATGCCGCCGACGGCTGTGAACTGGTCCTGGTCCTGGGCGGGGACGGTACGTTTCTGCGGGCCGCCGAACTCGCCCGCAATGCCGAGATACCGGTGCTTGGCGTCAACCTGGGCCGAATCGGGTTTTTGGCTGAAGCCGAAGCGGACGCCATCGACACCGTCCTGGAGCACGTAATCGCCCGCGACTACCGCGTCGAACACCGGATGGCCCTGGATGTGGTGGTCAGCGCCGACGGTGAGGTGCTGGGCCGGGGCTGGGCGCTCAACGACGCGAGCCTGGAAAAGGACATCCATCAGGGCGTGCTGGGCGTGATGGTCAACATCGACGGTCGGCCGGTTTCGGCCTTCGGCTGTGACGGGGTGCTGGTGTCCAGTCCGACCGGGTCCACCGCTTATGCGTTCTCCGCGGGTGGTCCGGTGGTGTGGCCCGACCTGGAAGCGATCATCGTGGTGCCCAATAACGCGCATGCACTGTTCGCCCGGCCGATGGTAACCAACCCCAATGCGGTGATCACCGTGGATGTGGACTCCGACAACCCCAGTGCGGTGGTGCTCTGCGACGGGCGGCGCGAAATGGTGGTACCGGCCGGTGGACGGCTGCAGGTCACCAAGTGCCACGCCCCGCTCAAATGGGTCCGGTTGGACAGTGCACCGTTCACCGATCGGCTGGTGCGCAAGTTCCAGCTGCCGGTGACGAGCTGGCGCGAGCGTTAGATGCTCGCCGAGATCCGGATCGAGTCCCTCGGCGCGATTATCTCCGCCACCGCCGAATTCGATCGCGGGCTGACGGTGCTCACCGGGGAGACGGGCACCGGCAAGACGATGGTGGTGACCGGGCTGCACCTACTCGGTGGTGCACGCGCGGATGCGAGCAGGATCCGATCCGGATCCGGCCGCGCAGTGGTGGAAGGCCGATTCAGTACCGAGGAGCTCGATCCGCTCACCGCCGGCCGGATCGACGACATCCTGGACTCCTGCGCTGCCGACCGCGACGACGACGGCGCCGTCATCGCATTGCGCTCAGTGAGCCGTGAGGGCCCCTCCCGCGCCTATCTCGGCGGCCGCAGCGTACCGGCGAAGACGCTGACCGGTTTCACCACCGGCCTGTTGACACTGCACGGCCAGAACGATCAGCTGCGGTTGATGCGCCCTGAGCAGCAACGTGCGGCACTCGACCGATTCGCCGGCGTGGCGGCGCGGTTGGAGAGCTACCGGAAACTGCGGGAAGAATGGCTGGTCGCCCGGCGTGACCTGGCAGAACGCTCCGAACGGGCCCGCGAAATGGCGCAGGAAGCCGATCGGCTGAAGTTCGCCCTCACCGAGATCGACCAGGTGAATCCGGTACCCGGCGAAGACGAGGTCCTGGTGGACGAAATCCGCCGGCTGTCCGAACTCGACGCCGTCCGGGAGGCTGCCGCTGATGCCCGCACCGCGTTGTCTGGAACCGACGACGCCACCGCGAATGTCGACAACCGCTGCGCGACCGATTCGCTGGCCCGCGCGGCCTCATCGTTGAACTCGATCGACGATATCGCGCTGGCCGGCCTCGGACACCGGCTCACCGAGGCGCTGAACGTGGTCGGCGACGTGGCCGGCGAGCTGGGTGATTTCCTCGCCGGGCTGCCCGCCGACGCCAGCGGACTGGAGACCCGACTGACTCGGCAGGCCGCGCTGCGCAGCCTTACCCGCAAGTACGCGGCCGATGTCGATGGGGTGCTGCAGTGGGCCGTGGATGCCCGGCGGCGACTGGCTCAGCTCGACGTCTCGGAGGAGACGCTGACCGAGCTGTCCCGGCGGGTCGATGAACTTGCCGACCGGGTGGCCGGTGCCGCTATCGAGTTGTCCGATCTGCGGACCGCGGCAGCCGTCGGCCTGGCCGAGTCCGTGACCGCGGAGCTGTCCGGCCTGGCGATGAACGATGCCGACTTCACCGTCGCCGTGAGCACCATGACCGCACGCGATGACGACAGTGCTCCGGTGCGGCTGCCCTCAGGTGTGCTCGCCCACGCCGGATCCGAGGGCGTCGACCAGGTCGAGTTCGGGTTCGCCGCGCACCGCGACACCCGGGATACCGACTCGGTGCTGCCGTTGAGCCGGAGTGCCTCGGGCGGTGAGTTATCCCGCGTGATGCTCGCGCTGGAGGTGGTGCTGTCCGCCTCGGCCGAGGGCACCACCATGGTGTTCGACGAAATCGACGCGGGCGTGGGCGGCCGGGCAGCTGTCCAGATCGGCCGCCGGCTGGCCCGGCTGGCCGGTAGCCATCAGGTGATCGTCGTCACGCATCTGCCACAGGTAGCCGCCTATGCCGACACCCATCTCGTGGTGGACAGTACCGGGCCGGCCAGCGAGGTACGCCGGCTCGACGATGAGCATCGGGTGGCCGAACTGGCTCGGATGCTGGCCGGACTGGGGGAGTCCGACACCGCCCGCGCGCATGCCCGAGAACTCCTGACCGCCGCTCGGGCCGGGCGGGAATCACCCTGATTTCCGACTGTTGCTGGTGTGAAGCATTGTGACTTGTGGGGCTAGTGTTACGGCGCGCCTACCGCTGGTTGATGTGATGCGCGGACAGAATCGTCCGCATGAAGATGTCTGCGCTGCTCTCCCGTAATGCAAACGGACGACCGGGCGTCACCGGGACCGCCCGGGTAGATCGTGACATCGACCGCCTGCTGCGGCGTGTCGGCCCCGGCGACATCGTGGTCCTCGACGTTCTGGACCTCGATCGGGTCACCGCGGACGCACTCGTCGACGCGGGGATCATCGGGGTGGTCAACGCCTCCCCGTCGATCTCCGGGCGCTACCCCAACCTCGGCCCCGAGGTCTTGGTGGCGAACAACATCTCGCTCATCGACAATGCGGGCCCCGAGATCTTCCGGAAGATCAAGGACGGCTCGAAGGTCCGACTGCACGAGGGCGGGGTCTACCACGGCGACCGCCGGTTGGTCGACGGGGTGGAACGCACCGATGAAGAGATCGCCGACCTCATGCACGACGCCAAAACAGGTCTGGTCGCGCACCTGGAGGCATTCGCGGGCAACACCATCGAATTCATCCGCAGCGAGAGCCCACTGCTGATCGACGGAATCGGAATACCGGAAGTTGACGTAGACGTCTACCGCCGCCACGTGGTCGTCGTCACCGACGGGCCCGCGGCAGCGGATGACCTCCAGAGGCTCAAGCCGTTCATCAAGGAGTATCAGCCGGTGCTGGTCGGAGTCGGGACCGGCGCCGACATTCTGCGCGAAGGCGGGTACCGTCCGGCGCTCATCGTGGGTAATCCCGAACAGATCAGCGCCGATTCCCTCAAGTGCGGGGCGCAAGTGGTGCTACCGGCCGACGCCGATGGCCACGCCGCAGGCCTGGAGCGTATCCAGGACCTCGGGATCGGAGCCATGACCTTTCCGGCCGCCGGCTCCGCGACCGACCTGGCTCTGCTGCTGGTTGATCATCATGGCGCGGCGTTGATCGTCACGGTAGGGCAATCGGCGAGTATCGAGGAGTTCTTCGACCGCTCTCGCGCGCAGACCAATCCGTCAACCTTTCTCACCCGACTGAAGGTCGGCGAGAAGCTTGTCGATGCGAAAGCCGTTGCGACTCTGTATCGCAGCCACATCTCGGGCGGCGCGATCGCACTGCTCGTGATGGCTGTTCTGTTCGCGGTAGTCGCGGCACTGTGGGTATCCCGGGCCGACACCGTCGTTCTCGATTGGCTCTCGACCTACTGGAACCAGTTGACCGGCTGGGTGCAGAGCTGGGTGACATAGCGTGAAGTCGCGCCGGCGTTTCGCGGTGTCGCTGGCAGCGGTGTTCATCGCGCTTGCCGTGGGATTCGTTGTGGGGGCGCGGATGCTGTCCGGCCCGATGGAATCCGTCCTCCGGGCCGAGAAGGGGGATTTGCAACAGCAGGTCGATAATCTCACCGATCAGAACACGTTGCTGGCCGAAAAATTATCGGCTGCGGATGATTTCGACAAGCAGATGTCACCCCGAATGGTCGGCGGCACACTCGACGGCAAATCGGTGGTGATCTTCCGCACCCCGGACGCGGATCCCGTCGACCTAGAAGGGGTTGCCCGTCTGATCGGACAGGCCGGCGGTTCGGTGACCGCAACCATCGGGCTCACTGAGGAGTTCGTCGACGGTAGTTCGGGGGAGAAGCTGCGCTCGGTGGTCAATTCGCCGATCATCCCGCCCGGAACCCGGCTGAACACCGACTTGGTCGACGAGGGCTCGCAAGCCGGTGATTTGCTCGGCCTCGCCCTGTTGATCAACCGTGACCCCGCGTTCGCCCCGGTCGACGACCAAGCGCGGAACACCGTGCTGGCCGCGTTGCGCGATACCGGATTTCTGACCTACGACAACGACACCTCCAACAGCGACACCTCCAACAGCGGACCGGCGGCAGCCGATACCGCCGTCATCGTCACCGGCGGGGCACTGGCCGAAGACGCCGGACAACAGGGTTCCACGGTGGCCCGGTTCGCCGCCGGTCTGGCCCCGCACGGTTCGGGGACCGTTCTCGCCGGCCGGGACGGCTCGGCCACCGGAGTCTCCGCGATCGCGGTGGCGCGGGCCGACGCGGAGACGGCCGGCGCGGTGACAACGGTCGACGATGTCGACGCGGAGTCCGGCCGTATCACCAGTGTGCTGGCCCTTGGGGCGATGATCTCCGGAGCGCCGGGAGGAAACTACGGGATCGGCGCGGGCGCGGTGTCGGTGACCGTCCAATAGCACCGGCCGGTGTGTCAGCCCCGTCTCGGCGGGGTCGGTGTTAGGGTGAATTTCCGTGGGTCGGCAGGCCCCAAC
>CAZGPT010000149.1:0-7888 GCA_964527015.1 uncultured Mycobacterium sp. | reverse complement strand
CCGCCACGGGCCTGCAGACCCTCGGCGACCGCGGAAGCGATGACCTTGGTCAGCAGGCCGGCCGAACGGATCGCGTCGTCGTTACCCGGGATCGGGTAATCGACCAGATCGGGATCGCAGTTGGTGTCCAGGATCGCGATGATCGGAATGTTGAGCTTGCGGGCCTCGGCAACAGCGAGGTGCTCCTTGTTGGTGTCGACGACCCAGATCGCCGAGGGCACCTTGTTCATGTCCCTGATGCCGCCGAGGCTGCGCTCGAGCTTGTTCTTCTCCCGGGTCAGCATCAGGATCTCTTTTTTGGTGCGACCCTCGAACCCGCCGGTCTGCTCCATGGCCTCGAGTTCCTTCATCCGCTGAAGGCGCTTGTGCACCGTGGAGAAGTTCGTCAGCATGCCGCCGAGCCAGCGCTGGTTCACATAGGGCATGCCGACCCGGGTCGACTCTTCGGCGATCGATTCCTGCGCCTGCCTCTTGGTGCCGACGAACATGATCGACCCGCCGTGGGCGACGGTCTCCTTGACGAACTCGTAGGCCCGGTCGATGAAGGTCAGTGTCTGCTGCAGGTCGATGATGTAGATGCCATTGCGGTCGGTGAAGATGAACCGCTTCATCTTGGGATTCCAGCGACGGGTTTGGTGCCCGAAGTGGGTGCCGCTGTCCAGCAGCTGCTTCATGGTCACAACAGCCATGCGTCCACGCTTTCTTTGTGTCGGTTACTCGCCAGGCATCGGGTGATGCCGGACCCTGGCGCCTGCGCGCACACCGACCCGTCTCGCAACGGGACCAACCGGCATACGCGGCAAATGTCGTCGTGGCGACATTGCACTCAGACGCGCGAAGTCAGCCCGCTCGCGCGGGCTGCGCTGAGCACTTTACACCCGCCACGGACCGGCTCCGTCCACAGCCGTACTCGCGTGCACACCCGCCGCACCCGGCGGCGACGGACCGGCGTGCCAGGCAGTGCGAGGCGGTGAACTGTGTGGATGCGGTTACTGACCCTGGCGATGCGCGCCATGACCACGCCGGTGGTCTGGACTGTGGTCTGGTACGCGGTCTGGCCCGTGGGCTGGTCCATGGGCTGGGCGGCACCCGCTAGCGCGGACGAAACGCGACTGCAGTGGCCGCTGCGTCCGGGAGCTCCGGTGGTGACCCGCATCTTCGACGCACCGTCCCCGAACTGGCAGCGCGGCCACCGCGGTGTCGACTTGGCCGGCGCTCCGAGCCAGGTGGTGTACGCCTCCGCGCCAGGCACAGTGGTGTTCGCCAGAATGCTGGCGGGCCGGCCGGTGGTGTCGGTGGAGCACCCAGGTGGCCTGCGTACCAGCTACGAACCGGTGAACCCGACGGTACGGGCCGGCCAGCTGGTCGATGTGTCCAGCCCGCTGGGACGCCTGGCCGCCGGGCACTCGGGCTGCCCGACCGCGGCCTGCCTGCACTGGGGCGCCATGTGGGGGCCGGCGGCGCGGGCCGGCTACGTGGATCCGCTCGGCCTGCTGGCGAGTACCCCCGTGCGGCTCAAGCCGCTGGCGGGCTGATCTCAGGCCCGCGGATGGGCCTGATCGTGGACCGCGCGCAGCCGCGCGACCGTGACATGGGTGTAGAGCTGGGTCGTGGCCAACGTGGAGTGGCCGAGCAGTTCCTGAACAATGCGCAGGTCGGCCCCGCCTTCGAGCAGATGGGTGGCGGCGCTGTGGCGCAGACCGTGTGGGCCGATATCAGGGGCACCATCGACGGCACCGACAGTCTGATGCACCACGGTGCGGGCCTGTCTGGGATCAAGCCGGCGACCCCGGGGACCTAAGAACAACGCGGGACCGGAATCTGGCCTGACCAGTGCGGGGCGGCCGTCCTGGAGCCAGTCGGCGAGGGCGCCGGCGGCCGGTGCGCCGAACGGTACGGTGCGTTGTTTGTTTCCTTTGCCGACCACCCGCAACAACCGCCGGCCGCTGTCGACATCGTCGATGTCCAGCCCACACAGCTCGCTGACCCGGATCCCGCTGGCGTAGAGCAACTCCACGATGAGCCGGTCCCGCAGGGCGAGCGGATCTCGCTGCTGAGCGCCGCGGTCGGCCGCTGTCATCGCGGCCAGCGCCTGATCCTGGCGCAGCACCGACGGTAGGGTGCGCCGGGCCTTGGGCACCTGGAGGCGGCTGGCCGGATCACCGGTCAGCAATCCACGTCGGAGCGCCCACGCGGTGAATGTCTTGACCGCCGAGGTGCGGCGCGCCAATGTGCTCCGAGCGGCCCCGCCCGAGGCCTGGGCCGCAAGCCAGGCCCGCAGCAACGGCAGGCTCAAGGCCTCAAGACCGGCGCCGGGGGCGCGTTCGTGGACAAAGGAGAACAGTGAGCGCAGGTCAGTCAGGTAGGCGCGGCGGGTGTGTTCGGAGCGGCCCCGCTCCAGGGCCAGATGCTCGGCGTACTCCTCAAGGATTGCCCCGTACCGATCCCCGTGCCGATCCGCGGTCCGATCACCACTGTCCACTCCCCTACCGTTGCAGAGGACACCGGGACCACCGATGACCACGGCGGGCGTGTCGGCGGGTGTCGAGCGAGATACGCCGACTGGTCTACTCAGCCGTTACGGGAAGATACCGGTATCAACCGTTCTTCTTCCAGAACATCCAACTGCGCCGGGGGGTCGCCGCGGCGATTTCACTGCTGGAGTGGTTGCCGGCGCACCACTGGGCCGCCGGCACGCTGCTGCGGACCATGGCGACATGGTTTCCGCAGCCGGACCAGGTGGTCTTCGCACAGACCCGGCACTGGACAGCACGACACATGGTATTCCCTTTCGTTGAGGTCGATCAGGCGAGGCTCAGGAAGAGCCGTTCGAGCTCCTCGACATTGAGGCGCTCGGCGGCATCCGCATCGGATGGGTCGATACAGTTGCGCAGACCGGTGGCGATGATGGTGAAACCGGCCCGGCTGAGCGCTTTGGACACTGCGGCGAGCTGGGTCACCACCTCGCGGCAGCCACGCCCCTCCTCGATCATCGCGATCACGCCGCCGAGTTGGCCGTGCGCGCGCCGCAATCGGTTGAGCGTCGCGGTCGGGGCGGCGTCACAGTGCGATTGCCGTTCGGGCGCCTGGGTCATACCCCACCTCCGGTCGGTTCAGGTGTTTTTACCATACCCCCTATGGTATAGCTATTGCCGTGATGCAACCGGGCCGTTTCACTCACCGGGGCCGCCGACCCCGGATGTTCTTCCAGAAGGGACGGAGACGATGATCGGCTTCCTCAAACGGTTCTGGGTGGTCCTGGTGATCGTGGTCGCCCTGGTCGCCGCCGGAGCCGTCGTGAGTCGACTGCGCACCTTCTTCGACTCCGACAAGCCCTATATCGGTGCTTCGCTGCCCGCCGACGACATCAAACCGATCAACACCAAACGGGTGACCTACGAGATCATCGGGCCGGCGGATGCCTCCGGCCGGGTCAGCTACCTCGACGTCAACGGCAACACCGTGGAGGCTAGCTTCGGCTCATTGCCCTGGTCGGTCACGGTCAGCACCACCGACCCGGGCGTACTGGCCAATGTCGTCGCCCAAGGCGATACCGCCGAACTAGGCTGCCGGATCCTGGTCGACGACAAACTGGTCGACGAGGACTTCGCCGAGGGCCGTGACGCCCAGGCCTTCTGCCTGGACAAAGCAGCATGAGCGGCTCGCCGCAGCGCAGCATGAGCGCTCACGGCAAGGACTCGCGCACCGGAATCCCCCGCACCATCCGGGCGCTGGCGGTTCCGATCATCCTGGTCTGGGTCGCCTTCACCGCGGCGGTGAATCTGCTTGTCCCGCAGGTGGAAAAGGTCGGTATGGCCAACGCCGTGTCAATGTCACCCCAGGACGCACCGGCGGTGATCGCCGCCAAGCGCATGGGCGAGAAGTTCCAGGAGTCCACCTCCGACAGCATCGCCATGGTGGTCCTGATCGGTGAGGAACCACTCGGAGAGTCCGCACGCGAGTACTACACCGAACTGATCGGCGAGTTCCAGGCCGATAAAAAGCACGTGGAACACGTCCAGGACTTCTGGGGCGATATGATCACGGCCGCGGGCGTGCAGAGCAGCGACGGCAAGGCCGCCTACGTCCAACTCAACCTCGCCGGTGACCAGGGCAGCACCGAGGGCAACGAATCCGTCGAGGCCATCCGCGAGATCATCCACGACACCCCGCCGCCGGCCGGCCTGGAGGCCTACGTCACCGGGCCGGCGCCCCTGACCACGGACTCTCTCGAAGCCAGCGACAGCGGCATGATCAAGATGACCGTGGTCACCATGATCGTGATCACGATCATGCTTGCCCTGGTCTACCGCTCGGTCAGCACCGTGCTGTTGATCCTGGCCATCGTCGGCATCGAAATGGGTTCCTCCCGCGGTGTGGTCGCGGTCGTCGGTCACCTCGGGCTGATGGATTTCTCCACCTTCTCGGTCCCGCTGATGACCGCCCTCGCCATTGCCGCGGGCACCGACTACGCCATCTTCCTGATCGGGCGTTACCAAGAAGCCCGGCAGAACGGCGAAGACCCGGAGTCGGCCTATTACACGGCCTTTCGCGGGGTCGGGCACGTCATCCTCGGCTCCGGGCTAACCATCGCCGGCGCGATGCTGACCCTGCGGTTGACCCGGCTGTCGTATTTCAACTCGCTGGCCTTCCCCTCGGCGATGGCGCTGGTCATCGTCGTCGCGGCGGCGTTGACCGTCGCACCCGCCGTACTCGTCGTGGGCAGCCGCTTCGGCCTGCTGGATCCCAAACGGATGATGAAGACCAGGGGGTGGCGCAAGATCGGCACGGCCACCGTTCGCTGGCCCAAGCCGATCCTGGCAGCGGCCACCAGCATCGTGCTGCTGGGCATCCTGGCGATCATCGGCTACAAGACCAGCTACGACGACCGCCGGTACATTCCGGCCGACGTCCCGGCCAATATCGGGTACACCGCGGCCGAGAAACATTTCAGCACCGCCCGGCTCAACCCCGACATCCTCACCGTCGAGGCCGACCACGATATGCGCAACCCCACCGACATGATCGTGTTGGACCGGGTCGCCAAGGCGCTGTTCCGCATCGAGGGCATCGCGATGGTGCAGAGCATCACCCGGCCCCTGGGCTCACCCATCGCGCACAGTTCGATTCCGTACCAGATCAGCATGTCCTCGGTCCCGATCACCCAGAATCTGCAGTTCCTCTCCGAACGGGTGGGCGATATCAGCGGGATGGCCGACGACCTCGGCACGATGATCGGGTCGATGACCGAGATGCAGACCCTGATGACCCGGATTTCGGCGTCGATGAACGACACCGTGGAATCGGCGAACGGCATGGTGGGATCCGGCCAGCGCAGCGTCGAGGATATGGACGCCATGAAGATCACCCTTGATGGGATGCGCAACAATCTCGCCGATTTCGATGACGCGGTGCGGCCGTTTCGAAATTACTTCTATTGGGAGGAGCACTGTTTCAACATCCCCGCGTGCTGGGGAATGCGGTCGGCATTCGATGCCATGGACGGTGTAAATACCTTCAGCGACAATATGGCGGCGCTGCAGATCGACATGACCGCGATGATCGGCGGAATGGACGACATGGTCGGCGGGATGGGTGATATGAACGCCCTGTTCCCCCAGATGGTCGCCCAGTTCCCGCCGATCATCCAGACCGCGACCATGATGCAGCAGACCTTGCAGACCATTCACAGCACATTCGGCGGGCTCATCGAGCAGATGCAGGAGATGACCGACACCGCCACCGCGATGGGTCAGGCGTTCGACGCCTCCAAGAGCGACGACTATTTCTACCTGCCTCCGGAGGTATTCGACAACGCCGACTTCCAGAAGGGGCTCAAGCTGTTCCTCTCCCCGGACGGCAAAGCGGCCCGGCTGATCATCACCCACGATGTCAACCCCGCCTCCGAGGAGGGCATCTCGGTGGTCGACGATCAGCTGACGGCCGCGCACGAGGCGGTCAAGGGCACCTCCCTGGCGGGGGCCGACATCTACCTCACCGGGACGGCGGCGACCTACCGCGACATCCAGTCCGGCGCCCGGTACGACACCATGATCGCCGCGTTCGCCGCACTGACGCTGATCTTCATCGTGATGCTCATCATCACCCGCGCCCTCATCGCGTCGATGGTGATCGTCGGCACGGTGGTGATCTCACTCGGCGCGGCGTTCGGTCTGTCGGTGCTGATCTTCGAACGGATCGCGGGGGTCGAACTCAACTGGATCGTGCTGGCGTTCGCGGTGATCATCCTGATGGCCGTGGGCAGCGACTACAACCTGCTGCTGGTGTCCCGGTTCAAGGAGGAGATCGGCGCGGGTATCAACACCGGCATCATCCGTTCGATGGGCAGCACCGGCACCGTGGTCACCGCCGCCGGACTGGTGTTCGCCTTCACCATGGGGTCGATGATCTCCGGTGACCTGCTCAACGTCGGCCAGGGCGGTATGACCATCGGCATCGGTCTGTTGCTGGACACGTTGATCGTGCGATCGCTGATGACACCGTCCATCGCCGCAATCCTGGGACCGTGGTTCTGGTGGCCGTTGAAAGTGCGGTCCCGTCCGTCCTACTCCGAGCGGATGCAGTCGGTGCACACCCGGCCGGTAGCCGCGGCTCCGTCGGCGGGCGGCGAGGCCGCGTCCTGATGCTGGTTGCGCGGTCAACTAGCTGAGACCCAGCGATTCGAGCCCGGTGAATCCTCTGCTCACCGCTTACGCCAAACCCCTCAAACGGCACGTAACGCTGTGGTAACCATTGCCCAACGGGTTGTCGGAGGGGTGGATCATGTGCGCGGATAACTTTTCTGGTCGGCAGTCGGTGGGTGCCGGTCGACCGCCGGCAGATCGTCCTGCAGGACACTCGGTGTCGCCGCCCACGGGCGCGACGTACTACGTAGGTCGGGTCGGCGCGCTGGCGGTCGCCCTCGGTGTGGGTGCCGCGGTCATGGGTTTCGCGACTGTGGCCGGCGCCGAAACCGGCCCGGGGGCCAACGGGAGCACGGCCGGCTCGGCCGGCGAAGAGTCGGCCCGTGCCGCAAACTCCAGGCCTGCACCGGGCGCACCGCGGGCCGGCAACCGCCGAGTCGCACCGGGCAGCAATGCGGCGGGCGCGCCCGCACGAACGGGTGCGCTGCAGATTCCGGCCAGCGGCTCGGCCGGCGAAGGTGTCGAGAGCCGCGGCGCCGCCCCGGGGCGGCGGCCCGGCGCCGCCCGTTCGGGTGCGGCCACAACCGGCACATCAGGGAGCGACAGCGCCATTCCCGTCATCGCGGATACACCGCCCGCGACCGGAGCAGCTCCGGCTCCCGCTCCGATGGCCGGCGGCGCCATGCCCTCGACGCCGACCGCGCCGGAGGATCTCGCCGCGGCCGTCTCTGAGAACGGCGAGACCGCCGCGAATCCCCAGGCCCCCGCGGTCGAGGTATTCGCCGTCGCCCAGGAGGCGCCGGTCATGACGGCGGCACCGCAATCCGGAACACTGTCGCAAGCCGAGGCCGATCCACTGTCCTGGCTGGGCGGCGATAGTGGGAACGGTGTGCCCCTCGCGGCCACGTTTGCGTGGGCCGCGCTCGCGGTCACCCGACGCGACCAGCTGTCCGGCGCCACGGCGGAGGTGGCTCCGGCTGCCGCGGTGACCACCGGAGAGCCGGTGGACACCGATGAGATCACCACCGCGGATGCTCCCGGGGCCGACGCCGCCGACACTGAGGATCAACCCGTCGCAGAACCCGAAGCAGGCGAGGCGGCGGCCGCCGCTGGGGAAGGCGAGCTGCTGGCAGGACTGGGTCAACCGGCGATGGCGCTCGTCGCCGCGGCCCCGGCAGCAACGTCCCTTGATCTGTGCCTCGCTCTCTGCCTGGCTTTGAAAGCAGCCAAAGGGACGATCGTCA
>CAZGPT010000148.1:0-7972 GCA_964527015.1 uncultured Mycobacterium sp. | reverse complement strand
CCGCCAAGACCGTGACCCTGACCGATGACCGGGTGCTGGACTACGACGATCTGGTGATCGCCACCGGTCTATCGCCCAGGCGGATCCCGGATTTGGCCGATCTCGCCGGAATCCGGGTGCTGCGGTCATTCGACGAGGCGTTGGCGTTGCGCGAGCAGGCCGGTTCGGCAGCGCGCGCGGTCATCGTCGGAGCCGGTTTCATCGGCTGCGAGGTCGCCGCGAGCCTGCGCACCATCGGCGTCGAGGTGGTGTTGGTCGAGCCGCAGCCGACTCCGCTGGCCGGGGTGCTGGGTGAGACGATCGGCGAGTTGGTGGCACGGCTGCACCGAGCCGAGGGAGTGGATGTGCGCACCGGTGTCGGGGTGGCCGAGGTGCGCGGCGATTCGGCGGTGACCGCTGTGGAACTCACCGACGGCACCGTGCTGGAGGCTGATCTGGTGGTGGTGGGTATCGGCTCGCGACCGGCCACCGACTGGCTGGTGGGCAGCGGTGTCGCCCTGGACAACGGGGTGTGCTGTGATCGGGTGGGCCGGACCAGCGAACCCCATGTGTGGGCGCTGGGTGATGTCGCGTCGTGGCGCGACGCCGCGGGCCATCAGGTGCGCGTCGAACACTGGAGCAACGTCGCCGATCAGGCCCGGGTGCTGGTGCCGTCCATCCTCGGCCAGGAGCCGCCGGAGGTGGTGACGGTGCCGTACTTCTGGAGCGACCAGTACGACGTCAAGATCCAGTGCCTCGGCGAACCGGCCCCCGAGGACACCGTCCACGTGGTGCACGACGACGGGCGCAAGTTCCTGGCCTACTACGAACGCGACGGAATTCTTGTCGGTGTGGTCGGCGGCGGGATGCCGGGCAAGGTGATGAAGGCCCGGGCCAAGATCGCCGCCGGCGCGCCGATCGCCGACGTGCTCTAGACAGCCCGGGCCTGAAGTATCGGGATCAGGGCAGTCCGTCGGCGACGGCGTCGAAGGCCTCGCCCATCGCCTCGGGCAGGGCCACCCCGTCGTGACCCAGCCAGTACTCGTAGGCCGACAGGGCCACCCCGAGCATCAGCCAGGCGTAGGTCTGCGGCACGAGGTCGTCAGCGGCTCGGCCGGTGCGCCGGGCCACGAAATCGGCCACCACCGACCGCCACCCCGCGTACATCGTCATCGAATACGCCTGCAGTTCGGTGGTGTGCAGGATCAGCTGCATGCGCCGGCGGTGCCGGTCGGTCTGGAAGTCGTCGAAGGAGTTGAACTCCAACAGTGCCGCCCGCAGCGCGCTGCGAACCGGGACGGATGGGTCGGCGCTGTCGAGCACAGCGACCAGAAGTTTGAGATGTGCGTCGAAATCACCCCACGGAATGGCGTTCTTCGACGGGTAGTAGCGGAACAGCGTCCGGCGCGCGATCCCGGCTGCGGCCGCGACATCGTCGACGCTGACCTCGCCGAACCCGTGGGTGGCGAACAGGTCCAGGGCGGCATCGGCGATATCGCCCGGGGTGGTCGACCGCCGGCGACCGGCGCGGGCCGGGCGTGCGGTTGCTGTCATCGGCCAAACCCCTCCCATTTCGACACTTGATGCCATATTCTGACGGTTGCGACGCCTGCGCGTCGGTGAACCGCGAAAGGAATGCCCCAGATGGACGTTGAAAACAATCTTGAAAACAATCTTGAATCCGGTGCCGAGCAGGTCACCGAGACTCTGGTCGAAGAGGTGTCCATCGACGGGATGTGCGGGGTCTACTGATCGACGCTTCGTTGAGTTGGCGGCTGCACCCCCAGGTCGCCCTCCGCCCCGAGCCGTTCGGCGCGCTGCTGTATCACTTCGGCACCCGCCGGTTGTCCTTCCTCAAGAACCGCACCATCGTGGCGGTCGTGGAGTCACTCGCCGACCATCCGGACGTGCGTTCCGCGCTGAGCGCCTCCGGTGTCGATCCCGGTGACGAAGCCCCGTACCTGCACGCCCTGGGCGTGCTCGCCGAGTCCGACATGCTGGTTCCGGTGTGAGCGCGCCGGCCCGCGTGCCCCGGCTCGTCGAACAGTTCGAGCGCGGACTCGACGCCCCGATCTGCCTGACCTGGGAGCTGACCTACGCCTGCAACCTGGCCTGCCTGCATTGCCTGTCCTCATCCGGCAAGCGGGACCCGCGCGAGCTGAGCACCCGGCAATGTATGGACATCATCGACGAGCTGCAGCGCATGCAGGTGTTCTACGTCAACATCGGCGGCGGTGAACCCACCGTCCGGCCGGACTTCTGGGAACTCGTCGACTACGCCACCGCCCATCAGGTGGGGGTGAAATTCTCCACCAACGGAGTGCGGATCACCCCCGATGTCGCCGCGCGGCTGGCCGCCAGCGACTACGTCGATGTGCAGATCTCCCTCGACGGCGCCACCGCCGAGGTCAACGACTCGCTGCGGGGTGCCGGATCCTTCGAGATGGCGGTCCGGGCGCTCGAAAACCTGCGTGCCGCAGGCTTTTCCGATGCCAAGATCTCGGTCGTGGTCACCCGCCACAACGTCGCCCAGTTGGATGATTTCGCCGCGCTGGCCGAGCGGTACGGGGCGACGCTGCGGATCACCCGGCTGCGCCCGTCCGGCCGCGGTGCGGACGTCTGGGACGAACTGCACCCGACCGCCGAACAGCAGCGCCAACTGTACGACTGGCTGGTGGCCAATGGTGAGCGGGTGCTCACCGGGGACTCGTTCTTCCACCTCTCCGGCCTGGGTGAGCCGGGTGCGCTGCCCGGGCTGAACATGTGCGGGGCCGGGCGGGTGGTCTGCCTGATCGACCCGGTCGGCGACGTCTACGCCTGCCCGTTCGCCATCCATGACCGGTTCCTGGCCGGCAACGTGCTATCCGACAGTGTCGACGGGGCGGGGGGTTTTGAGAACGTCTGGAAGCACTCCGCGCTGTTCACCGAACTGCGTAATCCCCAGTCGGCCGGCGCGTGTGGCAGCTGCGGCCATTACGACAGCTGCCGCGGTGGCTGTATGGCGGCGAAGTTCTTCACCGGCCTGCCGCTGGACGGGCCGGACCCGGAATGCGTGCAGGGCTACGGTGCGCCCGCGCTGGCCGGCCCGCGGGAGGTGCCGCGGCCCCGCGCCGACCATTCCCGCACCGTGCTGCTCACCCTGGGTCAGCCTCCCGGAAAGCCACCCAGTAAGCCCTGCAACGAAAGTCCGATCTGACCCGTGGCCCGTGATTTGTGGTTCGAGACCGTCGCCGTCGCTCAGGAACGTGCCCGTAAGCGGCTGCCGAAGGCGGTTTACTCCGCCCTGCTGGCCGGCAGCGAGAAGGGCGTCACCTACTCCGACAACGTCGAGGCGTTCGGCGAACTGGGTTTCGCCCCGCACGTCATCGGCGCCACCGAGAAACGTGACCTCGCGACAACCGTTATGGGACAGGACATCTCGCTGCCGGTAGTGATCTCTCCGACCGGCGTGCAGGCGGTAGACCCGGACGGCGAGGTGGCCGTGGCCCGCGCCGCTGCCGCCCGCGGCACCGCGATGGGGTTGTCCTCGTTCGCCAGCAAGCCCATCGAAGAGGTCATCGCCGCCAACCCCAAGACCTTCTTCCAGATCTACTGGCTGGGCGGCCGCGACGCCATTGCCGAACGCGTCGAGCGGGCTCGGGCGGCCGGGGCCGTCGGACTGATCGCCACCACCGACTGGAGCTTCTCGCACGGCCGGGACTGGGGCAGCCCCAAGATCCCGGAGAAGATGGACATCCCGACCGCGATCAGGATGTCCCCGCAGGGCCTTGTGCGGCCGGGCTGGTTCCTGCAATGGGCCCGGACGCTGCGACCGCCCACGCTGACCGCACCCAACCAGGGCCGCCGCGGCGAGGGCGGGCCGCCCTTCTTCGCCGCGTATGGCGAGTGGATGGGCACCCCCCCGCCGACCTGGGAGGACATCGCCTGGCTGCGGGAACTGTGGGGCGGGCCGTTCATGCTCAAGGGTGTGATGCGGGTCGACGACGCCAAACGCGCGGTGGACGCCGGGGTGTCGGCGATCTCGGTGTCCAACCACGGCGGCAACAACCTGGACGGCACCCCGGGAACCATCCGGGCGTTGCCGGCGATTGCCGAGGCCGTCGGTGAGCAGGTGGAGGTGCTGTTGGACGGCGGTATCCGCCGCGGCAGCGATGTGGTCAAGGCGCTGGCACTCGGCGCCCGGGCGGTCATGATCGGCCGGGCGTACCTGTGGGGGCTCGGCGCGGCCGGGCAGGCCGGGGTGGAGAACGTACTCGACATCCTGTCCGGCGGGATCGACTCGGCGCTGCGGGGCCTGGCCAAGACCAGCGTCGTCGACCTCGGGCCCGGCGATGTGCTGGTGCCGCCGGGGTTCACCCATGGGCTGGGCGGTCCCGGTACTACCATCGCGGAGTGATCGTCCGGGGTGAATTGGGGGAGTGCACGTCCGTGCAACTCGCCGATACAGCGCCGACACTGCTGGTCCCGGTCGGGTCCACCGAGCAGCACGGGCCGCACCTGCCACTGGACACCGACACCCGGATCGCGGCCGCGGTCGCACACCGGGCGGCCGCGGAATTGGATCACCTCACGGCGCCGGCCATCGCCTACGGCGCCTCCGGTGAACACCAGGGATTCCCGGGCACCGTGTCGATCGGCACGGCGGCCATGACCGCCGTGCTGCAGGAGTACGGACGCTCCGCTGGTGACTGGGCGGGCCGGCTGGTCTTCGTCAACGGGCATGGCGGCAACACCGAGGCGCTGTGCGCCGCCGTCGGGCGACTCCGGGAGGAGGGCCGCGACGCCGGCTGGTCCAGCTGCTCCGCAGTCGGTGGCGACGCTCACGCCGGACATACCGAAACCTCACTGCTACTGCATCTTTCGCCGCATCTGGTGGATTCCGAACACCTCGCCCCGGGCAATGTCGAGCCGCTACCCGAATTGCTGCCCAGGCTGCGTCGCGACGGTGTCGGGGCGGTGAGCCGGTCGGGAGTGCTGGGCGATCCCCGAGCCGCCACCGCTGCGGCCGGCGGCGCGATTTTCGTCGCGATGGTGGCCGACTGTATCGCCAGGATCCGGCGGTGGACACCGGGGCCGAGCGGGATGCTCACATGAGCCGGTTGCCGGACGGTTTCGCGGTCCAGGTCGACCGGCGGGTCAGGATCCTCGGATCCGGGTCCATGCTGCTGGGCGGATCGCCGACCCGGATGCTGAAGCTGGCACCGGCCGCCCAGGAGATGCTCGACGGCCGCCGACTCGAGGTGCGCGACGCCGGCAGCGCGGAGCTGGCCCGCACCCTGCTGGACGCGGGGGTCGCCCACCCGAGGCCGGCCTCCGGCCCGTCCTACCGCGACATCACCGTGGTGATCCCGGTGCGGGACAATCAGGCCGGGGTGCACCGGCTGGTGATGGCGCTGCGCGGGATGCGGGTGATCGTCGTCGACGACGGATCGTCCACCCCGCTGTGCCCCACCGACTTCGCCGGGGCGTCGTGCGAGTTCGAAATCCTCCGCCATGATCGCAGCCTGGGCCCGGCCGCGGCCCGAAACACCGGTCTGGCCCGGTGCGGCACCGAGTTCGTGGCGTTCCTGGATTCCGACGTGGTACCGCGGAGGGGCTGGCTGGAGGCGCTGCTCGGCCATTTCTGCGACCCGGAGGTAGCGCTGGTGGCACCGCGGATCGTCGCGCTGCACGTCGGCGACACCGCGGTGGGACGCTATGAGACGGTGCGTTCCGAGCTCGATCTCGGTGCCCGCGAGGCCCCGGTGATGCCGTACGGGCCGGTGGCCTACGTGCCCAGCGCGGCCATGGTGGTCCGGCGCTCGGCCCTGCTCGAGGTCGGCGGATTCGACGAGAACCTACGGTCCGGTGAGGACGTCGATCTGTGTTGGCGGCTGGTCGAGAGCGGCTCCCGGTTGCGCTACGAACCCGTCGCGCTGGTGGCGCATGACCACCGAACCCGGCTGCGGCCGTGGCTGTCCCGGCGGGCCTTCTACGGCGGCTCGGCCGCCCCGCTGGCATCCCGGCACCCGGACAACACCGCCCCACTGGTGATTCCGCTGTGGAGTCTGCTGACCTGGCTATCGGTGGCCACGGGGTCGAAGTCCGGTCTGCTGGCCGGGGTGGTCTTCGCCGGTCTCTACACCCAGCGGGTGGCCGTGTCGATGCAGAACACCGACGCCACCGCCGGCGATGTCGCCGCGCTGGCCATGCGCGGACTCGGCTACGGCGCGAGACAAACGTGCGCGGCCAGCTGTAGGCATTACTGGCCGGCGACCCTGGCCGCCGCCCTGGCGTCCCGGCGCTGCCGGCGTGCGGTCGCCGCCGCCGCGGTGATCGACGCCGTGCAGGACTGGGTGACCCGTAAGCCGGTGCCGGACGAGGGCGGCAAGCCGCTCGGGCCGCTGGGGTATATGGCGCTCAAGCGGGTGGGCGACCTCGCCTACGGCGCCGGCCTGTGGGCAGGCGTACTCCGCGAACGGACACTGCAACCGCTGCGGCCCGATATCAGACGATGAGCGCTGCCGATGGCAGCGACATCCTGATCGTGGGTGCTGGCAGTGCCGGATCGGTTCTGGCCGAACGCCTTTCGGTCAATCCGGACCGCCGGGTGACGGTCGTTGAAGGCGGCCCGGGTCCGGGCGGCGGGCCTGATGACGCGGCGGTGCGCGGGTTGTGCGCCGACGGTCTGTCGCTGCCGATCGGCGCCGACAGTCCGGTGATTCGCCGCTATGTCACCACCCTGACCGCCGACCCGCCGCGGTCGGCGCAGATCGTGCGGGGCGCCTGCGTGGGCGGATCCGGGGCGGTCAACGGCGGGTATTTCTGTCGGGCATTGCCATCCGACTTCGGTACCGTGCCGGGGTGGTCCTGGGCGGAGGTCAGCGAGCACTACCGCGCCGTGCAGGATCGCATCACCGTCAGCGCCATTCGTGACTTCGCCTCCGGGACAGCCGCGTTCGTTGCGGCGGCCCGCCAGGCCGGCTATCGGTGGCTGTCGGATCTCAGCCGTGCTGAGGACGGCATCGCCGCGGTTCCGTTGAATATCGCCGGCGGGGTCCGAATGGGCCCCGGTGCCGCCTTCCTGGAACCCGCCCTGGGCCGGCCCAACCTGAGGCTTCGCACCGGGACCCGCGTGACCCGGGTGGTCATCGCCGGTGGCCGCGCCATCGGCGTTGAGACGGTCGGACCGGGTGGGTCGCGCCGGCTCGCCGCGGATGCGGTGGTGCTGTCGGCGGGGGCGGTGGAATCGGCGCACCTGCTGATGTCGTCCGGGGTGGGGCCGGGGGCGGCATTGGCCGGACTCGGTATCCCGGTGCTGGCCGACCTGCCGGTGGGGCAGCGGTGCTGGGACCACCCGGAGTGGGTGATGGCCACCGGCCGGGCCGGCAGTACGGGGCATCCGGTTCTCGAGGCCGTACTGGTCGATCGCGGACTGGAGGTGCGGCCCTATACGACCGGGTTCGGATCGCCGACCGCCGGTATCGGGGTGGCGCTGATGCGGCCCCGGGCTCGCGGGCGGGTATCGCTTGTTTCCGCCGATCCGGAGGTTCCGCCGCGTATCGAGCATCGCTACGACAGCGAGCCCGCCGACGTCGCCGAACTGCAGCGCGGATGTGATCTGGTGGCCGGGATCATCAGCGGTGGCACCGAACTCGGCGAGCCCGTCTGGTCCACCTCGCAACATCTGTGCGGGACCGCGCCGATGGGGGACGGGCGGCACGCCGTCGTCGACCCGCGGTGCCGGGTGTACGGCATCGAAGGACTGTCGGTGGTGGACGGCTCGGTGCTGCCGACGCCTCTCGGTCGTGGACCGCACGCCACCATCGCGATGTTGGGCCACCGGGCCGCGGAGTTCTTCTAGGGGCGGCGCCGGGTTCCCTAGGGGCACGACGGTTCGCGAGCGTGCGCAGACTGCTCGCCCGCACGGCGTGTCGGCGTACCGACACGCACGCTCGCGCCAAAGGGGCAGGGCCAAAGGGGCAGGGCCAAAGGGGCAGGGCCAAAGGGGCAG
>CAZGPT010000147.1:0-8033 GCA_964527015.1 uncultured Mycobacterium sp. | reverse complement strand
GATGGTCGCCGCCGCTGCGCCTGGCGCAGCGGAACAGGATCCGGCTTACAGGCCAACTCGTCCGCCCTACGAGGAGTCGCGCACGACGCGGCGCAGGGCTTTGAGGGCGCCCCCGAGCCGCTCCTCGCAGCGGTCGGCCAGATCACTCTCCTGGCAGAACAGCACACCGTAGGTGAAGGTGTCCTCGCCAGCGGCACGGGCCGTGTCGGCCTCTCGCAGCAGATGAGCGCGACTGACCACGCTGTCCTGATGATCGCCGAGCAGGCTCTGGATGGTTTTGGCTCGGGCCGCCACCTTCGGGGCGCCGGTGGCGGCCGCCAGATAGCGAAGTCGCTTCGCGGCCTTGCGAACCCGGTGTAGCGCATCGTCGCGGTCGTAGGCGTCGGCAGCCTCAGCAGCCCGGGCCCGCCGACGCACCCGTTTGTAGCCGGCGGTGACGGTAGCCGCAGGATGGTCCGCATCGGAGGTGACCGGAGGGCTCGCTACCACGGCATCCAGGGCGTCGAGCAGACGGAGGTAGCGCGCCGACCGCATCGCTCTCAGTGACCGGTTCAAACCGGCCCGATAGCGCTGCCGCGCACCGCCGATCAGCCGCTCCCGCACCGGCCCGCGGACCTGTTCCGGGGCCAGTCCGTCCAATGCGTCGCGGTACCGATCGGCGAGAACCTCCGCGTCGCGGGCAAGGCCCAGCACAGCCGCCAACTCGCGCAGCTCGCTGAGGATCGTCGCGTCGTCGGTCAACCCAAAGTCGTGTTCGGACGCCTGCAGCAAACTGCGGATCCGGCGGATGGTCACGCGCATCTGGTGCACCGAGTCGTCGGAATCAGCACGAACGGCCCGGTCGATCTCGATCAGTTGCGCGATCTGGTCCACCACTGCGCGGTGGACCGGGTCCGAAGGTGCCGCTGGCCGCTGAGGCACCGCATCGCCGAGAATCTTCGCCAGTTTGGATCCGTGCTCCGCGGGTGCCCCGCCGGCGTCGAGCAGTCGGTCGGCGAGCCGGCTCAGCGCGTCGGCACCCTCGTCGGTACCGGCGTCCAGAAGCTCAAGCTCCCACTCCCGCCAGTGCATTTCGGCTGCCACGCCGCCGTAGACCGGGTCGACACGCCGGGCATCGACCCGGTCATCGCAGAATTCGGCCACCGGAGAGTCACCGTTGCCGAACAGGATCGTGACATCGCGGGTGGTGGACAGTTTCGCCACCGGAACCAGCGGACGGTCGCGCACGATCGCCAGGACGACATCGCGCAGTTCGTCGGGCACCGGGGCGCCGTCGGGACCGAGCGGGACCCGGATCTCGGTACGGGCCTCCCCGGCGGGAAGTTTGAGGTGCCAGCCGGCGTCTGGTCCACCGGTGCGCCGCCGCAACGTCACCCGGTTGACGGCAAGGTCGAAGCCGACCGTGTCGTAGTACATCGCTTCAAGATGCTGAGTCGATGTCGTCTCGAAGCGGGTGACCGTCGAGAGTCCATCGAAAGACGGCGTCACGGCGTGAGCGCCCACATCGAACTTCGTCTCCACTTCGACGTGCCGTTCGGCCCGACCCTGGCTCTCCCCGGACGTACTCACCTACTCAGGATTTCACACCGACCACGCTCGCCGGTCAGAAGCTGTGCTCCTCGGCCGGGAAGGCGCCGCTGGCCACCTCGTCGGCGTACTGGGTTGCCGCGCGGCGCAATTCGGCTCCGACAGCGCCGAACCGTTTGACGAACCTGGCGGTCCGGCCACTGGTCAGCCCGGCCATGTCCTGCCAGACCAGCACTTGAGCGTCGCAGTTGGGCCCGGCGCCGATACCGACGGTGGGGATGGTCAGCTTGCCGGTGATCTGGGTGGCTAATTCGGCCGGGACCATCTCCATCACCACAGCGAACGCTCCGGCCTCGGCCACTGCGATGGCGTCGGCGATGGTCTGCTCGGCGGCGTCGCCACGACCCTGGACCCGGAACCCGCCGAGGCCGTTGACGCTCTGCGGGGTGAAACCGATATGAGCCATCACCGGGACACCGGCCGCGCTCAGCGTCGCGATCTGTTCGGCAACCCGCTCGCCGCCCTCCAGTTTCACGGCGTGGGCGCCGGCCTCCTTGAGGAACCGGGTGGCGGTCGCAAGGGCTTGGGCAGCGCCTCCCTCATAACTGCCGAATGGCAGGTCGGCCACGACCAGGGCATGCTCCGCGCCGCGGACCACCCCGCGGACCAGGGGCAGGAGTTCGTCGACCGTGACCGGAACGGTGGTGTCGTAGCCGTAGACGACGTTCGCCGCGGAGTCGCCGACCAGCATCACCGGAATGCCGGCCTCGTCGAAGAGGCGTGCGGTGGAGAAGTCGTACGCGGTCAGCATCGCCCACTTGTGGCCTTCTGATTTCATCCGCTGCAGGTGGTGGATACGGATCTTGCTCAGAGGCCGGGCGGGGGTGGGCGTGGAATCGGGCGTGGAATCGGTCTCGGCGGAACCGCCGTAGAGCGTCTGCTCTGACATGAGTGTTCCCAGTGTTCGTCGGATCGATCCTCGTGGCCCATCCGGGTCCCCGGGTTCGCGTGACTTCTTAATTGTGCCACTGCCGGGGCAGCAGCGGAATCCGGTCGACAGTGCACTTGATCACAGGGGGCGCGCCTACCATCGGGGCCATGGAGCACCTGCAGCGACTCAGCGGTCTCGACGCGAGCTTCCTCTACCTCGAGACCTCCACCCAGCCTCTGCACGTGTGCTCGGTTTTGGAACTGGACACCTCCACCATCCCGGGTGGGTACAGCTTCGCGAAGCTGCGCGAGGAACTGGCGGTGCGGGTGATGGCCATTCCGACCTTCCGGGAACGGCTGTCCAACAGCTTCCTGAACCTGGACCATCCGGTCTGGGTGGAGGACGAGCACTTCGACGTCGATCGCCATCTCCACCGGATCGGTCTACCCGCTCCCGGCGGCCGAGCGGAGTTGGCCGAGATCTGCGGTCATCTGGCATCTCTCCCGCTGGACCGGCGACATCCGCTGTGGGAGATGTGGGCCATCGAGGGACTGGACGGCACCGACGCCCGCCGGGGCGGCCGACTGGCGGTGATGACGAAGGTGCATCATGCCGCCGTCGACGGTGTCACCGGCGCCAACCTCATGTCCCAACTGTGCAGCATCGAGCCGGATGCGCCGCCGCCCGACCCGATCGCGGCCAGCGCCGATGTCAACCCGTTGCGGATCGCACTCGGCGGCTTGGGCCGTTTCGTGAGCCGGCCGGTCAGCCTGGCGACCAGCGTGTTGCCGGCCACGGCGTCCACGGTGTTCGACACCGTGCGCCGGGTGGCGGGCGGGCGTGCCATGGCAAGTCCGTTCGCCGCACCGCAGAGCCCGTTCAACGGCAGCATCACCGCGCACCGCAACGTCGCCTTCGCCCAACTGGACTTCCAGGACATCAAAGCGGTCAAGAATCACTTCGGGGTGAAGGTCAACGACGTGGTGATGGCGCTGGTGTCCGGTGTGCTGCGGACCTACCTGCTCGAACGTCACGAGCTGCCGGAGTCATCGCTGGTGGCAATGGTGCCGGTGTCGGTGCACGATCGCTCCGACCGTCCCGGCCGCAACCAGGTATCCGGAATGTTCGCCGCACTCCAGACCCAGATCGAGGATCCGGCGCAGCGCCTGAGCGCGATAGCGGCGGCCAACGACGTGGCCAAGGAACACAGCTCGGCCATCAGTGCGACCCTGCTGCAGGACTGGAGCCAGTTCGCCGGTCCCGCCGTCTTCGGGGTGGCGATGAGGGTGTACGCGCGAAGTCGGCTGACCGAGGCACGGCCGGTGCACAACCTGGTGGTATCCAATGTCCCGGGGCCGCAGATGCCGCTGTACTTTCTGGGAGCGCGGGTGCAGGGCATGTATCCGCTGGGGCCGATCTTTCACGGCGCGGGGCTCAACATCACCGTCATGTCGCTCGACGGCAGACTCAACGTGGGCCTGATCTCCTGCCCCGAACTCATACCGGACCTCTGGGACATGGCCGACGGGTTCGTCACCGGTTTGGCGGAGTTGTCGGCCGCCGCGACCGCGTAGCGACAGCCAGATATTGCGCCAAACCGGCGTGCCAAGAACGTGCCGGAGGGCCGCGCTACCAGGCATGTAGTCAGAACGTGGCAGCATGATGGCCATGAGGCTGCCGCACCGCCCCGATAATCTCCGCTCCGTGCTGGCGTTCCCCGTCGGCGTCGCGATGACGGCTGCCCTGCTTGGGGCCAGCGCGGGCTGCTCCAGTGTCGTGCCCGGCAGGGCGGTTCTGGCCAACCCGCAGATCGGTCAGCCCGTCGAGTGGGGGCCGTGTCGCACCGGCGGTGGTGGTGCCGGAGGAGGTGGCAACGCGTTGCCCGTCCCCGCCGGGGCGCAATGCGGGAAGATTGCCGTCCCGGTGAACTACGAAGAACCGGACGGCGCCGAGGCGACGCTGGCGCTGATCCGCTTCCCGGCCACCGGCGAGAAGATCGGCTCGCTGATCATCAACCCGGGAGGCCCGGGCGAATCGGGTATCGAGGCGGCCGCCAGTCTGCTGGAGGGTATGCCGACTGAGGTCCGGGAACGCTTCGACCTGATCGGTTTCGATCCGCGCGGGGTCGGTTCGTCGACGCCCGCTTTGTGGTGCAACTCCGACGCGGACAACGACAAACTCCGGGCCGAGCCACAGGTTGACTACAGCCCCGAAGGTGTGCAACGCATCGAGGACCAGACCAAGGAGTTCGTCCAGCGCTGCATCGACAAGATGGGCACCGAGTTCCTGGCCAATATCGGCACCGCCAGCGTGGCCAAGGACCTCGATGCGCTGCGGGCCGCGGTCGGCGACGAGAAGATCAACTATCTGGGGTACTCCTATGGCACCCGGATCGGCGCAGCCTACGCGGAGGCCTACCCGGACAACGTCCGCACGATGGTCCTCGACGGGGCCGTCGACCCCAATGCCGACCCGATCCAGGCCGACATCGATCAGGCCGCGGCGTTCCAGGAAGCGTTCAACGACTACGCCGAGGACTGCGCCGGCGACCCGGACTGCCCGCTGGGCACCGACCCCGCAAAATCCGTCGACGTCTACCGCAGTTTGGTGGACCCACTGGTGGACAAGCCCCTGCCCACCCGGGATCCGCGCGGCCTGAGCTACAGCGACGCCATCGTCGGCACCATCATGGCGCTGTACTCACCCAACCTCTGGCGCCACCTCACCAGGGGGCTGACCGAGATGACCGAGGGCAAGGGCGACACCATGCTGGCGCTGGCCGATATGTACATGCGCCGGGATCCGCAGGGGCGCTACACCAACGCCACCGACGCCCGCGTCTCGGTCAACTGCGTCGACGAACCACCGATCACCGACCGTGCCAAGATCGTCGAGGAAGACCGCCGGTTGCGGGAGGTGGCCCCGTTCATGAGTTACGGCGAATTCACCGGCCACGCCCCGATGAGCACCTGCGCTTTCTGGCCGGTGCCGCCCACGAGTGTCCCGCATGCCGCCTCTGCGCCCGGCCTGCCGCCCGTGCTGGTGATCTCCTCCACCGGCGACCCGGCCACACCATTTCAGGCCGGGGTGGATTTGGCCGAGCAACTCGGTGGAACGCTGTTGACCTTCAACGGCACTCAGCACACGGTCGCCTTCCAGGGCGAGCAGTGCGTGGACGACTACGTCGCCGCTTATCTGGTGGACCTGGAGCTGCCGGGTCCCGGCGCGACCTGCTGAAGCCGCCGCACTTCTGAGACCGAGGTGTAACCGTACGGCGCTGCCGTATCCGGCTGGGCCGTGCCACGATTGCGGCCATGAAACGCGCGGGTCGGACCGGCACGGCGATGCTCGCCCCGGTCCTGTGCAGTCTGCTGACGGCCGTTCCGGCCGTTGCCACCCCCGGCGTCGGGCAGACGACGGCCCCACCGGAATGGGGGAGCTGTGACCGATTCGTCTCGGATGCGTATCTGCCGGCCGCCGAGTGCGCCACCGTCGCGGTCCCCGTCGACTACGCGAATCCGGATGGGCCGCAGGCGCAACTGGCCGTGATCAAGATTCCGGCCAGCGGCGAGCGGATCGGGGCGCTGCTGATGAATCCCGGTGGCCCGGGTGCGTCCGCGGTCGACGCGGTGGTCAACCTGTCCGACGCGCTGGCCGGCACTGCAGTCGCCGAGCGTTTCGACCTGATCGGCTTCGACCCGCGCGGGGTTGGCCACTCGACACCCGAATTGCGCTGCCGCACCGACGCCGAGCGCGACGCCTGGCGACGCGAACCGCTGGTGGATTACAGCCCGGCAGGTGTCGCCGAGATCGAGCAACTCAACACCACGCTGGCGCAGCTGTGCTTGAACCGGATGGGTGAGGCGTTCCTGGCCGGCGTCGGAACGGCCTCGGCGGCAAAGGACATGGACGCGGTGCGGGAGGCGCTCGGCGAGGATCAGATCAACTATCTCGGGTATAGCTACGGCACCGAACTGGGAGCGGCCTACCTGGAGAGATTCGGCGACCGGGTGCGGACCATGGTGCTCGACGGCGCGATCGACCCGACCCAGGATCCCCTTGAATCACTGGTCGAACAGATGGCCGGGTTCCAGGTCGCCTTCGATGACTACGCCGCCGACTGCGCCAAATCGCTGGTATGTCCGCTGGGCACCGACCCGGCACAGTTCGTCAGCCGCTACCAGCAACTGGTGGACCCCCTGGTCGCCAAGCCCGGGCCGACATCGGACCCGCGCGGTCTGAGCTACGGCGATGCCATCACCGGGACGGTCAACGCGCTCTACACCCCGCAGTACTGGAAGTACCTCACCAGCGGTCTGCTGGGTCTGCAACGCGGTACCAGCGCCGACGACCTGCTCCTGCTCGCCGATGACTACGAGAGCCGGGACGAGGACGGCCGATACGGCAACGGCCAGGACGCCTTCAGCGCGATCCGCTGTGTCGATGCGCCGACCCCCGAGGACCCGGAGTTGTGGGCGGCGGTCGATCAGCAGATTCGGGAGCGCGCCCCGTTCCTGTCATATGGCGAGTTCACCGGATTCGCCCCGCGCGACCTGTGCGCTTTCTGGCCGGTGCCAGCCACCTCGGCGCCGCGCACGGCCTCGCCCGCGCCGCGGGGCAGTGCCGTGGTGGTCTCGACCACCCGCGACCCGGCCACGCCGTACCAGGCCGGTGTCGATCTGGCCGACCAGTTGAAAGCGCCGCTGATCACCTTTGACGGCACGCAGCACACCGTCGTCTTCGATGGCGACTCCTGTGTCGACGATGCGGTGATCGACTACCTCGTCGACCGCGTGGTGCCGGGAGACCTGGACTGTTGACCGGCGGGGATCGCAGCCGCGTTGTAACACGGATTTAACAGCCGCTGCCTACGCTCGCGGCATGGATCGGCAGAAGGAATTCGTACTTCGGACGCTGGAGGAACGGGATATCCGATTCGTCCGATTGTGGTTCACCGACGTTCTCGGATACCTGAAGTCGGTGGCGATCGCACCCGCCGAACTCGAGGGTGCCTTCGAAGAAGGTATCGGGTTCGACGGGTCCTCGATCGAAGGGTTCACCCGGGTCTTCGAAGCAGACACCGTTGCCCGGCCGGACCCGTCCACCTTCCAGGTGCTGCCGTGGACCACCAGTTCCGGTCAGCACCACTCGGCGCGGATGTTCTGTGATGTCACCATGCCGGACGGCTCACCGTCGTGGGCGGACAGCCGGCACGTGTTGCGTCGCCAACTGTCCAAGGCCAGCGACCTGGGCTTCTCCTGCTATGTGCATCCGGAGATCGAGTTCTTCCTCCTCGAAGCCGGCCCGTATGACGGGTCGGTGCCGGTGCCGGCCGATAACGGCGGCTACTTCGATCAGGCCGTCCACGACTCCGCCCCGAACTTCCGCCGTCACGCCATCGACGCCCTCGAGCAGATGGGTATCTCGGTGGAGTTCAGCCATCACGAGGGTGCCCCAGGTCAGCAGGAGATCGATCTGCGCTACGCCGACGCGCTGTCGATGGCCGATAACGTCATGACGTTCCGCTACCTGGTCAAGCAGGTCGCGCTCGCCGAGGGGGTGCGGGCCTCGTTCA
>CAZGPT010000146.1:1841-8199 GCA_964527015.1 uncultured Mycobacterium sp. | reverse complement strand
CGATGGGTAAGTCCGGCACTATGGTCGCTGTGACTCGGCTACCGCTGGCCTTAGCTGCCGCCGTGGGTGTTGTCCTCGCGGCGGTCTGGACGGTGACGGCCGTTGCCACGGCCGACAGGGCCCATCCGGCCTATCCGGCCTATCCGGCCCATCCGGCCTATCCCGCCGAACTGGCCGGCCAAGTCG
This sequence comes from uncultured Mycobacterium sp., assembly GCA_964527015.1. Classification (GTDB taxonomy): domain Bacteria; phylum Actinomycetota; class Actinomycetes; order Mycobacteriales; family Mycobacteriaceae; genus Mycobacterium. Next base: position 8,013 of record CAZGPT010000146.1, on the reverse strand, counting down.
TGTTGCCCGCGCTGACGCTGCTCGTCGCGCCGCCGGACGCGCCGGCGGAACTGCGCACCAGCGGCAAGTACGCCGAACCGCCCGCAACGGGCGGGTTCACGTGGCCTTTCGCCGGCCAACCCGTCCAGGGCCACTCGGCGATCCGGCGCGCCGACGACGGCACCTTTTGGTTGCTCACCGACAACGGGGCGGGCGGCAAATCGAACTCGCCGGACTTCATGCTGCAGCTGAATCGCTACCGGGTCGACTTCGACTCCGGCGGATTCACCCGACTGCAGACCCTTTTCCTGCGCGATCCACTCAAGAAGGCTCCGTTCCCGATCGTGACCGACGGGACCGCCGAGCGCTATCTGACCGGCGGCGATTTTGACCCGGAGAGCCTGCATTTCGCTGGAGGCCAGATGTGGATCGGTGAGGAATTCGGTCCCTATCTGCTTCAATTCGATCCCGACGGTCGGCTTCTCGCAGTGATCGACACGTTGATCGACGGGCGGGCCGCGCACTCACCGGATCACCCCGGCGGCCTGGGATCGATTGGGGTCGCGCGATCCAAAGGCCTTGAAGCCATGGCCGGTTCCCCGGACGGCCGCCTGCTCTACCCGATGTTGGAGGGCCCGTTGACAGGGGAGCCCGACCCGAGAGTGGTACGAATCCTTGAGTTCGACGTCTCCGCTGAACGCTGGACCGGCCGTCACTGGAACTACCTCCTCGAGCAGGACTACAACGCAATCGGTGACTTCGCCATGATCGACGCGACGACGGCCCTGGTGATCGAGCGTGATGGCGGGTACGGCACCGCCGACAAGGCGTGCCCGCCGGGCGAACCGCGCGACGACTGCTTCACCGAACCTGCCCGCTTCAAACGTATCTACAAGATCGAGATGGGCGAAGAGCGGGTCGGCGGCCCGGTACGCAAGGTTGGATTCACCGACCTCATGTCCATCACCGACCCGCGCGGGCTGGCACGTGTTCCCCTGACCGATGGTGTGCTCACCTTTCCGTTCGAGACCATCGAAAGCCTCGATGTGGTCGATGGCCGCCACATCGTGGTGGGCAACGACAACAACCTGCCGTACTCGCGCAGTCGCGAACCTGGTCGCATCGATGACAATGAACTGGTGCTGCTCGATGTCTCGGCGTTACTGGGCGCTGCCTGACTAGAGTCAGTGCGGTGAACGGCGCGCAGGCACTCATCACCACCCTCGTCGACAACGGTATTCGGGTGTGCTTCGCCAACCCGGGAACCTCCGAGATGCACTTCGTCGCGGCGCTGGACAGCGTACCCAGGATGCGTGGTGTCCTAACGCTTTTCGAGGGTGTGGCCACCGGGGCGGCTGACGGTTATGCGCGGATGTCCGGGGACCCGGCCGCCGTCCTGTTACATCTTGGTCCCGGTCTGGGCAACGGCCTGGCCAATCTGCACAACGCCCGGCGGGCCCGGGTGCCGATGGTGGCGGTGGTCGGCGACCATGCCACCTATCACAAGCGCTACGACGCGCCGCTGGAATCCGATATCGACTCGGTGGCGGGCACGGTGTCCGGATGGGTGCGCCGCACGATGAGTCCGGCCGATATCGCTGCCGATACCGCCGAGGCCATCACCTACAGCCGAGGTGAGCAGCGGATCGCTACGCTGATCCTGCCCGCCGATGTGTCCTGGACCGCCGGCGCCGAAGGGGCAGGAAGCGTTGTGCAGCAAAGAGAACCGGTCTCCGTGGACACCACTTCGGTGGAAGAGGCGCTGCGTTCCGGCGAGCAGACCGCGATCCTGGTCGGTGGCGACGCGACCCGTGCGCAGGGTTTGGACGCCGCGGCCCGGCTGGCACAGGCCTACGGGGTCAGGGTTTTCTGCGAGACCTTTCCCGCGCGTCTGGAGCGTGGAGCCGGGATCGCGGCAGCCGAACGGATCGCCTACTTCGGCGAGGCTGCCGCCGTGCAACTGGCCGGCATCAGGCAGTTGATCCTGGCCGGCGCCGCCGCCCCGGTCACCTTCTTCGGGTACCCGGGTATGCCCAGCGATCTGGTGCCGGAGAATTGCACCGTACATACGCTGGCCGGTCCCGTCGGCGCCGGTGCGGCACTGACCGGACTGGCCGCCAGGCTGACCCCGGACACCCCGGCTCCGACTGCACCGGCGGCCCGGCCTCAATTGCCGTCCGGGCCACTCACCTCTCAGAACGCTGCCGATGTCATCGGGGCGTTGCTGCCGGATCGGGCGATCGTCGTGGACGAGGCGAACACCTCGGGAATTCTGTTGCCGCAGGCCACTGCCGGTGCCCCGGCCCACGACTGGCTGACGCTGACCGGCGGCGCGATCGGCTACGCGCTTCCGGTGGCGCTCGGCGCGGCGATCGCCGAACCGGACCGCCCAGTGCTGTGCCTGGAATCCGATGGTTCGGCGATGTATACGATTTCCGCGCTGTGGAGTCACGGCCGGGAGAACCTCGACATCACCACCGTCGTCTACGCCAACCACGCCTACGACATCCTGCGGATCGAGCTGGCGCGGGTCGGTGCGCAGAGCGAAGGCAGCCCACCCGGGCCGAAGGCCGAGGCGCTGCTCGATCTGACCCCGCCTGCACTGGATTTCGTGAAGATTGCGGAGGGCATGGGGGTGCCGGCTCGTCGCGCGGGAACTGCTGAGGAACTGGCTGAGGCGCTGCGCTGGGCGCTCGACGAGCCCGGTCCGCACCTCATTGAGGCGGTCATGCCGTCGCTGGCGGGTTAGGTCAGAGCCGGCCGGCCGCGAATCGAGCCGCCTGGCCCGCCATCCCGTTCACCCCGTACAGCAGGTGCGGGACGATGCTGTTGTTCTGGTCGTTCGAGCAGATCGGATCGCCGTCGACACACAGGTCGATGGTCTTTGCTGCATACAGCGGGCCGACGGTGAGTGGCGGTATGCCCAGTGAGGTCACCAGTGCGTCCGAGGGCTTTCCGAACAGGGCCACCGCGGCAACCCGGTCGGCCACCCCGGGCGGCAGCGGACCGGGCAGATTCGGCAGTGCCGCCGAATCGGCGGCAGTGCCATCGGAGGTCAGCAGGGCCATCACTCCGGCGCCCTGGGAGTAGCCGCCCAGCACGATCTCGGTTTCCGGGCAGCTGGTAGCAACAGCACGGACGTGGTTGCCGGCGTCGATCACGCCGTCGACACCGGTCGCGTAGTCCCTGCTGGCTGGATAGTTCACCGGATAGACATCGACAGTCTTGGTGCCGGCGACATCCGCCCGGAAGGCGTCGACGAAGGTCTGCCCCACCACGCCGACTCCCGGCGGTTCATCTGTGCCTCGGGCGAAAACGACGTCGACGTCCGGGCACGGTTCGGCCAGCGCCGTCGGCGACCCGACCGCAGTGCCGAGCCAAGTAGCCAACCACACGGCGACGGCGACACTCGCTTTGAACTTCAACCTCGGCCTCGCATCTCGTTGGCACCTGACCGCCGCCGATCCTAGCCGGGAACGCGAAACACCGGGTCGGCGCAGTCCAGCGCTTCGGCTGATAGGTGGCGTTTGAGCACTTTGAAGGTCTCGGTCCTCGGCAGTGTCGAGGCGACCCGCACATAGGACGGCCACTGCTTGGGGCCGAGATCGTCCTGCTCGGAGAGAAAACGACTGAACGCATCCACATCGAACCGGGTCGGTTCCGACAGCACCAGAGCCGCCATCACCCGGTCGCCGACATCGTCGGGAATCCCGTAAACCGCAACCTCGATGATCTGCGGGTAGCGCAGCAATACCCGTTCGATAGGTGCGGTGCCGAGGTTCTCGCCTTCGACCCGCATCCAGTCGCCCAATCGGCCGGCGAAGTACACGTAGCCGGCTTCATCGCGGTAGGCGAGGTCGCCACTGCGATAGGCGCCGCCCGTCATGCGCTGCGCTTCGGCGGCCTCGTCTTTGTAGTAGCCGCGGAATTGGCCCGGCCCGCCCACATTCACCAGCTCCCCGACCACGCCGGGTGGGCAGGGCAGGCCGGTGTCAACATCGAGAATCGCCAGTTCGTCGGTTATCGGGCCGAGCGAGCCCTCCGGCGAGTCGGGGGTTCGGCCGAGGGCCACCCCGCCCTCGGTGGATCCGAACCCGTCGACCACCGTCACCGCGAATCGCTTCGCGAACCGGTCGATATCCCGCGGCGCTGCCTCATTGCCGTACATGAGCCGCAGCGGGTTATCGGCATCGTCTGGCAGTTCCGGGGTGGCGAGGACATAGGACATCGGTTTGCCGACGTAGTTGGCGTAGGTGGCCCCGAACCGCCGGATGTCGGGAAGGAAGCGAGACGCGGAAAATTTGCGCCGTAACGCAATTGATGAACCCGCCGCAACGGCCGGCGCCCAGCCCGCCATCACCGCGTTGGAGTGAAAGAGCGGCATCGAGACGTAACAGGTGTCCGACGGGCCGAGGCCGAATCGCTGCGCCAACATCATCCCTGGTACGGCGACCTTCTCGTGTGTACAGCGGACCGCCTTCGGCTCGCCGCTGGTGCCCGAGGTGAAGATCAGCATGAACAGGTCGTCGAACCTGGTGTCGGCGCCGACGATCGGGGAGTCCCGGTGTGCCGCCAGAGCCTCGGCCCAGTCGGGGGCCGCCGCGTTCAGTACCGGGGTATCCGTCGGCGTGAAGTCCGGCCCAAGGGGCTCCGGATCGGTATCGGTGATAACCAGCTGGCAGTCGGCGTGGTCGATATCGCGACGCAGGGCGGCTCCGCGGCGGGTCGGATTCAGGCCGACCGCTACCAACCCGCCGAGCCCGGCGGCCACCAGCAGTGCCGAGAACAACGGGGTGTTGCCCAGCAGTATGCCGATATGCGGTGGCTTGGCCGGATTCAGTCGGGTCCGCAGCGCGGCAGCGAGGTCGGCGCCGAGCTGAATGTGCCGGCGCCACGTCGAGTAGGTGCCGTCATCGGCGTGGATGCCCCGGTCGTCGACCTCGGCCAGGGGCACCAGCAGGTCGGCGACGGTGGGTGGGCTGCTCACCCTAGGCCGGGGTGTCTGCCAGATCGCGACCGATTACCCGCAGCGCGGCGGTGGCTCCGCCGAGAGCGAACTCGATCTGTTTGGCGGTGATGAAGTAGCGGTGCACGATGTGGTCCATGTCGATTCCCACTCCGCCGTGAACATGGACGGTGGTGTGCGCGACTCGGTGGCCCGCTTCGGCGGCCCAGAAGGCGGCGGTGGCCACTTCGATATCGGCGGGCAGATCCTCGGACAGCCGCCACGCCGCTTGTTGGCAGGTGAGGCGCAGACCCTTGATGTCGATGTAGTCGTCGGCGAGCCGTTGTGAGACAGCCTGGAAACTGCCGATGGGACGGTCGAACTGCTCCCGGGTGCGGGCATAGTCCGCGGTCAGCTCCAACGCGCGCTCGAGAACCCCGAGTTGGAATGCTGCGAGCCCCACGGCTCGCCGGGTGGCGAGCCAGGTCAGCACGTCTTCGCCCCCGACGATGCGGTCGGCCCGCACCTCGACACCGGCCAGGTCCAGTTCGCTCGCACTGGTTCGTCCGGTGGTGTCCTGCGCGGCCAGCGTGACGCCCGGATCGTCGGCCGCAACGACGAAAACCGCGGTGCCCGAATCGGATTCAGCGGGGACCAGGAATGCATCCGCGACGGGTCCGAACGGCACCTGGGTTCGCGTCCCGGTCAACAGGAAACCATCAGCGGACGGGGTGGCCCGCACCGGTCCCTGGCCCGGTTCGCCGTCCAGGGCAACCGTTACGATCCGTTCGCCTGCGACCGCCGGTGCGGCCCAGTCCCGCTGCAGTTCGGTTGACCCGAATCCGGCCAGGGCGCCCGCCCCGAGAACCACAGACTCCAGGAACGGCACAGCGGCAAGCTGTCGACCCAGCGCGGTCAGGACCGCCGTCTGTTCCAGCAAGCCGAACCCGCCACCGCCCACCGACTCCGGTGCGGCGGTGCTGAGAACGTCGGCGTCGATCAGCTTGCGCCACAGGATCTGATCGAACCGCTGATCGAGGGTGTCCAGCTTGCGTTGGTGCTGGGGTGTGCACACGGCATCAACGATGGTATCGACCAGTCCGGAAAGGTCCTGCGCTGCTTCGGTTCTGGTGAAATCCATTTCGGTACCTCCGGTCGTCAGCGGTTCGCTCGGGGCAGGCCGAGGGCCGCCATGCCGATGATGTCGCGCTGGACCTCGTTGGTGCCGCCGCCGAAGGTCAGGATCAG
>CAZGPT010000146.1:0-1741 GCA_964527015.1 uncultured Mycobacterium sp. | reverse complement strand
TGCCGATGATGTCGCGCTGGACCTCGTTGGTGCCGCCGCCGAAGGTCAGGATCAGTGACGAGCGGTGCATCCGTTCGACCCTGCCTCGCAGCAGCGCACCGGCCGAGCCCTGGCGCAGCGTCGCCGAGGGCCCGAGGATCTCCATCAGCAGCCGGTAGGCCTCGGTGGCGAACTCGGTACCGAACACCTTGGCCGCGGAAGCGTCCGCCGCCGACGGTGCCTCCGACCTCGATGAGGCCAGCTCCCAGTTGATGAGTTTGAGATATTCCACTTTCGCATGAACCCGGGCCAGGTTCAGCTGCACCCACTCGGCGTCGATCAGCCGCGTGCCGTGGGCATCCTTGGTGTTCTGCGCCCACTGCCGCACCTCGGTCAGCGCGGTGATGATCGGCTGCGCGGTGACGAGGGCCACCCGCTCATGGTTGAGCTGGTTCGTCACCAGCTTCCAGCCGGCGTTCTCCTCGCCCACCCGGTTGTCGACCGGCACTCGGACATCGGAGTAGTAGGTGGCGCTGGTGCCGGCCCCGGCCATGGTGTGCACCGGGGTCCAGGAGAAGCCCTCGGCGTCGGTGGGCACGATCAGCACCGAGATACCGCGGTGTTTCTTGGCCTCGGTATTGGTGCGCACCGCCAGCCATACGTAGTCGGCGTACTGGATCAGGCTGGTCCACATCTTCTGGCCGTTGACCAGGTATTCCTCGCCGTCGCGGACCGCCGTGGTGCGCAGCGCAGCCAGGTCGGTTCCGGCGCCCGGCTCCGAGTAGCCGATCGAGAAGTGAATATCGCCGCGAGCGATGCGCGGCAGGTAGAACGTCTTCTGCTGCTCGGTCCCGAAGGCCATGATAGTCGGGGCGACGCTGTTGATGGTCAGGAACGGCACCGGTGCGCCGGCGACGGCGGCCTCGTCGGTGAAGATCAGCTGATCCATCGTCGAGCGGGCCTGGCCGCCGTACTCGGTCGGCCAGCCCAGTGCCAGCCATCCGTCGCGGCCCATCTGGGCCACCGTCTCCCGGTAGACGTTGCCGCTGCCGTACTCACCGGCGGTCGACATCAGGGCTTCCCGGCGCCCCGGTGTCATCAGGGTGTCGAAGTAGGCCCGCAGTTCGCGGCGCAACTCCTCTTGTTCCGGGGTGTAGCTGATCCGCATTCCTGCGACCTCCGGCTCGATAATGACTCTCGGTGATGTGTCGGCGTCCGACCACAGTCGACGGACCGCCTGCCCCCTTTGGTTGTAACACGTTCTAGTCTGGGGGTCCAGCGACGTTCGGGGCGGCCACCGGCTGCTTTGGTCGTATCGTTGTTTCGGGGAGTTTCAGGAACGTCCGGCCTAGGAGGTTGTCATGCGAGTCGTCGTCGATTCGGATCGCTGCGAAGGTAATGCCGTATGCGTGGGGATCGCTCCGGACCTGTTCGAACTCGACGATCAGGAGTACGCGGTAGTCACCGCGGATCCGATCCCCGACGACCGGGAGGCGCTTGCCGAGCAGGCCATCGCCGAGTGCCCCCGTGCCGCGCTGAGCCGCCGGGACTAGAGGTATTAGCGACTTGGGAACATATGACCCCGCCCCCGACCCCGCCCATGATGCCGGCCTGATCGACCTTTCCGGCCGTGTCGCGGTGGTGACCGGCGCTGCGGCAGGCCTGGGTCGGGGCGAGGCCATCGGACTGGCCCGATCCGGGGCAACGGTCGTCGTCAACGATATGGCCGCGGCCCTGGACACCTCTGATGTCCTCGACGAGA
>CAZGPT010000145.1:0-8208 GCA_964527015.1 uncultured Mycobacterium sp. | reverse complement strand
TGACCGCAACCCTTGTCGCGAAGAATGTGGCCGGCGGATTCGCCCACCGCACCCTTTTCGAGGGGCTGGACCTGACGGTGGCGCCGGGTGATGTGGTCGGTGTCGTCGGTGCCAACGGCGCCGGGAAGAGCACCCTGCTGCGGATCCTGGCCGGCGGACTCGACCCACTCGAAGGTGCGGTCAGCCTAGCTCCGGCGGATGCCTTCGTCGGGTGGCTGCCGCAGGAACACGAGCGGGTCTCCGGCGAGACGGTGGCCGCCTATATCGGGCGCCGCGCGGGGTGCAGCGCCGCCACACACGCGATGGAAGCGGCCACCGCGGCGTTGGCGGCCACCGGCGGGGATTGCGGGGACGATTCCCGCGGTAACGGTCCGGCCGACGCCTACTCCGCTGCACTGGATCACTGGCTGGCCACCGGTGCGGCCGACCTCGAGGAGCGCCTTCCGGCGTTACTTGCGGACCTGGGCCTGAATTCCGACGCGGTGCAACCCGATTCAACCCTGATGACCGCCCTGTCCGGTGGGCAGGCGGCCCGGGTGGGGTTGGCGGCCCTGCTGGTGTCGCGCTTCGACATCGTCCTGCTCGACGAGCCGACCAACGATCTGGACCTCGACGGATTGGCCCGGCTGGAAGGGTTTGTGCGCGACCTCCGCGGTGGCGTGGTGCTGGTCAGCCACGATCGAGAGTTCATGGCCCGCAGCGTGACTCGTGTTCTGGAACTGGACCTGGCCCAGAACGCCACCACGGTGTTCGGCGGCGGCTACGACAGCTATCTGGAGGAACGTCAGGTCGCTCGCCGGCACAAGCGGGAACAGTACGAGGAGTTCGCCGAGAAGAAAGCCGATCTGGAGGCTCGAGCTCGCACACAGCGGGAATGGTCCAGCCAGGGTGTGCGCAACGCGATCCGCAAAGCCCCCGATAACGACAAGATCCGCCGCCGCGCCGCCAGCGAGTCCAGCGAGAAGCAGGCCCAGAAGGTGCGGCAGATGGAAAGCCGGATCGCCCGGCTCGAGGAGGTCGCCGAACCCCGCAAGGAATGGAATCTCCAGTTCACCATCGGAGCCGCGCCCCGTTCCAGTTCGGTGGTTGCGACACTGGACAATGCCGTTGTCCGACAAGGAGATTTCGTCCTGGGCCCGGTTTCGGTCCAGGTCGATGCGGGCGAGCGGGTGGGCATCACCGGCCCCAACGGGGCGGGAAAGTCGACCCTGCTCGGACTTCTCCTGGGCCGCCGGGCTCCCGATGAGGGCCGTGCGAGCCTGGGCGCCAACGTCGCGATCGGCGAGATCGACCAGGCCCGCGCCGAATTCTCCGGCCCAGACCGGCTGGTGGATCGTTTCGAACGGCAGATGCCGTCGTGGTCGACCGCCGATGTCCGAACCCTGCTGGCGAAGTTCGGGCTGCGTGCCGACCATGTGGATCGCCCGGTCGACGAGCTGTCACCGGGTGAGCGCACCCGCGCCGGGCTGGCGTTGCTCCAAGCCCGTGGCACGAATGTGCTGGTTCTCGACGAACCGACCAACCACCTCGACCTGGCCGCTATCGAACAACTGGAGGCGGCGCTGGCCAGCTATGAGGGTGCACTCTTACTGGTGACCCACGACCGCCGGATGTTGCAGAACGTGCGGGTGGACCGTTCGTGGTCGGTCGACGGCGGAAGTGTCGCGGAGCTGTAGTCGGTGCTGGTGCGGGGCAACGTTGGCTTGAGCCATCCCCGCCCGCTGAGGGAATACCTGCGGCAGGATGAACGCGTGTCCGGATCCTTGTTGTCGCCGCTGGAATCGCTGCGGGATGAATTGAGCCGGGTGCGGATACCGCTACTGGTCCCGGGTGCGGATGCGGCGAGGTCCGCGGCGGGAACCCTCACCAACCAACTCGACGATTACATACTGCCCCGGCTCCGCGACGTCGATGCGCCACTGCTGGCCGTCGTCGGGGGTTCTACCGGCAGCGGCAAGTCCACCTTGGTCAACCGCCTGGTCGGCAGGCCGGTGACGACGCCGGGGGTTCTGCGTCCGACGACGCGCCATCCGGTGCTCGCCTATAACCCGGCCGACGCGGAATGGTTTGCCTCTGAACGGATCCTGCCCCGGCTGCCCCGTATCACCGGCGGAACCGCGCTGGCCGGCGCCGACGACGTATTCGGATTGCGATTGGTCGCCGTGGAGGAGGTTCCGGCCGGAATGGGCCTGCTCGACGCACCTGACCTGGACTCGGTGTCGCAGAGCAACCGTGAGATGGCCGGCATGCTGATGGCCGCGGCCGACCTGTGGATCTTCGTCACCACCGCATCGCGCTACGCCGATGCGGTGCCCTGGGCGGCGTTGCGGGCGGCGGTGGACCGCAATGCCGCGGTGGTGATCGTGCTCAACCGGGTGCCCGCTGAGGCGATGGCCGAAGTGACCACCCATGTGCGGCAACTGCTTGCAGAGGAAGGCCTGGTGAATGCGCCGCTGTTCGTTGTGCCAGAGTCGCCACTGACCGACGGCATGCTTCCGGCCGACCGGTTGGCCGAGATGCAGACCTGGCTGGGCGAGCTGGTCGCAGACGCGACGACGCGCGCTGCTGTGTCCCGACGTACCCTCGACGGCGCGGTGGGTCACATCGTGTCTGATATTCCCTTGATCGCCGATGCCGTTGCGCTGCAGTGCGATACCGCGGACCGGCTACACGTGTCCGTGGATCGGCCCTACGCACGGGCCGTCGCCGCCTTGGAAGAAGCCGCATCGGACGGCTCGCTCATGCGTGGTGAGGTGCTGGCCCGCTGGCAGGAGTTCGTGGGAACCGGCCAACTGCTCAAGCGACTGGAGGAGGGCGTCGGCCGCCTGCGGGACCGCATCAGTGCCGCGGTCCGGGGTGACCCCGCGCCGCCGGAACGGGTCAGCGAGGCGATCGAGTCGGGTCTGGCCACATTGTTGGTGGAGGCCGCCAACGAGGCGTCGCGTCGGGCCGATCTCGCCTGGCGCGCAGATGACGCCGGGCGCGCGCTGCTTGCCGGATCCGACCTCGCGCGAGCCTCCGGCGACCTGCCCGACCGCGCTGCCGCGCTCGTCCGGGATTGGCAGGGCGACCTGTTGGAGATGATCCGCACCGAGGGTGCGGACAAGCGGCAGACCGCGCGGGCAATGGCCTACGGAGTGAACGCGGTGGCGCTGGCGCTGATGGTGGTGGTCTTCTCGACCACCGGGGGACTTTCCGGCGCCGAGATCGGCATTGCCGGTGGATCCTCGGCGCTGGCCCAGAAATTGCTCGAGGCGGTCTTCGGTGAAGACGGGGTGCGGCGAATGTCGAATATGGCCCTGGAGAAGCTACGGACCCGCGTCGAGCGGCTGATGGCCGAGGAGAAGGGGCGTTTTCTGGTCCGGCTGGACGCGCTGGAACTCGAAAAGGAGCTGCCCGTTCGCCTGGAGGCCGCCGCGCTGCGAGTACAGCAGGCACGGAATGCCGAGGATGCCGGAGCGATGTGGCCGGCCAGTCCGCCGCCGCCGGACGAACCGGCAGCCCAACGGGAGAAGCCACGGAGGAAGTGGCGCGAGTCGCTGCGGGATTGGTGGAACGGCCCGTGATGAAGGACCTACTCGCTCGGCTCAACCCGCTGCGCGCTGAATCCGTGCCCCATATCGACGGGCCTGCCCTCGACCGCAGGCTTGCCGGCCTGGCCGAGGCCGCCGATCTCGGTGAGGGGCGACTGGCCCCGCCGGCGATCGCGGAGGCCCGTTCGACAGCCGACCGGGCGCAGGCCCGGCGGGGCCTGTCCGAGCAGCTCACGGTGGTGGCTTTCGCGGGTTCCACCGGAGCGGGAAAAAGCACGCTGTTCAATTCGATCGTGGGCGAGGAAGTGGCCACAGTTGGCGTGCTGCGGCCCACCACGTCCGAGCCGTTGGCGGCGATCTGGCGGGAGGCACCGGAGACGATCGCATTGCTGCAGTGGCTGGGTGTCAGCCGGTGGCATGTTGCCGAGGGCGGGGCCGAAGGGTTGGCCGACCTGGTGCTCATCGATCTGCCCGACCACGATTCCACCCAGTCCGCGCACCGGGCTCACGTGGATCACTTCGTCGAGCGGGTGGACTTGATGGTGTGGGTGCTGGACCCGCAGAAATATGCCGACGCCCTGGTGCACGAGCAGTATCTGCGGCGCTTCTCCCGCCACGACGAGGTCACCGTCGTCGTGCTCAATCAGGTCGACAAGCTGACCGTTGCCGACGCCCAGCAATGCCTGTCGCATCTGCGACGACTGGTGGCCGAGGACGGACTGTCCGATGCCGTCGTCCTGGCCACGTCCAACCGCAGCGGCGAGGGCCTGGAACACCTCGCCGAGCGGATTCTCACCTCGGTCAGCGGCCGGCGGACCGCGCTGGCCAGATTAGCCGCCGACGTCGCAACGGCCTCCGACGGGTTGGCGCAGGCCGCCGAGGACCCGGGGACGCCGGTCGCCGGTACGGACTCCGCAGATCTGGCGCGGCTGACCGATGTTCTGACCGATGCGGCCGGCGCGCCGGTGATCACGGCGGCGATCGAGAAATCGAGTCAACGCAAGGCCGTGCAATCCGTCGGATGGCCGCCGCTGAAATGGGTTGCCCGCCTGCGCAGGGACCCGATTGCCCAACTCCGGCTCGAACGCCCCGGCGTCGATCCCCGCCTGGTGCGCTCGTCGCTGCCGTCCAACGACCCGGTGGCCAGGGCCCGGGCCAATACCGCGGTTCTGGACTATGCCGACAAGGCCAGCACGGGAGCTCCGCAGGCATGGGTGCAGAGCACCCGCACGGTGGCCGATCGGGCATCGGCGGGCCTCGCCGATCAGCTCGACCAGGCCGTCACCCGGGCGCCATTGGTACCGCCGCGAGACCCGCGCTGGTGGAGCGTGTTCGGGGTGTTGCAGTGGGTGCTCTTGGCCGTTGCGGTGGCCGGGGGACTGTGGTTGTTGGGACTGGCCGGGCTGCAGTATCTGCAGTTCCCGCTTACCGCGGCGCCGACCGTCGAGGGCATCCCCATTCCCACGCTGCTCCTCGTCGTCGGTCTGCTCGGTGGCGCCGTTCTGGCCGGCTTCGGTCGGGGGCTGGCGCGGACCAGCGCGAAACGAGCGGCGCGCAAAGCTGTCTCGGCCCTCCGCGTTGAAGTCGCCATCGTCGCTGAGAAGGAGATCGCCGCGCCGGTTACCGCCGAACTGGCCACCGTCGAGCAGTTTCGCAGCGCGTTGAGCGCCGCCCGGGGCGGCTGATCGGATCCCTCCGGCGGATGCCTGGCGTAGGACTCAGTTCTCGCCCGCGGCCACCAGCGAGTTGAACCGCACCTCGGGGTTGTCCGACTGGAATCCCTGCAGCCGCCATTTGGTGCTGAACAGGGCGAGCATGACACCGTCGGTGCGGGTGAGCACCTCCATCGACACCTGCTTGTCCACGAAGGGAGCATCCTCGGGGTCGACGGCCCGGGCGACGGTGTAGGGCAGGTTTTCCAGCGCGATCGGCGAGTTGAACTCCGTCGCCATCCGGTGGCTGGCGACCTCGAACTGCATCGGGCCGACGGCGGCGAGCACCGGAGCTTGGTCGCCGCGGCGATCCGATCGCAGAACCTGCACAACGCCTTCCTGTCCGAGTTGTTCGATACCGCGCCGGAACTGCTTGTGCTTACTGGGATCGGTACCGCGGGCGACGGCGAAATGTTCGGGGGAGAAGCTCGGTATCGGCGGGAAGTGCACCTCGTCGTCGCGGAACAGGGTGTCGCCCGGACGCAGCGCCGCCGCGTTGGCCAGCCCGATCACATCTCCCGGCCAGGCGCTGTCCAGCGTCGAGCGCTGCTGGCCGAACACCGACTGGGCGTACTTGGTGACGAACGGCTTGCCGGTCGCGGCGTGGGTCAGGACGTCACCGCGCTCGAAGGTGCCCGAACAGACCCGCGCGTAGGCGATCCGGTCGCGGTGGGCGGAGTCCATCCCGGCCTGCACCTTGAAGACGAACGCGCTGAACGCCGAGTCGACCGGCCGCGGATTGCCCTCGACGTCGAATTGTGCGCCCGGGGCGGGGGCGAGCCGCACCAGATTGTCCAGGAGTTGGTTCACCCCGAAGTTCAGCGCGGCGGAGGTGAACAGAACGGGCGTGGTCTCACCCCGCAGGAACGCCTGTTGGTCGTGCTCCCCACCGTCGGCGGAAAGCAGTTCGCATTCCTCCACCGCGGTGGACCAATCGGCGCCCGCGGCCTCCTCGGCTTCCTGCGGCGCGATGTGCTCCTCGGGTGCCGCGGTGGCACCGCCGGCCGTGCGGGTGAACCGAATGAAGTTACCGCTGCCGCGGTCCAGCACCCCTTTGAAATCCCCCGCGATACCGACCGGCCACGTCAACGGGGTGGGTTTGAGTCCGATCCGCTCGTGGATCTCGTCGAGAAGTTCGAGTGGGTGGCGGCCCGGCCGGTCCCATTTGTTGATCACGGTGAGAATCGGAATCCCGCGGTGCCGGCACACCTGAAAGAGCTTGAGGGTCTGCGGTTCCAGACCCTTGGCCGCATCGATCAGCATGACCGCGCAGTCGACGGCGCTGAGCACCCGGTAGGTGTCCTCGGAGAAGTCGGCGTGCCCGGGGGTGTCGAGCAGGTTGATGACGCAGTCCTGCCCATCGGGGGAGTGGTAGGGGAATTGCAGCGCCGTCGAGGTGATCGAAATGCCCCTGGCCTGCTCCATCTCCATCCAGTCCGACACCGTCGCGCGCCGCCCGGATTTACCGTGGATGGCACCTGCCTCGGTGATCACCCGGGCGTGCAGGGCCAGTGCCTCGGTGAGCGTCGACTTCCCGGCGTCGGGGTGGCTGATGACGGCGAAGGTCCGGCGCCGGAGGGCTTCTATCGCGAGGCGTTGTGTCGCCGCTCCAGTCGGGGCCGGGCGCACATCCATGTCGTTGTCTTTCATGTCTATGCCGATGTTAGGTGCCCACGACTTCCGGTGCCGCGGTCATCTGTCGGAGGAACCATTTTCATCGGGTAGAACGTAACCAACGATTGTTGAAGCCCAAAAGGAGTTCAGTCATGGAATCCGTCAAGGGGATGAACGTCCTCGTCACCGGCGCGGCGATGGGACTGGGCAAGCTTTTCGCCACCCGCGCCGTGGAAGAGGGCGCGGCCGCGGTGGTGCTGTGGGACGCCAATTCCGCCGCACTGGAAGAAACCGCTGCCGAATTGGAGGCCGCCGGCGGCACCGTCCACCACGAGACCGTCGACGTCACCTCCGAGGACCGGGTGGCGCAGGCAGCCGAACGGGTCCGCGACGAGGTGGGCACGATCCATGTGCTGTTCAACAACGCCGGGATCGTCCGCGGCAACGGCTACTTCTGGGACAACAACCCGAAGGACTTCGTGTTGACGATGGAAGTTAATGCCATCGCGCCGATGCGGGTAGCGCGGGAGTTCCTGCCGGCGATGATCGAATCCGGCAAACCGTGCCGGCTGGTGACCATCGCGTCCTCGGCGGGACTCAACGCCATCCCGCGCATGGCGGCCTACGCCTCCTCCAAATGGGCGGCCGTCGGGTTCTCCGATTCGGTGCGGCTGGAACTCGAACAGGCCGGCCACCACCGGGTCAAGATCACCACGGTCTGCCCGACCTACATCAACACCGGCATGTTCGACGGGGCAAAGGGCATCCTTTTCACCCCGATGCTCAACCAGGATGACGTTGTCGAGGAGACCTGGGCGGCCATGCTCGAAGGCCGCCCCTTCGTCGTCCTGCCGTGGACGTCGCGGATCAATAAGATCCTCACCGGGGTGCTGCCCGTTCGCTTGCGCGACGCGTATCTTCGTCGCGTCGGCGTGTACAACTCCATGGACGATTTTCACGGACACTGAATTTTTCACGGACACTGAATTTTGGTTCAGGTCTGCACCGCGATAGTGACGATCGGCGGGCCCGCGGCTGATACTGTCCGCCGTGCGAGTGGTTTTGCCCGGTGGGACGCATGTTCGGCCGGGTAATCGAGCGGTGCGGGCGGTTGGCGCACCGCGAGAGGGAACCCGGTGGGAATCCGGGACTGTCCCGCAGCGGTATGCAGGAACGAACGTCGTCACGAGCACTGGCCCCGACGGGCTGGGAAGCGACGGCCACTAGGGACACCCGCGAGGGTGTGGGCCTGCGAGTCCGAAGACCTGCCACTCGTGCCGGATGCACCGCACCCGGCGGCGCATCGCCTCGCGGAATGGGCGCGCAGCCGAGGGGTTTGGTGTCCTCGG
>CAZGPT010000144.1:0-8267 GCA_964527015.1 uncultured Mycobacterium sp. | reverse complement strand
TGGTGGGCGCTGGCCTCGGGACTGGCCGTCGCCTGGTGGGTCGGAGCGCTGCTGCTGCTCGGCCGGATCAGCCCGCCATTCCTGGACTTCATCGAGTCCTCCGGAGTGACCACCCAGTGGACCTCGCTCACCGAGACGTTACGGGGCACATCGGCCTGGACCCCGTTCGTGGCGCCCACCGCCACCGCGGCCTCGTCGCTGGTGACCCAGCCGACGATGGTGCTGGCCACCATCCTGGTGGCCGCGGGCGGACTGGCCGGGCTGGCGTTGCGGTCGATGCCGGCGCGGGGCCGGCTGGTCACCATGTTGCTGGTCGGACTGGCGCTCCTGACCGCCGGCTACTCCGGCGGCCTGGGCGCACCGCTGGCAGCCGAGGTCCAGAGCTTCCTGGACGGGGCAGGCGCGCCGCTGCGCAACGTGCACAAGTTGGAACCGGTGATCCGGATACCACTGGCCCTGGGCCTGGTACATCTGCTCGGCCGGATCACATTGCCCGGCAGCGCCCCCCGCCCGGTCTGGACGCGCGCGTTCTCCCACCCCGAGGGCGACCGGCGGATAGCGGCCGGGATCGTCGTGCTCACCGCGCTGGCGGTGGCCACCTCGCTGGCCTGGACCGGCCGACTCGCACCCTCGGGCACCTTCCGCGCCATCCCGGACTACTGGCAGCAGGCCGCCGGCTGGCTCACCGAGCACAACACCGGGGACCCGATTCCGGGACGGGTGCTGGTGGCTCCCGGCGCACCGTTCGCCAATCAGGTGTGGGGCAACAGCCACGATGAACCCTTCCAGGTTCTCGGCGAATTCCCCTGGGGAGTAAGAGATTCCATACCGCTGACCCCCCCGCAGACCATCCGGGCGCTGGATTCGGTGCAGCGGCTCTTCGCGGCGGGCCGGCCCTCGGCCGGGCTGGCCGATACGCTGATCCGCCAGGGGATCTCGTATGTGGTGTTGCGCAATGATCTCGACCCTGAGACGTCGCGCTCGGCCCGACCGTTACTGGTGCACCGCGCCGTCGACGGTTCGCCGGGTCTGGTGAAGGTGGCCGAGTTCGGTGAGCCGGTGGGCCCGGGGACGGTGGCGGGTTTCATCAGCGACAGCGGCCTGCGACCGCTGTTCCCGGCCATCGAGATCTACCGGGTCATGCCGGTCGGGCCGGACGCCCCCGGCCCCGGGACGGCCAATCCCGGCGCCCCCTATCTGGCCGACGCCACGGCGATGGTCCAGGTGGCCGGCGGCCCGGAGTCGCTGCTGCGCATCGACGAACGCCGGCGGTTGGCAGGCCGGCCGCCGCTGGGGCCGATGCTGCTGACCGCCGACGCGCGGCGGGCGGGGCTGTCGCCACCCGCCGGGCGGGGTGTCATCGTCACCGACACGCCGGTTCAGCGCGAAACCGACTACGGCCGGGTCGACGACCACTCCTCGGCGGTCCGGGCCGACGGGGACCGGCGCAACACCTTCAACCGAGTGCCCGACTATCCCTCCCCGGGCGCGGCACCGGTGTGGGGTCAATGGTCGGGCGGGCGGCTCAGCGCCTCGAGTTCCTCCTCGGACGCCACCGCCTTGCCCAACGTCGCACCGTCCAGCAGTCCGGTAGCCGCGGTGGACAAGGATTCGGCGACGGCATGGGTGTCCAACTCGCTGGAACCGGCGATCGGGCAGTGGCTGCAGATCGACTTCGACCGGCCGGTTACCAACGCCACGCTGACGGTGACCCCCAGTGCCACCGCCGTCGGCGCGCAGGTCCGCCGGATCCAGGTTTCGACGGTCAACGGCACCACCACCCTGAGCTTCGACACACCGGGCACACCGCTGACGGTGGCGCTGCCCTACGGGGAGACGCCGTGGGTGCGGATCACCGCGGCGGGCACCGACGATGGATCCTCCGGGGTCCAGTTCGGGATCACCGATCTGACCGTGACCCAGTACGACGCATCCGGATTCGCCCATCCGGTCGACCTGCGTCACACCGTGGTCGTGCCGGCGCCGCCGGCCGGGTCGGCGGTAGCGGCCTGGGATCTGGGCTCCGAACTGCTCGGCCGCGACGGCTGCGCCGACTCCCCCGACGGGGTGCACTGCGCAGCGTCTATGGCGGTCGCACCGGAGGAGCCGGTCACGCTGAGCCGCACGCTCACCGTGCCCACCGCGATGGAGGTGACACCGACGGTCTGGGTGCGGGCCCGGCAGGGCCCGCGGCTGGCCGACCTGATCGCCGCACCCGGGGCCACCCGGTCCCAGGGCAACGCCGACCTGATCGACGTACAGGGATCGGCTTACGCCGCCACCGACGGCGATCCGCGCACCGCCTGGACCGCCGCCCAGGGTTCCGGCCAGCACCTGGCCTCGCCGACTCTCACCGTGACACTGCCCAGCCCGACCGAGGTCACCGGTCTGCGGCTGACGCCCAGCGGCTCGCCGTTGCCCACCCATCCCACGCTGGTCGCGGTTGACCTCGGCGACGGCCCCGAGGTGCGCAGCCTCAGTGCCGAGGCCGGCACGCAGACGGTGTCGTTGCGGCCCCGGGTCACCGACACGATCCGGGTCAGCCTGCTGGACTGGGAAGACGTCATCGACCGCACCGCGCTCGGTTTCGACCAGCTCAAGCCGCCCGGCCTGGCCGAGGTCACCGCGCTGGGACCCGACGGCACCCCGATCGCGGCGGCCGATGCCGCCGTCAACCGGGCCCGGATCATCGAGGTGCCCTGCGGGCAGGGCCCGGTGGTCGCGGTATCCGGGCGCTTCGTCCAGACCTCGGTGTCGACAACCGTGGATGACCTGTTGCAGGGCCGGCCGGTGCCCGCCCGCGCCTGCGATCCCGCCCCGGTCGCGCTGCCGGCCGGACCGCAGGAGTTGCTGATCAGTCCCGGGCCGGCATTCATCGCCGACGGCGCCGAGATCAACGGTCCGCTGGCGCGGGAGTTGACCGGCACCGTGCCCACCCCGGCCGAGGTGACCGAGTGGGGCCCGGACCGGCGGCAGATCACCGCGGAACGTTCGCCGGTGGCCCGCGTCCTGGTGGTACCGGAGAGCGTCAACCCCGGCTGGGTGGCCCATACCGCCGACGGTGCCGCCCTGACACCGGTGATCGTCAACGGCTGGCAGCAGGGCTGGGTGCTGCCGGCCGGCCGGCAGGGCACGGTCACACTGAGTTTCCCCTCCAACGCCCCCTACCGGGCCGGTCTGACGGTGGGCCTGGCGCTGCTGCCGATGCTGCTGCTGATGGCGCTGCTGCCGGCGCGCCGGCTGCCGCGGTCCGACGCGCCGGCCCGGCCGTGGACCCCGGGCGTACTCGGAATCGTCGGGCTGCTCGCGGCCGGGGCGCTGATCGGCGGAGTCGGCGGGCTGGCCGTATTCGGGGCCGCACTGACCGCCAGCCACCTACTGCGGGCTCGGCAGCCGCTGTTCGACCGGCTGACCCTGATCACCGCCGCCTCCGGGTTGATCCTGGCCGGGGCGCTGCTCTCGCGGTACCCGTGGCGCTCGGTGGACGGCTATATCGGGCAGTCGCCCTGGGTCCAACTGCCCGCGCTGATCGCCCTGGGCGCGCTGGCGGCGTCGCTGCTGCCGGTGCCGCCGCCGGCTTCAGACCGAGACGACGATCCGGGCCACGACGTCGGGGACGACCCGGACGAGGATGAAACCGGCACCGCCGCAAGCACTTCGCCGTAATGTCGGCGCCATGGGCACCGATAGCGGCACCACCGCCCGCACCGACGTCGACACGGTAGGAGGCGCGGTTGCGACCACCGACCTCGGCGTCACCCTGATGCACGAACACGTCTTCGTGCTCTCCCCGGAGATCATCGCCAACTTTCCGGAACGGTGGGGTGACGAGCGGGCCCGCGAGGAAGCCGCCGTCGAGAAACTCAACGCGCTCAAAGCGATCGGCGTCGATACCATCGTCGATCCGACCGTCATCGGACTGGGCCGCTACATCCCGCGTATCCAGCGGATTGCCGAGCGCACCGACCTTCGAATCATCGTGGCCACCGGTCTTTACACCTATGCCGACGTCCCGATGTACTTCCACTTCACCGGACCGGGAACCGCGATCGGCGGACCCGAAGCGATGGTCGACATGTTCGTCCGCGATATCACCGAGGGCATCGCCGGGACCGGCGTCCGGGCGGCGATCCTGAAATGCGCCACCGATGAACCCGGCGTCACTCCCGGGGTGGAGCGGGTGCTGCGGGCGGTCGCGCAGGCCCACCGGGCCACCGGCGTGCCCATCACCACCCACACCCACGCCCGCAGCCGCCGCGGGCTGGATCAGCAGCGCATCTTCGCCCAGGAGGGGGTGGATCTGAGCCGGGTGGTCATCGGGCACAGCGGTGACAGCACCGATGTGGATTATCTGGAGGAACTGATCGCGGCCGGCTCCTACCTCGGCATGGACCGGTTCGGTCTGGACAACATCCTGGGCTTCGAGGATCGGGTCGGCATCGTGGCGACGCTGTGCGAACGCGGCCATGCCGACCGGATGGTGCTCGCCCACGACGCCGCCTGCTATGTCGACTGGCTGCCCGAAGCGGCGCTACCGGTGGTGCTGCCCAACTGGCACTATCTGCACATCCACAATGACGTGCTTCCCGCCCTGCGGCAGCGTGGCGTGACCGAGGAGCAGATCACCACCATGCTGGTCGACAATCCGCGCGCCATCTTCAGCCACGGAGGCGCCTACTGATCGGTTGCCGGGGCAACTTCAGGGTCGAGGAGTGGCAGCGATCCACGCGGCGATCCGCGCCGCGAGATCGTCGCCGACATCTTCCTGGATCATGTGTCCGGCATCGGGGTAGTCATGGTGCGGCTGTCCGGCCGCGCCCGCGATCCGTTCCCGCGTCGCGGCGATCGAGTCGGGGGTTGCGAAGATCGGATCGCGCAGCCCGAAACAGCCCAGCACCGGGCGGTCGAATTCCTCGAGAACGGCGCGGGCCGCTGCGTTGGTGGGCACATCGCCGACGGTGTTCACCAGCGATGGAAAGGTCCGCGGGCCGGCCATGTAGATCCGGCACGGGAACGGTGCGTCGTAGGCGTCGAGTTCGGCGTCGGTGATGGGAGCTTGGATGGTGGCCCGCATCGGCACCGACGGCATGAAGTCCTTGCCGACCAGCGCATAGGTCGCCCAGGCCTGGAACATGTTCATCCCGCCGCCGGGGCCGATCACGTCGGGGAACTCGAGATCCTGCGGTTCCAGCGAGTCCGGGAGGGTCAGAATCTCCGCACCTTCGGGCAGCACCAGCAGGTTGCCGTTGGCGACCACGATCCGGGCGAACAGGTCGGGCCGGTGGCCGACGCAGCGCAGCCCGATGAGCGAACCCCAGTCCTGCACCACCGGGGTGATCCCGTCGAGGCCGAGCACGTCGATGAACTCCTCGGTCCAGGCGACATGCTGCAGGAAGCGGTAGTCGGCGAGTTGGACCGGCTTGTCGGACTTGCCGAAGCCGATGAAGTCCGGGGCGATCACCCGGTTGCCGGACGCGGCAAGCAGCGGGATCATGCTGCGGTACAGGTAGCTCCAATCGGGCTGTCCATGCAGCAGCAGCACCACCTCGCCCTCGGGATCGCCGGCCTCGACGTAGTGCATCCGCATCCCGTCCACCTCGGCGTAGTTCGGCTCCCACGGATAATCCGGCAGGTCGGTGAAGCATTCGTCAGGGGTTCGCACGAACGGCCGACCGGAAGCCGTCCAGAGAATGTCGGCGTCATCAGGTGAGACGTCGGGTGGCAGATCCGGTGTCATGGGGCGCTCCTGGTGGGTCGAGTCGATGGGTTCCGGGTCGTGGTGGTCATGCCGCCCGCCGCGCGGTCAGGTGTTCAAGGCAGTTCGAGATGTCACGATCGGCGAACTCGAAACCCGCATCGAGCAGCGTGGTCGGTGAGACCCGTTGCCCGGCCAGCACGAGTTCGTCGCCGGCTTCACCGAGGATCAGCCGAACGGCGGCCGCAGGCAACGGGACCGCCGAAGGGCGTTTCATCGCCTTGCCCAACGCTCGAGCGAACTCTGCGTTGGTGACGGCGTTGGGGGCCACGACGTTGACGGGCCCCTCGATATCCGGGCGGTCGATCAGGAAGACAATCGCAGCGACCACGTCGCGCAGACTTATCCACGACATCACCTGCTTGCCGGTGCCGTACCGACCGCCGACGAAGAACGTGAACGGCGTGGCCAGCGGTGGCAGCGCTCCGCCGTCCATTGACAGCACAACACCGATCCTCAGCAGCGAAACTGCGCTACCCGCGTCGGTGGCGGGCAGCGTCGCCGCCTCCCAGTCGTCGATCAGTTCCTGGAGGTAGCACGTTCCCACTCGTCGGTCGCGGTCGGACTCGGTGAAGGTCGGGTGGTCATCGGGGTAGATGCCATACGCGTGCACCGACGATGCGTTGATCAGATGAATTGTCGGATTCTCCGCGCAGACGCTCGCGCAGATCGTGGTGCTCGCGAGCCGACTCTCGGTCATGGTCTTCTTGTACGCGGGGCTCCAGCGCTCATCGTTGACCCCGGCACCGGCGAGGTTGACGATGGTCCCGACATCGCTTGAATCGCCATCCCGGAAGCCCTCCCACGACATGCACCGTCGCGCTGTCGGGAACTGATCGGCAAGCCGGGCGGGATCGCGACCGACAACAGCGAACGGCGTCCCTCGCTCCGTCAATGTGTCGATCAGTTCGCGACCGACCATGCCGCTGGCTCCACACACGACGACCAAATTCATCGTGCACCCTTTCGCTTGAGTTTGTCGTACCCGTTCAGGCCGCCTGCCCCCGCGGATTCTTGTTGAGCTGGCCGAAGATCAGCCGCGGCGCGAAGCGACTCAACCACTTCAGCTGAGTCGACTGCCCCGGTGCGATTTCGCTCCTTCCCCGGGACAGGTCGTGAAGAAAGACCGACACGAGTTTCTCGGGCGCCATCCGGGAGAACGACGGGTCCAGTTCACTTGCCATCGGCGTATCCACCACCGGCGGCAGGAGTTCCACCACCCGCACCGAGGTCCCGGCAAGCTGTGCGCGCAGGCTCTGGGTATAGGAGTGCAGGAACGCCTTGCTGGCGCTGTACACCGGCGCGGCGGTCCAGGGAACATAGGCCAACCCGGAGCTGACATTTACCAGCACCGAGGGCCGGGTCAGCATGCCGGGCAGAAAGTGATGCACCACACGGACCGGTCCCGCGGCGTCGATGGCGATCTCGCGCAGCTGGCTCTCGAGGGCGAACCCCTTGGTCACGTCGAAGGCCAGCAGAACCCCCGCGTTGTTGATCAGGATGTCCACGCCGCCTTGGGATTCGACGGCGTCGCGCAGCGCGACCACCTGCTCGTCATCGGAGACGTCACACACCACCCCGGATATCGACGGATGCGATGACGCCGCCTGCCGCAGCCTCGCCTCCGTTCGGCCGGTGATGATGACAGTGGCGCCCTCGTCGGCGAAGGCGCGGGCCATGGCCAAGCCGATGCCCGAACCGCCGCCGGTGATCACTATCCGCTGCCCGTTGAATCGCATCCTCGTCCCGTCCTCGATTGGCTTGCCGCTTGCAAGCTAACAATATCACTTGCTAATTGCAAGTGAGTGGCCGATGATGCCGGGATGACGACCAGACACATGGCGATGCAGTTCGACCACGCGATCGTCGGGGGCCGCCACCGCCTTCGCTTCGCAGCAGCACGCAAGCCCGGCGCGCCCCAGATGCTGATGACCTCCCCCCAACCCATGAGCGTGTTGACCTACCGGAACATGTGGAGCCGGCTGGCCGAGCGATTCGATCTCGTCGCCGTCGACTTGCCGAACCACGGCGGATCCGACGCCGCCGCCGACGTGACCACCGTCGACCAGCACGGCGCATTCCTCGGGGCAATCCTGGATCACTTCGAACTCGAGCGTCCGCACTTCGTCGGACCCGATATCGGCACACCCATCGCGCTTCGGTTCGTCGCCGACAACCCCGACCGGATCGCATCGATCGTCGGCGGCGATGCCGGGACCATCTCGCCCGTCGAAGGTGAACTGATCTTCCGGCTGCTGGTGAACTCCCGACTGTTCGGGCTGGCCAACCGCTCACTCGGCCGCCACGTGGGCGGAAGCTTCTACGCACATTCGGCGAACAGCATCGGCTTCCGTAAGGAACGGCCGCCGAAGGCGGTACTGAAGGACTTCCGCGACGGCTCGACAGGGCCAGGCAAGCTCCGTGGCCAGTTGGGCTTCCTGCAGAGCTACCCGAGCAGCGTGCCGCGATTGATGGCGGACTACCCGTCGATCACGACGCCTGTCCTCGTGCT
>CAZGPT010000143.1:0-8398 GCA_964527015.1 uncultured Mycobacterium sp. | reverse complement strand
GCGTGCCGCGATTGATGGCGGACTACCCGTCGATCACGACGCCTGTCCTCGTGCTCCACGGCGAGCACGACACCTTCGTCGCGATGAGCAACTCCAAGCGACTTAGCGAACTCCTGCCGAACAGCGCGTTCGCCGTCATCCCCGACGCCGCGCACTACTCATGGGAGGACAACGTCGAGACCTATCTCCAACACGTCCTGGACTGGACCGCCAAGGTCGAGTCGGGAAACTGAGTCCGCGGCTACCGGTGCGAAGTCCACACCCGATCACAAGGTCACTTGCTAAATGCAAGTCAGTATTCGATACTCGCTACATGAGGCGATCCGACTGCCCCATCGCCGCGACGCTGGACCTCATCGGCGATCGGTGGACACTCGTGGTGTTGCGCGACATCCTGCTCGTCCATCGCTACGGGTTCTCCGAGATTGCGGCGAAGGAGGGCATCGCGACCAACATCAAGGTGGACCGACTCGACCGTCTGGTCGAGGCCGGCCTCCTCGAACGCCGGGTCGATGAGGCCGACCGCCGCCGGCGCACCTACCTGCCGACTGAGCGTGCGATCGAGCTCATCCCCATCCTTGTGGACTTGCTCGTCTGGGGTCACGCCAACACCGGCGCCCCGGGACGGGCCGAAGCGGCCCGGGCGGCACGAGCCGACCGCGCTAGGGTCGTCCGCGACCTGGAATCGGCGGCACGGGAGAATTCCGACTCGATGCGAGCCTGACCCACACCGGAACCCGCCACCCGTCAGGCAAGATCGGGGCTATGGCCGAGCGCGACGTCCCGCCGATCGGAACCCGGATCAGCCGACTGGCCGCCGAGGCTCCGGACACCCCGGCGCTCACCCATAACGGCCGGACGCTCACCCGCGGACAACTGGAGTCGATGACCAACCGGCTGGCGCGGGCCTACGCCGAACTCGGCGTGCGCCGGGGCGAGTATGTCACCATCGCGTTGCCCAACTCCATCGAATGGGTGGCGGCGGTGGTGGCGACCTGGAGGCTGGGGGCGATCCCGCAACCGCTGTCGGCCCGGCTGCCGAACGCGGAGTACAGCCAGCTGCTCGACCTCCGGGAGCGGGCGCTGCTGGTGGGCCGGCCCGACCCGCGTGGGATCACCAGATCGGTTCCCGGCGACTACGAACCCGGTCCAGCCGTCTCCGACGGCCCTCTGCCGGAAGCGGTTTCACCCTCGCTGAAGTCGATGGCCTCCGGTGGGAGCACTGGGCGGCCCAAGCTGATCGAGGCCGGCGGCGACGGCCGCTTCAACGGAACCGTGGTCGCGGCGATGATGGGAAACAAGGCGACCGACACCCAACTGGTGTCGGTTCCGCTGAGTCACAACACCGGCTTCACCTCGGCCACCATGGCGCTGGCGACCGGACAGCACCTGGTGCTGATGAGCCGGTTCGATCCGCACGAGTTTCTCCGGCTGATCACCGAATACCGGGTCGACTACCTGGCGACGGTGCCGACCATCATGCAACGGCTGCTGCCGGTCTACCACACCGGAGCCTATGACCTGTCTTCGGTGCGACGGTGGTGGCATCTGGCCGCACCGTGCCCGCCGAATGTCAAAGAAGCCTGGATCGACATCCTCGGCCCGAAGGTGGTGTGGGAACTTTACGGCGGCACCGAACTTCAGGCGCTTACCTTCATCAGCGGCACCGAGTGGCTGGACAAACGCGGTTCGGTCGGCCGGGTGGTGTCCGGCGAAATGACGGTGCTTGACGAGGAGGGCAACTCCTGTCCGGCCGGGGTGGTCGGGGAGATCTTCATGCGCCCGTCGCCGGGCAGCCGACCCACCTACCGCTACATCGGCAGCACCGCCCGCACCCGCCCGGACGCAGAAGGGGCCTGGGACTCCCTCGGCGATCTGGGCTGGTTCGACGAGGACGGCTACCTCTACCTGGCCGACCGCCGGGTCGACATGTTCACCGTCGGCGGTCGCAACGTCTACCCGGCGGAGATCGAGAATGCCCTGGCCGAACATCCGGCGGTGTTGTCCAGCCTGGTGGTCGGCGTCCCGCACGCCGATCTCGGACAGGTCCCGCACGCCCTGGTGCACGCCGCGGATGGTCACGACCTCGATGCGGCCGCCGTTGCGGACTTCGTCGCGCAGCGGTTGGCGGCGCACAAGGTGCCCAGAAGCGTGGAGTTCGTCGACACCCCGCTGCGCGACGATGCCGGCAAGGCCCGGCGCACCGCCGTCCGCGCCGAGGTCATCTCGCGACGTGGCCTTATGTAGTGGCGCGCGACGTCAACGCGCGACCGCCGGCTCCGGGGCGTCGGTGACCGAACTGTCCAGCGGTGGGATCGGCACCCGGCGCCCCCGCCGATACTCCCAGCGGCGTAGTGCATTGCGGCACGGCGACTCGATGAGCGCATAGCTGACCGCCGCCATCGCAAATCCCAGCACCGTGGTCAGCACGAAGATCACCACCAGATCCCCGTTGAACATGAACGTGCCCACTATCGGGAACACCATCACCAGCGCAGCCAGATGCCAGATGAACAGTCCGTAGGACCACCGGCCGAGGATGACCATGACCGGGCTGCCCATGATCCGGTGTGACTGCCCGGGCCGGTCCAGCACCAGCGGTGCCAGTAGCGCGCAGGCGACTACGGCGCCCATCGAGGTGCGCACCACGAACTGGCCGAGGGTCGCCGGGACGAGGTTCTTGGGCCCGGCCAGCGGCGAAGCCGAAATCAGATAGGCCACCAGAGCGATCCCGTAGATAAGCCAGGGGTTGCGGGCCAGTCGGTGCGGCCAGCCGACCGGGCTGACGGTCCACTCGGCCAACAACATCCCGGCGGCGAACCAGGACGCGTACGCCGGCGGCCAGTTGAGGAAGTTCACCCCCTCAGCGGTGTGGATGGGCAGCAGACCCCAGCCCAGGCTGACCAGCGCCACCGCGGCGATCACCGGAACCCGTGCCCGCACCGGCAGCCGGTAGGCCAGGACCGCCAGAACGGGCAGCGCCAGGTAGAAGCTGACCTCCACCGACAGGCTCCACATCTGGGTCAGACCGGCAGTCAGCGTCAGCGGCACGTACACCTGGGTGAGCGTCAGATTTGCCAGCCACACCGTGCCGTTGGCGTGGTTGGCCTCCGGCAGCAGAGTCAGGATGATGACCACCGCGACCAGGTAGCCCGGCATGATGCGGACCAGCCGGGACCTCAGGTAGTGCCCGGTCGCGGGCCGGTGCCGCATCTCCCGGGCGGCCGCGGCGTGACCGCGCCACAGCAGGAACCCCGATAACGCGAAGAACACCGCGACAGCCAGGTCGAAACGGTGCAGCAGCCGTCCCAGCACACCGTCCTGCGTGCCGGTCTGAAACGCGACGTGGGTCAGGACCACCCCCATCGCCGCGCAGGCGCGCATCCCCTCCACCGCGGGCAGAAAGCTCCGGGTGCCGCCCACCTGATCGGGCACCGGTTTCATGGCTGCCAGTCTGCCGGGACGGCCGGGCGGCACGGTGAGCGGGTAGGCGGCCGGCCGGACCGGAAATCCACGCGCTGGGCCGATCGGCTTAATTTCTGCTGTTAGTGTTCAGACCGCATCGCCGGACGTGTGAGCGGTTCGGCATCCGCGGTCATCAGCCGTCATACACGACCCCATGAGGAGGCCTGGGCAGCGTGAATCGGGCAAGCATGCTGCGACTGGCGTCGCTGGGCATCATCGGACTCGGTGCCGCTCTGCTGACCGCCGCGGTGCTGTTGTCCTTCTACACCGTCGGCAAGATCGAGAAGATTCCGCTCGATATCGACCAGACCCTGGTCAGCAACGGAACCGGCACGGCATTGGATCCCAACTCGCTGTCGGCGGGCGACGGCGCACAGTTCACCGTCAACACCGATGTCCCATTGGTCTCCCAGCAGGCGATGACCGTGGAGACCCCGGCCAACGCCGAGGTGGTGACCTTCCAGGTCGGCACGACAGTGCGGCGCAGCGACAAACAGAAGGACGACGGCCTGCTGCTGGCCATGGTCGACACCGTTACCCTCAACCGCAGCACCGCCGAGGCGGTATCCGACGACGATCGTCCCGGCGGCTCGGTGCAGAAGCCGCGCACCATCGAGGACGATATGCCGCCGACCAACGTCGCCCTGCCGCATGAGGGCCTGTCCTACCGCTTCCCGTTCAACACCGAGAAGCGGTCCTACCCGTTCTTCGACCCGATCGCGCAGCGGGCCTTCGACGCCAACTACGACGGCCGGGACGACGTCAACGGCCTGAGCACCTACCGGTTCACTCAGAACGTCGGCTACGACGCCGACGGTCAACTGGTCGAACCGATCCGGTACGCCTCGCTCTATGACCGCAGCGAGGACGCCGACGTGACCGCCCGGGCCGAGCTGTGGGGCATACCGGACGTCGATCCGTACGAGCCGATCACGATGACCCGCTTCTACGCCGCCCAGCGCACCTTCTGGGTGGACCCGGTATCGGGGACGATCGTCAAGGCCAAGGAGCGGGCCAACCACTACTACGCGCGTGACCCACTGCTGCCCGAGTTGGAGGTCGCCGACTACACGGTGACGTCCACCGAGCAGACGGTGGAGTCCCAGGTGGCCGCTGCCCGCGCCGAGCGGG
Organism: uncultured Mycobacterium sp.; assembly: GCA_964527015.1. GTDB lineage: Bacteria > Actinomycetota > Actinomycetes > Mycobacteriales > Mycobacteriaceae > Mycobacterium. The sequence continues at coordinate 3,802 of CAZGPT010000143.1, read as the reverse complement.
ACCGGGTGGCGCTCTGGACCCGGATCCTGCCGATCAGTCTGGCCGCCGCCGGCGTCGTCGCCCTGGTCGGCGCGGTGCTGCTGGGCCTGTTCAGCAGTCGGGTCGAGTCCGTTCTGGCCGAACCCGGCGAGGACGATATCGATATCGGGTTGTTCGGCCGGGATGAGACCGGGCCGATGCCCGCGGCGCAGGCGCTCACCGAGAAGATCCCGACCCGCCGACCGGAGCCCCCGACTCAGCAGCCGTGACCCAGGTCGCCGTCGCCGACCGCCGGCTGACCGCACTGATGCTGCCCGGCTACGCGGCTGCTTTGGCTTTGGCGGTGACCGCGCCACTGCTGGCGCCCGGATATCTGCTGCTGCGCGATGCGGTATCCACCCCCCGGTCCTATCTGTCCGACTCGGCGATCGGCCTTGGCGAGGCGGCCCCCCGTGCGGTGCCGCAAGACTTCGCGGTCGCCGCGCTCTCGATGGTCCTCGACGGCGGCCTGATCGTCACAGCGCTGCTGTTCGGCGCACTGCTGCTGGCTGGCTGGGGAGCGGGCCGGCTCGCGGCGCTGGTGCTGCCGGACGCCGGTGCCGCCGGACAACTGGTCGCCGCGACCGTGGCGGTGTGGAATCCGTTCGTCGCCGAACGCCTGCTGCAGGGACACTGGAGCCTGCTGGTCGCCTACGGCTGCCTGCCATGGGTCGCCGCCGCAGTTATTCGACTGCGAGCCGGGTCCACGGCAGACGGGTCGGCAGGAGTCGGGGCCTGGCCGGCGATGGTGTTCTGGATCGCGCTCGCGGGCCTGACCCCGACCGGGGCCATCCTGGCGACCATCGTCGCCCTGGTGTGTGTTGCCGCGCCCGGCGTGGGGGTAAGCCGCCGGCGTTGTGCCGCGGCGGTCGCCGGCACCGCCCTGTTGACCGCCGGTCCGTGGCTGATGGCCTCGTCGCTCAGCGGCGCCCTCGGCTCCACACAGGGAGCGGGGCTGGCGCCGTTCGCCGCCCGAGCCGAACCCTTCCTGGGCACCCTGGGCAGCCTGGCCGGGCTAGGCGGTATCTGGAACGCCGAAGCGGTGCCGCAGTCCCGTACGACGGGGTGGGCCGCGCTGGCCACGGTCGCCCTGCTGGCCGTGGTGATGGCCGGTTTGCCGGCCCTGCTGAAGCGGCGCCGGGCACGGCCGCTGCTGATGCTGGCGGCGGTGAGCATCCTGGTACCGGCGGCGATGGCGACCGGGCCCGGCCTGGCTCTGCTGCGGGCGGCGGTCGACGTCGCCCCGGGCCTCGCGGTCCTGCGCGACGGCCAGAAGTGGGTGGCGCTGGCCATGCCCGGCTACGCACTGGCCGGGGCCGGCGCGACGCTGGCGTTGCGGCGGCGGATGCGTCCGGCCGTAGCCGCGCTGCTGTGCTGCGCGGCCCTGCTGGCGGTTCTGCCCGACCTGGCCTGGGGCGTGGGCGGCAGAATCCGGCCGGTGCACTACCCGGGTGCATGGCAGCAGGTGGCCGCGCGTGTGAACGCCGATCCGCGGCCGGTGGCGGTGCTGCCGGCCGAGACCATGCGGCGCTTCGGCTGGTCCGGGCCGGCACCGGTACTCGACCCGCTGCCCCGGTGGCTGCGTGCCGAGGTGCTCGTCACCGGGGATCTGCTGGTCGGCGGCCAGACGGTGCCCGGCGAGGGTAGCCGGGCACGGGAGGTGCAGCGGCTGCTGCTCTCCGGTGCCGATCCGGCCGCCCTGGAGCGGGCCGGGGTGGGCTGGGTGGTGGTCGAGTCCGGTACCCCCGGTACGACGGGTTCGGCCGGCGAGACCCTGCGGCGGTTGCCCGAGGCCTACCGCGACGATGATCTGGCGCTGTACCGGGTCGGCGGCAGCGCCGCGGCCGCGCCGGCGGGGCAGCGGATCGCGATGATCGCCGCCCACCTGCTATGGGCCGGGCTGCTGGTCGGCAGTGCCGGGGTGCTGACGGTCGGCCGACTGCGTCGCGGTGGCCCTGGTTAGCGTGAACCGGCCCGGGCCGACCCGGCGTCAGAGCAGGCCGCTGACCCGGTCGCCGGCGTGCACTGATTCCAGCACGGTGTGCATTGCCGCCGCGCTCTGCGGCCAGGAGAACTCCCGGCTGCGTGCGGCGGCCTTGGCGCCGAGTTCAGCTCGCAGAACACCATCGGTCAGCAGCCGCTGTAGACCCCGCACCAGCTCGTCGCGACTGTCCACGAGCAGGCCGGTCACTCCGTCGATGACGGAATCGGTCAGCCCCCCGGCCGACCGGTAACCGATGGTCGGCACACCGTGCTGGGCCGCCTCAATCACCGCAAGCCCCCAGCCTTCTTTGCTCGACGGCAGTACATGGACCCAACTACGTTGCACCACAGCGTGTTTGGTGACCTCATCGACGTGACCGTGGAATGTGACGGAATCGGAGATACCCAACTGGGCGGCGTGCCGGACCAGGCGGTCGTGCCACCACCCGTCGCCCAGGACGTCCAGGTGCAGATCCGGCATCCCGGGACGCAGCTCCGCGACAGCCTGCAAGGCGTCCTCGATCTGCTTATGCGGTACCAGCCGGGACAGCACCACCACCCGCGGGGTCGTCGAGCGCGGGGCGCCGAGGGTCTGCGGGGGCGCTTCGTCAAGGCCGTTGCGCACCACCGCGACCCGGGTGGTGTCGACGCCGAGATCGGCCAGATCGCGCGCCGACGGCAGCGACACCGTGACGTACTGATTGTGCCGGTGCAGCCGGGGGGACAGCCGGGACTCCACCAGCCAGCCGACCCGGCCCAGAACACGGCCGGCAACCGGCCACTGGTGGCGGTGGCAGTGGTGGACCAGGACGACGACCCGGCGGCCGAAGGCCAGCCGGGCCAGGAACGGCAGACCGTTCTGGCTGTCGATCACCACATCGGGGCGGGCGCGCCGCAACGGGCCCAGGCCCGCCCGGGCGGCCACCATGGCCAGACCGGCCCGGATGTAGACGGTGTAGTGGCCTCCGCCGCGGCTGATCCGCACCCCGTCGACGACCTCGTCGCGGGATGCGCCGTCGTAGCGGGCGGTGCGCAGGGTGACATCGACGCCGGCCTCGACCAGCAGGGCGCCGATCCGCTGCAGGTAGGTCTCGCTGCCGCCGCCCTGCGGGTGGCCGGTGTCCCGCCAGCACAACAGCAGCACTGAGCGAACGGGGGTCGAGGCGGCGGACATCCCGGCCAGCCTATCCCGGGTTGAGAGGATGGCTTCCCTGGCCGGGAATCAACCGCCCTGCCGGACTGCTCCGATCCGACGGCTCTGGCACAGTGGTGCACCGATGGCCGTCACCGACCTGTTCGCCCGGCGCGCGACGCTGTCGCGGTCGGTGGGTCTGCTGGGCCGGTTCCGCTTCGAGCAGCGCGCTCCGGATCGGTTCTACGGCGCCCTGGCCGCCGACACCGCGGCGATGGTCAACGACCTGTGGGATGCCCGCGAGCAGGGCGGCCCCGGGGCCGGCCATCGGGGCCGCAGTCTTCTGGACGTCGGCGGCGGCCCGGGCTATTTCGCCACCGCGTTCACCAGCGCGGGCTGGCGGTATATCGGGGTCGAACCCGACCCGCGGGAGATGCACGCGGCCGGTCACATCGACCGGGGCGGGCCGGGGGCTTTCGTGCGGGCCTCCGGACTGGCGCTGCCGTTCGCCGATTCGTCGGTCGATGTGTGTCTGTCGTCCAACGTCGCCGAACATGTGCCGCAGCCCTGGCGGCTCGGCGCGGAGATGTTGCGCGTTACCCGGCCCGGCGGTCTGGCGATCCTGTCCTACACGGTGTGGCTGGGACCGTTCGGCGGCCACGAGACCGG
>CAZGPT010000142.1:0-8490 GCA_964527015.1 uncultured Mycobacterium sp. | reverse complement strand
CTGCACGAGGCGCCGAAGTACTTCAAGTGGGTCCGGTCCTGGCTGGATCAGCTCGACCTCAAGGAGAGCTTCTACAGCAAGCCCACCGAGTACGCCGAGGGCAAGGGTTTCGGCGCTACCGAGGCGGCCCGCGGGTCGCTGGCGGACTGGATCGTCATCGAGAACAACAAGATCAAGAACTACCAGGTGGTGACGCCGACCGCGTGGAATATCGGCCCCCGCGACGGCAATGAGGTCCTGGGCCCGATGGAGAAAGCGTTCATCGGTTCGCCGATCGTCGATCCGGAGGACCCCGTCGAACTGGGCCACGTGGCCCGCAGCTTCGACTCCTGCCTGGTGTGCACCGTGCATGCCTACGACGGGAAGAGCGGCAAGGAACTGTCGAAGTTCGTCATCAACGGCATGGTGTGACTTCAGAAGCACCCGAATCCCACGGTGAGCCAACCGGGTCCGAGGTCAAGGCTGAAGTCGACCTGGAACCACCGGGGTGTGCCGCGCTGATCGTCGGGTGCGGCAATCTGCTGCGCGGCGACGACGGCGTCGGCCCGGTCCTGATCCGTCACCTGTGGGACCGGGGTGTGCCGCAGGGTGCCCGTCTGGTCGACGGCGGCACGGCCGGTATGGACGTGGCCTTTCAGATGCGCGGTGCCGAACGGGTGGTGATCGTTGACGCCTGTCTGACACCGGGCGCGACCGCCGCCGCGCCCGGCACGGTTTACCGGGTCCCGGGGGAGGAACTCGGCGAACTGCCCCCGCTGGAAGGTCTGCACACCCACTCCTTCCGCTGGGATCATGCGATCGCCTTCGCCCGCTGGGCGCTGGGCGAGGGCTGCCCCACCGACATCACCGTCTTCCTGATCGAAGCGGCCGGTGTGGAGTTGGGCGCGGAGCTGACCGAGCCGGTCCAGGTAGCCATGGAACAGGTGATCGAGTTGATCGAGCGGGACTACCTGGCACCGCTTCGGCCCCGGCCGCGGGACGCGGTGTCCGTGGAGATCACGGCCGAGGGATATCTGCGTTTGACCGCCGAACTGGCCGCGGCTCGGTTTCCCTCCGACGCCCTTGCCGCGGTGCTGCGCGACGGTGAGCTGTGGTTGTTCCCGCTGCGCGGACCGAGCAGCGGGGGGCTGCTGCTCAAACAGCGCAACCCGGCCGGGGACCGGACGGCGCTGGTCCGGGAAGTGCTCGCCGACCAGTTCCCGGTCGGTGTCCGGAGCGCGTTCTGGGACGACGAGCACAAGGTGCTGCGGATCCCGTTGGATGCCTGATGGAAGGGTTCGATGAGCAGCACCCCAAGACCGCCGTGCGCTCCGACAGTTCCGCCGACGAGGCCCTCGACGTGCAGACAGAGGTGGTCGCCGACCGCGGCCGGTGGGCGGTCGAGATCATTGTGGTGTTCGCCGACGGGGTGGTTCGCAGACGTATCGATACCCATGCCACCAAGGCGCGCGCCGAGATCTCGGCCGACCTGATCAAGCGCGCGGCCGAGCGCGAAATCCGCGGTCCCCGCAGCGGATGAACGCAGCGGATGAAACAGTGCAAACAGTAAGGAGTGTTGTGACCGACCTGATGGATCCGACCGTTCTCGCCGTCCGCCCGCAACCGCTGGGCGCCTTCCCGCTGCCGGTCGGCTATCTGCTGGTTCCCGCCGCGGCGGACACCGAGGAGGCCAGGCTGGCGTTGCTGGCCGGACAGACCCCGCACTGGCCGGCCGCTCTGCGGGCTCATGAACTGGCCCTCGCCGGCGATCGCGCTGGAGCGTTGGCGGCGCTGACCGGATCCGACCCGGTCAGCCGGTACAACCGGTTCGTGATGGATCCCGACGGCGTTGAATCCGGTGGGGAGGATCCCGACGAACTGCGCACACTGCTCGGGGAGTTCGGGGTGCTGGTCGATGTGGTGCTGTTTGCGCTGGGCCGTGTCGACACCGCACCGGAGGTGGCCGGGGCCACCGGTGAACTGGAAGCCGTCGTGCTCTCCACTCAGGCCGGGGCGGCCCTCGATGCCGGCGAAGCAACAGCCGCCGTGGCCGCGCTGGACCGGGCCGCCGAGCAGGCCGCCGGGGTGTCCGAACCGCTGCGGGGGGTGCTGCTGGGCGCGTCGGCGTCGATCGCCGCCGACGCCGGCGCCGACGATGCGGCTATCCGGTTCCAACGGGCACTGCGCGCGCTGGAGGGTGCCGACGGCCTGCGGGTGGCCCGCGCGGAACTGCACCTGACGCTGGCCGGACTGCTGCACGAACAAGCCGAAGACCGTCCCGATCTGCTGGCTCAAGCTGTGCCGCACTACCATTCGGCGCTGCAGCTGGTGTTGCGGGAAGAGGCGCCGCTGGTGTGGGCCTCCGCGCACGCCAACCTCGCCACCGCCTACCTGACCATGCCCATGACCGAGGCGTCTGGTCAGTTGCGGCTGGGGGTGGCCGCCCAGTCGCTGCGTTCGGCACTGAAGGTCTACACCCCCGAGGAATACCCGGAACAGTGGGCGAGTGTCCAACTCAACCTGGCCAACTCGCTGGTCTACACCCCGTCGAATCACCAGGCCGACAATCTGGTGGAGGCGGTCGAACTGTATGAGGCGGTGCTGGCGGCGCGGGATCGCGACACCGATCCGCTGGGCCGGGCCAGGGTGCTTGCCAACCAGGGCAACGTGCTCGCCCACCTCGGCGATTTCGACCAGGCGAAAGCCAAACTGTACGAGGCGAGGTTCCTGTTCGAGGAACTCGGCGACCACGACTCGGTTCGGACCGTTCGCGGGGTACTCGACGAGATCGCCCGGCAGGGTGCCTTGAGCCGCACGGCGTCGGCGGAGGACGCAGGATGACCGAGACCTCGGAAAAAGTCTCTGCTGAAACGAGTTTCGAGGAACTGGCCAGGCGGGTCGACGACGCGGTTGCAGCTCTCGAACAACTCGATCCGGCCGCCCGCGCGGTGGCGGAGGAACTCAAGGCGGCGGTCGAGGCCATCCACCGTTCGGGGCTGGTGACCATGGTGCAGGCCATGCGGGCCGATGACGGCGCCCGCCCGGTGCTGTTCGAACTCGTCGACGACCCCGCGGTGCATCTGCTGCTCTCCCTGCACGGCATCATCAGGCCCGATCCGGTCACACACGCCGGACAGGTGCTGGATGCGGTACGACCGCAGCTGCACAGCCACGGCGGCGACGTGTCGCTGGTCCGGGTGGAGGACGGTATCGCCTTCGTTCGCCTGGAGGGTGCCTGCAACGGCTGCTCGATGTCCTCGGTGACGCTGCGCAACCTGGTGGAAGAGGCTCTTGTGCAGGAAGTTCCGGCGATCACCGCGGTCGAGGTGGTGCCGACCGATCCGACGCCGACCCTGATCCCGGTGGAATCGCTGCGTATCGGCCGGGAGCCGGCCGCCGAGGGCTGGGTCAGGGTGGGGCCGGCCACCGGCCTCGCGGTCGACGAGGTATCACCGGCCACGTTGAGCACCGCGGCCGGAGACCAGATCGGGGTGATCGTCGTCAACATGGGACAGCGGCTCTCGGCCTATCGCAACGAGTGCGCCCACGAGGCCCTGCCCCTGGACAATGCGGTGCTGGATGTGGCCAACGGCACCCTGACCTGCCCCTGGCACGGGTTCTGCTTCGATGCCGGCTCGGGCGAGTGTCTCAGCGCCCCCGGCGCCCAACTGGAAGCGCTGCCACTACGGATGGACGACGGTGACGTCTGGGTACGCGTCGGGTGAGCCGGTACACCGTCCGGCACAACGTCAGCGGACTCGGTCGCAAACCGGATGTCGCGCCGTCGGTCGACCGCTCCGGCGGTTGGTCCGGCGAAACCTGGCTCGGCGCGTCCGCCCCGGGGGGGCTGGCGCTGCCGGCCGCGCAACCATCGATGGCCTGGATGTACTCCCCGCGCGGGGTCTTCCTCGGGCCCGATCATCTGGTGGCCGCGGATTCGGGTAACCACCGGGTGCTGATCTGGCACGGCGTGCCCGAACGCGACGAGCAGCCTGCCGATGTGGTGCTCGGACAGCCGGATGGCCAGAGTGAGGGCCCCGCCGCCGGCGGCCGCGGCCCCGAGCAGGGGATGTACCTGCCCACCGGAGTGCTGGTCCACGACGACCGACTCGTCGTCGCCGACGCCTGGCACCACCGGATCCTGGTCTGGAACAGCGTGCCGGTGCGCAATGACGTTCCGCCCGATGTGGTGATCGGCCAAACCGCTCCCGATGCGGTCGAGCCGAACCGGGGCGGAGGCTGCTCGGCGACGAGCTTCTACTGGCCGTTCGGGATCGCCGTGATCGGTGATGCCTTCTGGGTGGCTGATACCGGAAACCGCCGCGTCCTGGGCTGGCGCAGTGGGATTCCCGAGCCCGATCAACCCGCCGACGTCATCCTGGGGCAGCCGGATGCGGAGGCCCGCGAGGAGAACCGGGGCGGGCCGGCCGGCCCGGCGAGTTTCCGGTGGCCGCACGATATCGCCGGCCGGGAGGACCTGCTGCTGGTCGCCGATGCCGGTGATCACCGCGTCCTGGGCTGGTCGCCGCAGCCCTCGGGCGACCGGGACGCCGAGTTGGTGCTGGGCCAGCCGGATTTCGGCAGCGCCGAGGAGTGGCCCTACGGGCCGCACACCTCCGACCGGTTCCGGTTTCCCTACGCGGCCAGTCTGGATTCATATGACGGCACCGAACGGTTGGCCGTCGCCGACACCGCCAACAATCGGGTGTTGCTATGGGAGGGCCCGGAAGGCCGGACCTACGGTGGCGGCGCGGATCATGTTCTGGCCCAGCCGGATTTCGGCTCCAACGGCGAAAACCGTTGGAGTGCGGTGCAACACGACACCCTGTGCTGGCCCTATGGGCTGTCGCTTCATGGTGACCGACTGGCGGTCGCGGACTCGGGCAACAACCGGGTGATGATCTGGCGGCGATCGGTATGAGGCCACGGATTGTGCAGGGCCAGGACCAGATCGGCTTTTTCTGGGCCACCCCCACCGGCGTGCCGACAACGTTGCGCGCATTGATTGCCGAGGACGATGAACCCGACCGGCTGCTCGCCACCCATCTGGAGGCACTCGACGATGCGCTCATCATCGCCGCGGAACGCTTCGGGGAGATTCTCGGTGGGGGGCGGGGACCGTCCGACGATGGCGAGCGAGATGACCTGCTGGAGTTGCATCGCACGCTGGACCGGTTGTGCGCCGACTACGCGGCGGGCCTGGAAGAGACCGGGCTGGGCACCGACCTCAGAGCGGGAAAGATCGTCGGTACCGCGACGTTGTTCTCCATTCGGGCCCGCCAGCCGCTGGGTCTGCTGGGGCCGGCGCCGTTCGACGGCGAACTCGACGAGCCCTCACCCGGGGTCGTCGGTGGATTCGGGGAGATGCAGCAGGTCGATCCGGCGCAGCCCTGGAAGGGAGGTCGCTGGGTGCTGCGAACCGAAGCCGGACAACGTTTTCCGCTGACCCTTTCGATGGTGTTTTTCGACAGTTCCGGGACGAACAAGGAGGCCGCGCGCAAGGAACACAGGGATGCCCTGAAGTCGGTGGTCGCGGCGTCGGAATCGCCGGAGTCCGATCCACTGGCTGTCGCCTGTGCGGTGGACTGGCTGCTGTACGACTGGCTGATGGCCCACCGTGACGGCCCGGACAGCGCCGAGATCGTCTTTCCCAAAGGTTATGAGGGTGATGGTGCCCTGGTGGTCGCCGCGTCCGCCGCGTCGGTGGTCGCCCGGGCGACCATCGACCCGGGCCTGCTCCTTCCCTGAGCAGCACTTCACTCCGCACCCCCCCTCTGCTATCGGGGAAAGGTGCCGGGGTCAGGTGACTTCGGCGTTGGCGCGGGGGAAACCGCCGCCCTGCGGGAACAGCGGGAAGACCACGTCGTCGAGTTTTTCCGCGTCACCAGCGGTGCGGTTCACCGTCGCTCCCCAGATATTGCCGTCCGGGGCCACGGCCAGCGCCCATGCATGCCCGTGTTTTCCGTCCCGCACCACCTCGGGGTCATCGGTGACCGCCCCGGTGGCCTGGGCGAGTCGCACCGCCACCGTTTGTTTGGTGTTGATCAGGTTCACCAGCACGGTGCCGTCCAGCGCCACGCAGCCGGCCACCCCGGGGCGGTCCGGCCAGGTCCAGACCGTGGTGATCTTCGAGTCCGCGTCGATGCGCTGCAGCCGGTCGCCGGCCGGGGTGCGGTCGGTGATGTAGAGCGACTTGTCGGCCGGGTCCAGGCACATGCCGCCGCCGGAGCCCATCCCGCTCAACGCGGTGGTCGGCGGGGCCTGGTCCACTGTGGTGGGCTGCTCGATCCGGATCACCTTGCCCGCCAGCGACTTCGGATCATTGGCCAGTTCCGGACTGTCCGCGTCGCCGGTCTGCACGACCAGCGTGGTCGGGCTGGTGAAGATCAGCGATCCGGTGTTGCCCGTGCCCCCCTTGGGGATGCCCGTCAGCAGGTCCTTGGGCACATCGTTGTCCGCGATGCGGATCACCCGGTTATCGGTGGGGGTGCTGATATAGGCGTACATCAACCGGTCCTGGGCGTAGGTCGGCGACTTGACGATCGACATCAGGCCGCCGTCACCGCTGCCATCGACCGGGATGACCATCCGAACCGTCGGTTCGGCGTTGATCGCAACCTCCTTAACCGCGCCGGTGGTCCGTTCGGCGACCAGGGCGGTCTTGGCGTCCGACCCCATGATCAGCCCGCTGGTGCTCTCCAGGCAGCCCTGCATCACCCCGGGTGCCGGACACACCTTCGGGAACGGTTTGGGAGGTAGCGGCGGCGGGGGTGGGGGAGTCGACGGCGGACCGGGCGCCATCTCCGGAGCCGTGGTGAACGGCTGGGAGACCGCGTTGTCGAACCGTGCACACCCGGTTGCCAGGACTGTTACCGCACACAGCACGGCCATCGCCCGGGCCGGGGTGCCTGTACGCATGCCCGCCAGGTTACGGATCGTCGGACGCTGTTCGCCACGGTGCCCGTCCCCGAACGGGGGTGCGGGGCGATTCATGCGGTCGGAGTGCCGGTCAAATCCCCGATTTGGGCCGTAGAGCACTTACGCTGGATTTGTGACAAGCCCGAAACCCGATCACGGCTGGCAGCGGCCCGCGGACCCCGCGGATCGCCCGGCTTCGGCCCGGCTGGTCGATCCTGAAGACGATCTCGGCTCAGCCACCTACGGTGGCGACTCGGAGACCACCCGTATCTCCTCCCCGCACGGGCTCCCGGCGCAGGCCCCAGCACCCGCCCCGGCCACCGGATACGGCCTGCTGCACGACCCCGAACCACTGCCGTACCAACAACCGCACGATGAAATGGCGTCGCCGATGGCCGCGCCCGCGCAGATCACGCCAATCGACGCGGAGGAACGCGCCAGAGCCGCCGGGCGGCGCGGCACCCAGGATCTGGGCCTGCTGCTGCTGCGGGTCTCACTCGGTATGGTCTTCATCGCCCACGGTCTTCGGAACGCCTTCGGCTGGTGGGGCGGGTCGGGGCCGGACGGTTTCTCGACCACCCTGGCCGAGGCCGGCTTCCAGAACTCCGGCGTGCTGACCTACGTCGCCGCGGGCACGCAGATCGCCGCCGGTGTGCTGCTGGTACTCGGCCTGTTCACCCCGTTGGCCGCCTCGGCTGCCCTGGCTTTCCTGGTCAACAGCGTGCTGGCCACCTACACCGCCCAACGGGAGGAAGGCGCGCTGGTCGTCTTCGGCTCGGCTGCGGAATATCTGCTGGTGCTCGCCGCGGCCGCCGCGGCGGTCATCCTGGTGGGGCCGGGACGGTACGGCTTCGACGGCAGCCGCGGCTGGGCCCGCCGGCCCTTCATCGGCTCGTTCCTCGCGCTGGTGCTCGGTATCGGCGTGGGCGTCGCGGCCTGGTTCCTACTCCGCGGCAATAATCCGTTCGGTTGATCGTTTCGAGTCCGGCCAGCGCGCTGATTCAGCGCCGGTAGGGATTCGGCACTTTGCCGTCGCTCGCGGCGGTCAGCACCGGCAGCGTGGCGAAGGTCACCGCCGGCAGCAGCACATCCCTGTTCTTGCCGCCGTCCTCGCTCTGATCACCCGGCGGGTCATCCCGGCAGGCCCGCGCCCAACCGCCGCGGGTGAACTTGAGACCGTCGATGTCAGACCATGCCAGCGTGTGGCTGCCGGTCAGCGTGCGGGCGGTCACGGTGTCCTGGTCGGCGGTGGTGCGCAACCGTTCGACCGCCACCGAGATCAGCACCGGGATGACCATCAGAGCCAGGCTTGCCGTGCCGAGAGCCGGGACCAGCACCAGCAGCGCCAGCGCCAGGAAGGCGGAGGCGAAGTGCGCCATCGGGGAAATCCGGATCACCGTCGGTGTGCTGCCGGCTTCTCGCGCCATGACCACCATCATGGCACTGCTCGTAATTTGACGCCTGACCTGTGCCGCGACTAACCTTCGCAGGTATGTCGGCGGGAGAAATGCTTGTAGTAGGGCAGCGCGTTGGTGCCGCGCTAACCCTCCGCCGGGTTTAGCCACACGCACCAGCGCGCCACCCTCGTACAGC
>CAZGPT010000141.1:3039-8513 GCA_964527015.1 uncultured Mycobacterium sp. | reverse complement strand
GCACGCCGTCGTAGTTGGCGAACATGTGGCCGGCCAGCGGCCGGGTGAAGGCGTATTGAGTGTCGGTGTCGACGTTCATCTTCACCACCCCGTAGCGCAGCGAATCCTCTATCTCCGACTTCAGCGATCCGGAACCGCCGTGGAAGACGAAGTCGAACGGTTGGGCGCCCTCGGCCAGACCCAGTGCGGCCGCGGCCACCTGCTGACCCTCGGCGAGCACCTCAGGCTTGAGCACCACGTTGCCGGGCTTGTAGACCCCATGCACGTTGCCGAATGTCGCGGCCAGTAGATACCGGCCGTTCTCCCCCGCACCCAGCGCTGCGACGGTTTTTTCGAAGTCCTCCGAGCTGGTGTACAGCTTCTCGTTGATCTCCGCCTCGACACCGTCCTCCTCACCGCCAACGACCCCGATCTCCACCTCGAGGATGATCTTGGCGGCGGCGGCGCGAGCCAGCAGTTCCCGGGCGATCGAGAGGTTTTCGTCGATCGGCACGGCCGATCCGTCCCACATGTGCGACTGGAACAGCGGAGGCCGACCCGCTTGGACGCGTTCCGCGGAGATGGCCAGCAGCGGCCGCACGTAAGTGTCGAGTTTGTCCTTGGGACAGTGGTCGGTGTGCAGCGCCACGGTGATCGGATACCGATCGGCGATGACGTGGGCGAACTCGGCCAAGGCCACCGCGCCGACGACCATATCCTTCACACCGAGCCCGGAGCCGAACTCGGCACCGCCGGTGGAGAATTGGATGATCCCGTCGCTACCGGCGTCGGCGAAGCCCTTGATGGCCGCGTTGATGGTCTCCGAGGACGTGCAGTTGATCGCCGGGAACGCGAACGAATGCTCCTTGGCGCGATCCAGCATCTCCGCGTAGACCTCGGGGGTGGCGATGGGCATAGAAGGTCCTCTCGGCTGATCGGGTGCGTCTGACAGGCAGGGTGCGTCTGACAGGCAGTATGTCAAACCGCACCCGTATCTTGGGTGCTCATGACCACCACCGTGCTGGCCCTGCCAAGCATCCTGGACCCGATGTACTGGCTGGGGGACGGCGGTCTATTCGCCTCAGCCGTGCTGCCCGGCATCCTGATCATCGTCTTTATCGAGACCGGCCTGCTGTTCCCGTTGCTTCCCGGCGATTCGCTGCTATTCACCGGCGGGCTGCTGGCGGCGGCCCCGAATCCGCCGGTGAACATTTGGGCGCTGGTCATCGGCGTGCCGGTCGTCGCGGTCCTGGGGGACCAATGCGCGTATTTCATCGGCCGGCGGATCGGTCCCGCGCTGTTCGACAAGGAGGATTCCCGCTTCTTCAAGAAACGCTACGTGACCGAATCACACGCATTCTTCGAACGGCACGGTCCCAAGACCATCATCCTGGCCCGGTTCGTACCGATCGTGCGCACTTACGCACCGGTGCTGGCTGGCGTGTCCTATATGCGCTACCGGGTGTTTCTGACCTACAACATGGTCGGCGGAATCATCTGGGGCGCCGGGATGACGGTATTGGGCTTTTATCTGGGCAACGTGACGTTCGTCAAGAACAACCTGCAGCTGGTCATCCTGCTCATCGTGTTCTTGTCGATCCTGCCGGGGCTGAGCGCGGTCGGTCGCAACGTGTTGCGCCGCCGCGGTGTGCTGCCTGCGGAGAGTTCCGACGACACCTAAGCCACGACACCTAAGCCGTTGCAGCCTGTCGGGAACCGTCAGGGCCATACCCGGTTGGCACCGGCCGGTGTCGGCGGACGAATCGCTGCGCCCGGCATCGCCGAGTTCTGCAGGGCGCCCAGGCACAGCCCGAGTCGGCCCGGCAGACAGATCCCGCCGGTACCGGAAATGCCGAGCGTTGTCTGGGACTGCGGCCAGCACACTCCGGTGCGGGGATCGGCGACCGTGTTGGCCGGACAGGCGGCGGAGGCCGGGGGTGCGGTGACCACCGGTGCCGCGACCAGCGTTCCCGCGAACACCGCGGCCATCAGTAGGCGGGAAGCCGTGGTACGAGTTTTCATCTGGTTCTCCGGTGAGTCTGGCGTTGGTCCGGTCAGGACGGGAGGGTGATCTTGGTCTGCTCGGCGATGACGTCGGCCGCGTCGATCACAACGTCTTGCTGGCCATCGAGAGCATCTCCGTTGAGTTGCAGGACGAACAGCGCGTCCTTACCGGGGATGACGATCGTCTGCTGGCCGACTATTCGCTTCTTGCCCTCCCACATGTAGGTCCCGACGTAATCGATGGCCTCGAAACCGCCGAGCAAGTCCTTCTCCGGCTCCCCGATGGGCTCGAACCCGGGCAGACCGTCGAGCTGTCCGGGCGCGTACTCGAGGATTTTGGCCGGATCCACGTCGCCGGTGAGCTTCGAAGCGATCGCGATCACCGCCGGCGGGTCTTCGGGATCGACCGGGTTGTCGTATTTGATGGCGCCGAAAGCCCAGTCCGGTGTGTCGTCTCCGGCGCTGCTCCAGCCGTCGGGTATCGGGAATTCGATCTTGGGTGTGCCGGGGTCGCCGTCGGCGAACGGCGTCTCGGCGATGTCGTTGTCGACGATGTACTGGTTCAGTGTGGCGCTTTCCAGCTCCGGGTAATCGGCCGACTCAGTGGGCGCAGCGGCCGCACTGGATGTACTTTCCGTTGTGTCCGCGGCGGATTGCTCGTTGGATGGGCTGCATCCGGCGAGGGCGACGCTCAGCGCCACGAAGGTCAGCCCCACCGTCGTGATCTTGTTCATCGGGTCACATTCTCCTTCGCCTCGCGATCGCTGCCGAGCATAGCGGGAATCGGGATGTTCCAACCGGGGTCCCGACCGGTCCCGTCGGTGTGCGGGATCTCGCCGATCGCGGGCCCTGATCACCCCCTGATCAAACGGGGTCTGTCTGCTCCTCGGAAATCCCCAGCCGCCGTTCGGCCAGCAGCAGTCCCGCGACGACCAGCATGCCGGTGGCGAATAACAGCAGCACCATCCCGATGCCGGTGGACGGCGCGAGTAGATCGCGGTCCGCGGACTGCCACGGCCAGAGCGCCCGAAGCGATCCCACCATGAGCCCGGTGATGATGACGAGGGTGATCCGCTCCCGGTGGGCGAGCAACCACTTCAGCAGGGTGACGAACGACGCCAGCCCGAGCACGGCCCCGAATCCGAAGAGGGCGAGGTAGCCGACATTGCGGTCGTTGACCGCGCTGATCGTCGCCTCGTATACGCCGATGGACAGCAGCAGGAATGAACCGGAGACCCCGGGCAGGACCAGCGCGCAGATTGCCACCGCCGCGGCCAGGACGATCACGATCGGGGTCGGGTCGGTGATCTTGGCCGGGGGCAGGCCGGTGAGCACGAACAGGAACACGGCCGCAGCCGCAGCAGCGACCAGGTCGGTCCCCCGCCACGCGCCGGGGGCCGTGCGGATCACCATGTTCGCCGGCACGTACGCCCCCGCGAGCACGAGCCCGAAGAACAGCGCCCGGGTTTGAACCGGATGCTCCTCCAGCAGCGGCTCGATGAATTTCGCTCCGAGAACCAACGCGATGGCCATACCGATAGCCAGGGGAATCAGGATTCCCCATGGCAGACCCCGGAAGGTGGCCGAAGCAGCCCGCGCGGAGGCCTTCCCCGCACCGAGGCCGACGAGTTGGCGCACCGACAGCACTGCATCGGCGATCGCGTTGATCAGTGTCTGATAGACACCGACGATCAGCGCGACCGTCCCGCCGCTTACGCCGGGGATGACTTCGGCGATTCCCATAAGCGCGCCACGGACCACGTTGGTGACAGTCTTCAGCACGCGATCACTGCCCCCCGGAGACCGAGTTGGCAGCCTCCATCAGCATCCAACCCGACACCTGGACCGAGAGATCCCGTTCCGGGACAGCCGATTCGGTGACCGCCCCCGCCACCCGCCGACCGGCGGCCCCGCCGGGGCGTGGAAGGTCGGGAGCACGGTCCCAGAACGCTCCGAACAGCGGCAGCCCGTCCACAATCTGCCGGTTGTCCCAGGCGGCGCGGGCCGAGGAGAGCACGATTTCGCGGGCCGCCGCAGCACTCGACTCCTCCGGCAAGGCGTTGGCGGCTACGGCCAGATACCGCGCGGTGATGCCGGCGAACAGGCCGCCGTCCCCACCACCGGCTCCGGTCAGCACCCCGTCAATGGTCATATGGTCACGGATGGCCGCCACGAGCCGACCCACCCGGGCGGTGTGCCGGTCCTCCCCGGTCCGGACGGCCAACTCGGTCTCCAGACCGACCACGACGCCCTGGCAGTAGGTGTACTGCGCCCGCACCAGCGAGCCGGCCTTGATCCCGTCGAACACCAGGTGGGTCTCCGGGTCGATGAGGGTGTCCTCGATCCAGTCGGCCATCTGCTGCGCACGGCCGACATGTCCGTAGCGGGCCAGGAAAATCCCGGCGGGACCGTTGGCCGGGGCATTGAAGAACCGATCCTGTTTGCGCCACGGAATACCACCACCGAGGTCGGGCATCCAGGCCTCGACGAGTTGGTCCGCCAGTCGCGCGAGCGCAGCGGACCGCCGCACCCCGGTCAGACGCCCCGCGCGCTCCAGGGCCAGCGCCAACCACGCCATATCGTCGTAGTACTGGTTGGTCCAGCGACCGAGGTTACGGATGTGGTGGCCGCGGACCTGCCGGCGGATCGTCTCGACCCGACCGTCCCGGGGGTCGCGCATCTGGGCGTCGACGAGGGTGTCCAGCAGGTGTGCCTGCCACCAGTAGTGCCAGGTCCCGAACATCCGGTCCGTGCGGGTCGACGGCCAGCCGACCACGCCGAGTCGGGTGCCGGGCAGTTGCCACAGCCGCCGCAGGTGCCGGGTGGCGATGGCGGCCTCGGCACTGGCCGCCCGGTTGCTCCACTGCTGCTCCATGGGTCGCCATCCTGCCTTACCAGGCCTGCGACAGGTCCGCCCATCGCTGGATCCAGGAGTGCATGGCGATACCGGCGGCCACGCCGGCGTTGACGCTGCGGGTGGAACCGAACTGGGCTATCGACACCGTCATCTCCGCGCCCGACCGGGCCGCGTCGGAGATCCCCGGCCCCTCCTGACCGAACAGCAGCAGGCAGTCCCGCGGCAGCGTGGTCTGCTCCAGACGCACCGCGCCCGGCACATTGTCGACTGCCACCACCCGTAGACCCGCGGTCCGGGCGAACTCCAGCAGTTCCCCGACGCCCTCGTGGTGGGCCAGTCGCTGGTAGCGATCCGTCACCATCGCGCCCCGGCGATTCCAGCGCCGTCGCCCGACGATATGCACGGTGTTCACGGCGAACGCGTTGGCGGTGCGGACCACCGCGCCGATATTGGCATCATTACCGAAATTCTCGATCGCCACGTGCAGCGGGTGCCGGCGGCGGTCGATATCGGTGACGATCGCCTCCCTACGCCAGTACCGGTACGCGTCGACGACATTGCGGGTGTCCCCATTCGCCAGCAGCTCCGGGTCATAACGCGGGTCGTCGGGAGGTGGCCCCACCCACGGTCCGAC
>CAZGPT010000141.1:0-2939 GCA_964527015.1 uncultured Mycobacterium sp. | reverse complement strand
GCCCGGCTCGGTCGGGCCCGGCTCGGTCACTGCCGGAACATTTCGACGCGGGCGAATCGGCCGAACCGCCGACCCACCACGGCGACCCCAAGGCCGATCTCAGGACCGATCTCAGGACCGAACTCGAGATCGGCCTCGAACCGGGCCACGGAAGCGGCGTGGGTCGGCCCGGGCGGCTCGGGGAGCGGAGGACCGACCGATACGGCGATACCGGCGGTGGCACCCACCCTCAACGGGCCGCAGGACGTGTCCAGGATCGCGCCGACGATCCGACCCCCCTCGACCACCAGTCCGATCAGCCGATCCACTGCCGTCAACCCGTGATCGCCGGCCTGTCGCAACAGCCACCCGCTCAGGGACTCCCGGCAATCGCCGAGGACCGCGGCCGTGATGAGGTCACCCGCGTCGGTGCGCATCGGTATCAGCAGATCGGGCACCTCGGTGAACATCACCCCGTACGGCGACGCCAGACACTGCGCCGACCAGCTCCGGAGTTGTTGTCCCACAAAGGGTTCCAGTGACGCAGCCAGCTGGGATTTCATGGTCGTCCGCCCTTCCGGCGCGGGCGAGGCCGACTCGGGCACAACGGAGCCCACCGCAATTGCGGTATCCGGCGACGGATCACCCAGATCCTCGGTCATGGCAGCGAGCAGCCCCGCGAGAACCGGATCCGGTTCGGACGGCGCCCCGACCAGAAGGACATCGCGACCGGCCTCCGCGCAGGCGATGCCGTAGGCCAGGGATCCCAACCCTGTTCCCGAACCCGGACCGACGCAGATCACGTCCACCACCTCGTCCCAGTGCGGGTCCGAGTTGGCGCGGGCTGGTTTAGGCATCGGTGAGGCCGAGGTCGGCCAGGCCGAGGATACTTCGGTACGGCACCCCCTCCGCCTCGATCGTCTCGGCGGCACCGGTGGCACGGTCCACCACCGTCGTGACGCCGACCACCCTCGCCCCGGCATCCCGGACCGCACGCACCGCGGTCAGGGCGGACCCGCCCGTCGTGCTGGTGTCCTCCACCACCAGGACCCGAGTGCCGGAGACGTCAGCTCCTTCGATAAGGCGCTGCAGCCCGTGGGCTTTGGTCGCCTTCCGCACCACGAACGCGTCGATGGGGCGGCCCGGCGCATGCATGATGGCGCAGGCGACCGGGTCGGCGCCCATGGTCAGTCCACCCGCGGCCGCAAAGTCCCAGTCGGCGGTCAGCTGGCGCATCAGCAGGCCGATCAGCGGGGCGGCGCGGTGGTGCAGCGTCGCGCGGCGCAGGTCGACGTAGTAGTCGGCCTCCTTCCCCGACGACAGCGTGACCCGGCCGAACACCACCGACAGTTCGCGCACCAGGCCGGCGAGTTCGGCGCGTTCGACGGCGTTGACTTCAGGTGCGACCACGGCCCCGCCCCATTCTTTTGGTGAGCGCGCGAACCAGACCGCGCGGGACCAGCCGTCCGGCGGTTGTCAGCACCTTGTACTGCAGACCAGGGATGCTGATCACCTTGCCCTTGGCGATATCGGCCAGACTCTCGGTCACCACGTCGTCGACGGTCAGCCACATCGGATCGGGGATGTCGGTCATCTCGATCCCGGCGCGCTGATGAAACTCGGTGCGGACGAAGCCCGGACACACCGCATGCACCCCGACCCCGGTACCGGTCAGCCCGTTGGCCAGCCCCTCGGAGAAGGACACCACCCACGCCTTCGAGGCCGAGTAGGTCGAACCGCGGCCGGACAGCAGACCCGCAACACTGGCGATATTGATCACCGATCCGGTCCCGGCCTCGAGCATCGGCGGCAACGCCGCCCGGCTCAGGTGCATCACGGCGGTCACGTTGACGTCGAGTTGGCGCTGCAGAACGGCGGGGTCCGCGGTCCAGAACTCCCCGGACGTGCCGAAACCGGCGTTGTTGACCAGGATCCGCACCCCGGCGTCCAACCGTTGGATCACCCGATCGCGGTCATCGACGACGGACAGGTCGGCGGGCAGGATCTCGACGTCGACACCGTTGGCGGCGCGCAGTTCGGCGGCAAGGTCCTCAAGTCGGGCGGTATCGCGGGCCACGAGCACCAGGTCGTAGCCGTCCCGGGCGAAACGTCGGGCGTATCCGGTTCCGAGTCCCGAAGTGGGGCCGGTGATCAGGGCGGTCGGTCGTGGCACCCGGCCACCCTACCGCCGGATCAGGTCTGGAAGTTCGGGGCCTGGGAACCGGTACGGGGCTGTTGCGGACGCAGTAGCGGCGGCGACTCGCTGCGCCCGGTGGGCAGTGCCTGCGGGCGGCCGGGCTCGGCATTGCGCTGAGAGGCCTGGGCGGCGGGCGCCTGGGCGGGGATCGGCGGCAGCACCCGCAGCAGATCGTTGAACTGCCGGACCGCACGTAACCCTTCGTCCCACTGGGCGCGGGTGGCGGAGGTGGGCATGGCTACCAGGGTCCAGTTCTGCTCGTTCCACATGATCTCGGCGCAGTCGGGGGCGGTGTGCGCGAAGGTCACCATCCGGCGGTCGCAGGCCCGGCGCGCAGCGTCGAGATTGTTGGAGTAGACCATCCGCGGGCCGATGGCCCCGAGTAGCCAGACATCGCTTTCGCGCGGTTCCTTGACGCCCTTGAGTCGTAGATCCATCACGACATTGGTACCGATTTTGCGGTGCAGGGCGATAACGGTGGCGACGTCCTCGAGGTCGAAGATGTAGACCGCTTCGCCCCGGACTTGACCGAGCACCACGTTGCGCGCGGTGACGTCACCCACCGTCGACATCACCCCCCGCTTCCAGCGGTCGATGATCTCAGCGGATTCCTGCTCGTAGTCGAACCCGTGCGAACGCGCCCAGGACTTGCGGCGCCGACCCAGCCCGCGGCGTCGGCCGATATCGACGTACAACAAGACCGCCGCACCGGCGAAGCACAGTGCGGACAGCGTGAACCAGAACGGGACCATCGGACGTAGCC
>CAZGPT010000140.1:0-8514 GCA_964527015.1 uncultured Mycobacterium sp. | reverse complement strand
GCGCCGGAGTTGCGCACCGCGAACCGCTCCCCCACCGTGCCGCGGATGAAGGCCTCGCCGTTGGTGGCGCCGAACAGGATGACGTTGCCGCCGATGATGTTGTCCTCGGCCGCATAGCCCTCCGGTGCGTTGTCGGAGGGCCGCAACACGATGCGGCCACCCGAAAGGCCTTTGCCCACATAGTCGTTGGCGTCGCCGTACACCCGAAGCGTGATACCCCGGGGCAGGAAGGCGCCGAAGCTGTTACCGGCCGAACCCTCGAAGGTGATGTCGATGGTGCCGTCGGGCAGCCCGTCGCCGCCGTGGGCCTTGGTCACCTCGTGGCCCAGCATGGTGCCCACCGTGCGGTTGGTGTTGGAGATCTTCATCGAGAACCGCACCAGGGTCCCGGAGTCCAGCGCCTCACGGCAACGTGCCATCAACTGCTGATCGAGCGCCTTGTCCAGTCCGTGGTCCTGGCGCGCGCTGCAGTACAGGTCCTGGTTCATGAACGCCGACTCCGCCTCGTGCAGCACCGGGGCGAGGTTTAGCTTCCGGGCCTTCCAGTGCTCCACCGCGCGGGCGGTGTCGAGCGCGTCCACCCGGCCGACCATCTCGTTGATGGTGCGGAAACCTAACTGGGCCATCATCTCCCGCACCTCTTCGGCGATGAACATGAAGAAGTTCTCCACGAACTCGGGCTGGCCGGTGAACTTTTTCCGCAGCACCGGGTTCTGGGTGGCCACGCCCACCGGGCAGGTGTCGAGGTGGCAGACCCGCATCATGATGCAGCCCGACACCACCAGCGGCGCGGTCGCGAAGCCGAACTCCTCTGCCCCGAGGAGGGCGGCGACCACCACATCGCGGCCGGTCTTGAGTTGACCGTCGACCTGCACCACGATCCGGTCGCGAAGACCGTTGAGCAGCAAGGTCTGCTGGGTCTCGGCCAGGCCCAGTTCCCACGGCGCCCCGGCGTGCTTCATCGACGTCAGCGGGGTCGCGCCGGTGCCACCGTCGTGGCCGGAGATCAGCACCACGTCGGCGTGCGCCTTGGACACCCCGGCGGCCACGGTGCCCACCCCGTTCTCGCTGACCAGCTTCACGTGGATGCGGGCCTCGGGGTTGGCGTTCTTCAGGTCGTAGATCAGCTGCGCGAGGTCCTCGATCGAGTAGATGTCGTGGTGCGGCGGCGGCGATATCAGTCCCACACCGGGGGTGGAATGGCGCACCTCGGCCACCCACGGGTACACCTTGTGGCCCGGAAGTTGGCCGCCTTCACCGGGTTTGGCGCCCTGGGCCATCTTGATCTGGATGTCGGTGCAGTTGCTCAGGTAGTGGCTGGTGACCCCGAACCGGCCGGAGGCCACCTGTTTGATGGCGCTGCGCCGCCAGTCCCCGTTCGGGTCGTGTTCGAAGCGGCTGACGGCCTCTCCGCCCTCCCCGGAGTTCGACCGGCCGCCGAGTCGGTTCATCGCGATTGCCAGCGTCTCGTGTGCCTCGGCGGAGATCGAGCCGTAGCTCATCGCGCCGGTGGAGAACCGTTTGACGATCTCGCCGGCCGGTTCGACCTCGTCGATGGGCACCGCCGCCCGGACCCCCGGCTTGAACTCCAGCAGACCCCGCAGCGAGGCCATCTTTTCGCTCTGGTCGTCGACCAGCGCGGTGTACTCCTTGAACACCGAGTACTGCCCGGTGCGGGTGGAGTGCTGCAGCTTGAACACCGTGTCCGGGTTGAACAGGTGGTACTCGCCCTCCCGGCGCCACTGGTAGTCGCCACCGACCTCGAGTTCGCGGTGCGCGCGTTCATCGGGGCGGTCCAGGTAGGCGAGTTGGTGACGGGTGGCGACGTCGGCGGCGATATCGTCGAGGTCGATTCCGCCGACCGCGCAGTTCAGCCCGGTGAAGTATTCGTCGAGCACGGTCTGGGAGATACCGATGGCCTGGAACAGCTGGGCCCCGGTATAGGAGGCCACCGTGGAGATGCCCATCTTCGACATCACCTTCAGCACACCCTTGCCGGCGGCCTTGATGTAGTTGCTCAAGGCCGTGTCGCGGTCCAGCGGCCCCGCCGGGCCGGTGAGGACACCGCGGTCGACCATGTCGCTGATGGACTCGAACGCCATGTAGGGGTTGATGGCCCCGGCGCCGAAGCCGATCAGCATGGCCATGTGGTGCACCTCGCGGGCGTCACCGGACTCGATGACCAGGCCCACCTGGGTGCGGGTCCGTGACCTCACCAGGTGGTGGTGCACCGCCGAGACGGCCAGCAGCGACGGGATCGGCGCCATGGTCTCGTTGGACTCCCGGTCCGAGAGGATCAGGATCCGGGCGCCGCCGGCGATGGCCGCCGAGGCCGCGGCCCGGATGTCGTCGAGGGCGCGGCGCAGGCCGGCACCACCCTTGGCCACCGGGTACAGGCACCGGATGGTCGCCGAGCGCATCCCGTGCTGGTGGCCGTTGACCTCATCGTCGGGGTTGAGATTGATCAGCTTGGCCAACTCGTGGTTACGCAGGATCGGGTGCGGCAGCATGATCTGGTGGCACGACTCCGCGGTGGGGTTGAGCAGGTCACGCTCCGGGCCGAGGGTGCCCGACAGGCTAGTCACCACCTCCTCACGGATGGCGTCCAGCGGCGGGTTGGTGACCTGGGCGAACAGCTGCTGGAAATAGTCGAACAGCATCCGCGGACGCGCCGACAGCACCGCGATCGGGGTGTCGGTGCCCATCGAGCCCAACGCCTCCATACCGGTGCGCGCCATGGGCGCGACCAGCATGTTGAGCTCCTCGTAGGTGAAGCCGAAGGCCTGCTGGCGCAGCACCACGCGGTGATGCGGCATCCGGCTGTAGGGCCCCTGGGGCAGATCGTCGAGGTGGACCTGCTCGGCGTCGAGCCATTCGGCGTAGGGCTGCTCGGCGGCCAGTTCGGCCTTGATCTCCTCGTCGGCGATGATCCGGCCCTGGGCGGTGTCGACCAGGAACATCCGGCCCGGCTGCAGCCGCATCCGTTTGACGACGCGGGCGGGATCCACATCGAGCACGCCCGCTTCGGAGGCCATGATCACCAGACCGTCGTCGGTGACCCAGATCCGGGACGGGCGCAGACCGTTGCGGTCGAGCACCGCCCCCACGACGGTGCCGTCGGAGAAGCACACCGACGCCGGACCGTCCCACGGCTCCATCAGCGCGGCGTGGTAGGCGTAGAAAGCCCGGCGCGCAGGGTCCATCGTCTCGTTGCGTTCCCAGGCCTCCGGGATCATCATCAGCACGGCGTGCGGCAGGCTGCGCCCGCCCAGGTGCAGCAGTTCGAGCACCTCATCGAAGCGGGCGCTGTCGGAGGCCCCCGGGGTGCAGATCGGGAAGGTCTTGTCCAGGTCGGTGCCGAAGACGTCGGTGTCGATCAGCGCTTCCCGGGCCCGCATCCAGTTCTCGTTGCCGGTGACGGTGTTGATCTCGCCGTTGTGGGCGATCCGGCGGAACGGATGCGCCAACGGCCAGGACGGGAAGGTGTTGGTGGAGAACCGCGAATGCACGATTCCCAGTGCGCTCTCCACCCGATTGTCCTGCAGGTCCAGGTAGAACGCCTTCAGCTGCGGGGTGGTCAGCATGCCCTTGTAGACCAACGTCTTGCCGGACAGGCTGGGGAAGTAGACGGTTTCCCGGCCTGGGCCGTCCTGACCAGGCCCTTTGGTGCCTAATTCGTGTTCGGCGCGTTTGCGGACCACATAGGCGCGGCGTTCCAGTTCCATGCCCTCGGCACCCAGGCCCCTCCCGTCGCTGCGCTCGCCCAGGCCAACGAACACCTGCCGGAAGGTCGGCATGGCGTCGCGGGCCAGCGCGCCCAGGGAGGAGTCGTCGGTCGGCACGTCGCGCCAGCCGAGCACCGTCAGACCCTCGACCTCGGCGATCTTCTCGACGGCCGCACAGGCGGTCAGGGCGTCGCGGGAGGATTGCGGCAGGAAGGCGATACCGGTGGCGTAGGAGCCCTCGGGGGGCAACTCGAAACCCTGTTCCTCCCGGCAGACCTCGCGCAGGAACCGATCCGGCACCTGCAGCATGATGCCCGCGCCGTCACCGCTGTTGGGCTCGGCGCCGGCCGCGCCGCGATGTTCCAGGTTGACCAGGGCGGTGATCGCCTTGTCGACGATGTCGCGGCTGCGCCGGCCGTGCATGTCCACGACCATCGCGACGCCGCAGGCGTCATGCTCGTACGCGGGGTTGTAGAGCCCGACACTACTGGGCATACGCACCTGACCCTTCACATGTCACGCGGTGGCGGGTAGCCGACACCGCATCCTGTCGGGGTTGATCCGTGCGGCGGCGAACGGCGACCTCAATTGCGACAGGTACCCAAAACGATATGTTCGCGGGCCCGAACATGCCAACTTGAGAGCCCCTGGAGCGGGTGGGATTGGTCACCGCGGGCAATTCCCGGCGGTTTCCCGGTCAATTCCGTGCGGCACCGGCACCGTCGGTGGCACACTCCGCGCATCGTTCGGGTACGGCAACAGGAGGATCCGTGACCACTCCCACCATGACCCACCGCCTCGCCGCGGAGTTCATCGGCACGTTCTGGCTGGTCCTGGGCGGGTGCGGGGCCGCGGTGTTCGCGGCCAACCCGGCCGGTGACTTCTCGGTGGGCATCGGCTATCTCGGGGTTTCGCTGGCCTTCGGCCTGACCGTGCTGACCGGGGTGTACGCCTTCGGCACCATCTCCGGCGGGCATTTCAACCCCGCGGTGACACTGGGGGCGGCCATCGCCAAGCGGGTCGAATGGGCGGCGGTGCCGCGGTACTGGGCTGTGCAGATCGTCGGCGGGCTGCTCGCCGGGCTGACCATCCTGGTCATCGCTCAGGGCCGGCCGCTGTTCAACGCCAGCGGCAATATGGCCGCCAACGGCTACGGCGCGAACTCCCCGCACGGCTATTCCATGCTAGCGGTGCTGATCACCGAGGTGCTGCTGACCTTCATCTTCCTGCTGGTGATCCTCGGCTCCACCGATAACCGCGCGCCCAAGGGTTTCGCCGGGATCTCGATCGGTCTGACGTTGACCCTGATCCACCTGATCTCCATCCCGATCTCCAACACCTCGGTCAACCCGGCCCGTTCCACCGGCGTGGCGTTCTTCAACGGGGCGGGCGCCCCGGCCCAGCTGTGGCTGTTCTGGCTGGCGCCGCTGATGGGTGCGGCCCTGGCCGGGCTGCTATACCCGCTGCTGTTCGGCCGAACCGACGAACTGGCCGACCGGCCGGTGCGCGACGCCGCGCTGGAGGGTTAAAGCCGGCTGATGTCCTGGACCGCCAGCCGGGGGCCGCGGCGGGGCAGCCGAGCCAGCCGGCTGACCTCCAGGAGCCGAACCACCCGGTAGCGGTGCGGGCGCATGGGTTCGAGCAGTTCCACCATCGCGGCGTCGTCGATCCGGTGTCCGAGCAGCGTTTCACCGATCATGGCGGCCAGGTGGTAGTCCCCGACCGAGAGCGCGTCGGCGTCACCGAAGGCGCGCTGGGCGGTTTCGGCGGCGGTCCACACCCCCACCCCGGGCAGCGAGGTCAGCGCCGGACGCGCCTCGGCGGGCGGGCGGGCGGTCAGCCGTTCCAGGGATTCCCCGCGCACGGCGCAGCCGACGAGGGTGCGGGCGCGGCCGGGGTCGACGTTGGCGCGGTGGAACTCCCACGACGGGATGGCCCGCCACACCTCGGCCGGGGGCGGCACCCGCATGGTCGCTGCCGCCGGCCCGGGCGCAGGGGTGCCGAACTTGGTGACCAGCAGCCGCCAGGAACGGAAGGAGGCGACGCCCTGGACCCGTTGTTCGAGCACGGCGGGGATGAGCGCCTCCAACACCCGTCCGGTGCGCCCGATACGCAAGTGCGGGGCTCTGGCGTGGGCAGCGGCGACGACGGGGTGGGCGGCGCGGAAGCCGTCTGGGTCATCGTCCGAGCCGAGCAGGGCGGGCAGGGCGTCGAGGAACTCCTCGGCGCCGGCGCCCCAGGCCCGGCACGCCACGGTGTCGGGCGCGGCGCGCTGGATGCGGGCGGTGACGGGGCCGCTGCGTTGCAGGCTGGTGCGCCAAATCGTGCCGTCGGCCTCGATCCGGAAGCACGGGTCGGCGGCACCGCGCTTCTGGGGCGCCAGCGTGTGGGCCGGGTTGGCCGGCCCGGGGAAGCTCAGCGTGCGTTCCAGCATTGGAGACGCCTACGGCCGACGGGTGATCCGGTCAGCCAGCCTGGCGACCGGGGAGGTGGACGACCGGCCGCTGGCTTCGTGCCGGTCGGCCACCTGGTAGGCGGTGTAGAGACCGCGGACTCCGAGCCAGCGCAGCGGTTCGGGTTCCCAGGTTTTGCAGCGATGGTCCACCCACGGCAGCGCGGTCAGCGCGGTGGACCGTTTAAGGACCAGGTCGGTCAGGGTGCGCCCGGCCAGATTGGTGGCGGTGACACCGTGGCCGACGTAGCCGCCGGCCTCGCCGATCCCGGTGACCGGATCCAGTCGTACCGTCGCGGTCCAGTCCCGCGGCACGGCCAGGACCCCGCACCAGCCGTGGGCGACGGGCACGCCGCGGGTTTGCGGCAGGGCGGTGTTGAGGACTCCGGTGAGGTAGTCGACGGTGGCCTGCCCGACGGCGCCGTCGCGGTCGACGCGGGAGCCGTAGCGGTAGGGCACGGCGCGGCCGCCGAGTGCGATACGGCCGTCGGCGGTGCGCTGGGCGTAGAAGAATCCGTGCGCCAGGTCGCCGAGGGTCTCACAACCCGCCCACCCGATGGCGTCCCACACCCGTGGCGGCAGTGGGTCGGTGGCGATCATGGCACTGTTCATCGGTAGCCAGCGACGGCGCAGTCCCCGCATACGGGCGGTGAACCCCTCGGTGGCGCGCAGTATCACCGGTGCCCGCAGCACCCCCAGCGGCGTCTCGGCCCGGCCGGCGGCGATCGCGGTGACGGGGGTCTGCTCGTAAATGCTGACACCGAGGCGTTCAACCGTGTCGGCCAGGCCGCGAACCAGCTTCGCGGGCTGGATTCGGGCGCACTGCGGGTTGAACGAGCCCAGCACCAGCGAGTCCACCCGCACCCGTTCGGCGGCCTCGGCCGCGCTGAGGATCTCGGCGCCGTCGACTCCCCAGCTACGGTCCTGCTCGACCTCGGCGCGCAGCCGGCCGGCCTGGGCCAGGGTGCGGGCCACCTCGAGGTTGCCGCCCTTGAGGATGTCGGCGTCGATCCCTTCGGCGGCCGCGACGGCGATCACCTCGTCGACGGACGCGTCGAGCAGCCGCTGCCAGGCGATGACGGCGTCCCGGCCGTGCCGTCGCGCCAGCAGGCCGCGGTGCCCGGGCGGCAGGCCGGACAGCCAGCCGCCGTTGCGCCCGGAGGCGCCGAACCCGGCGAACCGGGCCTCCAGCACGGTGATCCGCAGGCTCGGGTCGGCCTTGGTGAGGTAATACGCCGTCCACAGCCCGGTGTAGCCGGCGCCGATGATGCAGACGTCGGCATCCCTGTCGCCGGGCAGCGCGGGACGCGGGATGGGAAGGTTCTCGAACCAGTGCGAGACCGCGCCGATCGCCGGGGCCATCCCCGTACCGTACTCACGGCCGGGCCGACACCGGGCGGCTGATCACGGGCTCACCGCTCGATCACTCCTGACCGGATGTCTGCGCAGCCAAGCTGCAAATCCGCCTGCACCGACGACGATTCGGACAGCCGCACGAACCCGTGACCTCCTCGCGGCCCGAGCTCGTCAACGGGAAGCCGCCACCATGCGACGCATCGAGCGATCGGTGGCGCTGATCCTCGGTATCCGGATGGCCGAATGAGGCGGTGCCGAAACTTATCTCACGGTCGCCGATAGACGCGGGCGCGATGCTCCACCCGGCCGATGTTGGGAATCCGATTGTCCTCATGCAGACGACGGACGACGCGATAGTCACCGCGCCGCGCGACCCGCCAGCCTGCGAGTTCGAAGCGCAGAGGTTTGGAGAGCCGGTGGGGGTTCTGCGGCAGGGTGATGGTGACGAACCCGACCACTGCGGCGGCGACCTTGTGGGTAGGCGGTCGATGGCCCGATCGGCTGACGGCGATAGCTGAACAGTCCAATCGGTGCCCCGGCTCACGTCAGGCCGTAACGACCGCGCAACTCGTCGTCACTGACGGTGTTGCCGATCGCGAAGTCCCGGTCGGCCTGGGCGAGTTCGGCCACTACGCCGGGGGTTCTCAGCGCGTGCAATGTCTCGTTAAGAGATTCCAGATCGTCTGCCGACATCAGAACCGCCGCGACCCGGCCATGCCGGGTGATCTGAATGATCTCGTGAGTGGTGTCAGCCTCATCCACGAGCGCTGAGAGCCGCTCCTTGGCCTCGGTGAGCGGCACTGACTGCACAATGCAAGACTGTTCAGTCTCTGGTCTGACACTAACCGGAATTCTAGTCGGAGGCCGCAGCGCCCCTCTTGGTCGCCCGCAGCGCCACCCACCACCGTGCCGCCGCCCGGATGGAATCCTCCACCGGTCGTGGTTGCCACCCCAGTTCGCGCACGGCCTTGCTGTGATCCA
>CAZGPT010000139.1:0-8518 GCA_964527015.1 uncultured Mycobacterium sp. | reverse complement strand
GAAGCTGCTGGCGTCGGCCTTGACGCAGGTGAACCGGCCCTCGTGCTTGGAGTTCCTGGATTTGATGTAGGCCTGCTGGGTGGCACTGTTGGACAGGAACGTCACGTGCACGTCGTCATGGTTGTCCAGCACGTAGCCGCCGTGCGAGCCCCACCCGCAGCCGAGGTCGAGCAGCCGGATCTTCCCGTGTTCGGCGATCAGGTCGCCGAGTTCAAGCCGCTCCTCCAGGAAGGTGCGCAGCATGGCGACTTCGGCGTCGGCGAGGCCGGTGGAGTCCTGCGGGAACTCACAGCACGAGTACTTCAGGTAGGGCCCCAGCATCAGGTGGAAGAAGCGGGTCGGCACCTCATAGTGCTGGACGTTGGCGTCCTCCTGATGCAGCGCCCCGGCGCTGGCCCGGAGTTTGTCGAAGTACCTCTTCTTGTAGAAGGCCTGCTTGTCGACGTCACCGCCGCATTCGAAGGTCTTCACCCATTGGGCGCACATGAGCCGGACCAGGGCCCGCATGACCGCATCCGGCAGCAGTCCGCGTTCTTTGAGGGCCAGGACGGTGTTGAAGAGGCGTTCCACAGGGACGATCCAAACACAGCCGCGGCTCCGGCGGCCTACCGATGGCCCGATCCGAAGGCGCATGATGGGGTCCATGCAGACACCGCCTCCACCCGCATCCGGCGACGGCGAGGCGGTCCCCCGCCTGCTGTCGGTGAACGTGACCGCAGACCTGCATCACGGCGAGAAGTGGACCGGCGGTGACGGACGCAGCGGGATCGACAAACGCCCGGTTGCCGGGCCGCGACTGCTCGCCGACCATGCCGTGCAGGGCGATTCGGTGATCAACCGGGTGCACCACGGCGGGGAGTGGCAGGCGGTCTACGCCTATGCCCGCGAGGATGCGCTGTGGTGGGAGCGGGAGTTGGGGATCGCGATCGGCAACGGCCGTTTCGGGGAGAACCTGACCACGGCGGGTCTCGACATCACCAACGCGCTCATCGGGGAACGATGGCGTATCGGTTCGGCCACCCTCCAGGTGACCGTGCCGCGGATTCCGTGCCGGACATTCGCCGGCTTCTGGGAACGGCCCGGCCTGATCAAGACCTTCACCGCCGCCCGCCGGCCCGGCGCCTACCTGCGCATCGTCGAGGAGGGCCACGTCAGCGCGGGTGAGGCGATCGAGGTCATCGAGCGGCCGGCCAGGGCGGCCAGCATCGCTCAGGCGTTCGCCTGCAAGACCGGCGATCGACAGGACCTCGACCTGCTCAGGAGTACCGCTGAGCTTGCACCCCAGTGGCGGGACTGGCTGGCAGCGATCGAAACCTGATGCGGTTCAGCGCTGATCGTGGTGGCAGGTACAGGATTCGAACCTGTGTAGGCTTGCGCCGACGGATTTACAGTCCGCTCCCATTGGCCGCTCGGGCAACCTGCCGTGGTCAAACCGAACAACCCGGTTTGATGCGTCTAGCAGGGTACAACGAGGATGTACCCCGGACACAAACCGGCCGATCACGAGGGAGAGAAACCCAGTGGCTGATTCAAGCTTCGACATCGTCAGCAAGGTCGACCGCCAGGAGGTCGACAATGCGTTGAACCAGGCCGGCAAGGAGTTGAGCACCCGGTTCGACTTCCGCGGCACCGACACCACCGTCGCCTGGAAGGGCGAGGAGGCCATCGAGATCGTCTCCTCCACCGAGGAACGCGCCAAAGCGGCCGTCGACGTGTTCAAGGAGAAGCTGGTGCGCCGCGATATCTCCATGAAGGCCTTCGACGCCGGCGAACCGCAGGCCAGTGGCAAGACCTACAAGGTCAGCGGGACCCTCAAGCAGGGTATCGACGCCGAACAGGCGAAGAAGATCACCAAGCTGATCCGGGATGACGGCCCCAAGGGCGTCAAGGCCCAGATCCAGGGCGAGGAGATCCGGGTCAGCTCCAAGAAGCGCGACGATCTGCAGACGGTGATCGCCTTGCTCAAGGGGGCCGACCTCGACGTGGCGCTGCAGTTCGTCAACTACCGCTGACAGGGACCAACGGCCGCTGGCCGACCAACCGGTGGAGTGCCTAAAGTGGGATTGGTCACCCCACCGTGCTCAGCAAGGACAGCGATGACCGTCACGCCCACCGAAAACGCCCGGCCCGCCGAGTCCGATGTCGAGGACTACGACGTCATCATCATCGGCGCCGGTATCTCCGGGATCGGCGCGGCCTACCGGCTGGCCGAGGCCGATCCGTCCACGCGCTACGTCATCCTGGAGCGCCGCGACCGCGTCGGCGGCACCTGGGATCTGTTCCGCTACCCGGGCGTGCGGTCGGACTCCTCGATCTTCACCCTGAGCTGGCCTTGGGAGCCCTGGACGGGCAAGGAGTACGTGGCCGACGGCGATGTCATCCGCGATTACATGGAGCACAGCGCCAAAAAGCACGGCATCTTCGGGCACATCCGTTTCCACACCACCGTCGTCTCCGCCGACTGGGACTCCGCGACCGACACCTGGACCGTCCACGCCCGGGACGCGGCGACGGGCGCCTCAGCGACCTACCGGGGCCGCATGGTGTTCTTCGGCTCGGGCTACTACGACTACGACCATCCCTACAACCCCGAGCTGCCCGGTGAGACGAACTTCGACGGCGAGGTGGTCCACCCCCAGCACTGGCCCGAGGATCTGGACTGCACCGGCAAGAAGGTGGTGGTCATCGGCTCCGGGGCCACCGCCGTCTCGCTGGTGCCCGCATTGGCCCGCAAGGCCGCCCACGTCACCATGTTGCAGCGCTCCCCCGGGTATCTGTTCTCCATGCCGCGAGTGAGCCGCTGGCTACAGCCGATCCGAAAGCTGTTGCCCACCAAGGCTTCCTACATTTTCGCGCGCACGGTCGCGCTGTCCTTCGAGAAGATCACCTGGGCGTTCGCCCGCGGACTGCCTGCCGGGATGAAGAAACTGGTGCGCTGGCAGAACACCAAACAACTGCCCGCCGGGTATCCGGTGGACCGGGACTTCAAGCCGCGCTATGACCCCTGGGATCAGCGCCTGTGCCTGGTGGCCGACGGCGATGTGTTCACTGAGATCGCCAGGGGCCGCCTCGAGGTGGTCACCGACCATGTCGACCACATCGACCAGAGCGGTATCGCGCTCGCCTCCGGCCGTCACCTCGACGCCGACGTGATCGTCAAGGCCACCGGATTGACCCTGCTGGCCCTGGGCGGGGTCCGGATCAGCGTGGACGGCGCGGAGGTCAAACCGCAGGACCGGTTCTCCTACAAGGCCCACATGCTCGAGGACGTGCCGAACCTGATCTGGTGCATCGGCTACACCAATGCGTCCTGGACGCTGCGCGCGGACATCACCGCCCGCGCCACCGCCAAACTACTGAGCCACATGAAGGCCCACGGGTACACCCACGCCTACCCGCACCCACCGCGCGGGCCGATGCCAGAGCAGCCGACCTGGGACCTGCAGTCCGGCTACGTGCAACGCAACCCGCACGCGCTGCCGAAGTCGAGCACCAGGCGACCGTGGGTGGTGCGGCAGGACTTCCTGGCCGACGCCCTGGACTACCGCTTCGTGGACAAGATCGACGAGGACATGGTGTTCGGCCGGGTTCGCAAGCCGGTCGAGTTGGCCGGCTAGCCCGACCGGGTTCTGGTGCGAACATCGCCACATGCCGCCTGGCCGAACTCCCGGTAAACGCGCACCCGCCGCACTACGTTGGTCGCCATGACATCTGATCGCCGCGCACCCAAAGTCGTCGTGCTCGGCGGGGGCTCCTGGGGAACCACCGTCGCATCCATCTGCGCCCGGCGCGGCCCGACACTGCAGTGGGTGCGCTCAGCCGCCACCGCCGAGGACATCAACACCAACCACCGCAACAGTGATTATCTCGGCGACGATGTCGCGCTGCCAGACGGCCTGCGCGCCACCAACGATTTCAACGAGGCCGCGCACTGCGCCGACGTCATCGTCATGGGTGTGCCCTCGCACGGCTTCCGCAGTGTGCTGACCGAACTGGCCAAGGAGCTGCGCCCGTGGGTGCCGGTGGTCAGCCTGGTCAAAGGCCTCGAGCAGGGCACCAACATGCGGATGAGCCAGATCGTCGAGGAGGTGCTCCCGGGCCATCCGGCCGGCATCCTGGCCGGCCCGAACATCGCCAAGGAGGTGGCCGAGGGCTACGCCGCGGCCGCAGTGCTGGCCATGCCGGACCGCAACCTGGCCGGAAATCTGGCCAGCATGTTCCGCACCAAGCGGTTTCGCACCTACACCACCGACGACGTCGCCGGTGTCGAGATCGCCGGGGCGCTGAAGAATGTCTACGCCATCGCCACCGGAATGGGCTACGCGATGGGTATCGGCGAGAACACCCGCGCCATGGTGATGACCCGTGCGGTACGTGAGATGTCCAAACTCGGCGAAGCCATCGGCGGCCAACGCGATACCTTCTCCGGCCTGGCCGGAATGGGCGACCTGATCGTCACCTGCACCTCCAAGCGCAGCCGCAACCGCCACGTCGGCGAGGAACTGGGCTCGGGCAAGACGATCCAGGAGATCATCGCCGGCATGAACCAGGTCGCCGAGGGCGTCAAGGCCGCCAGCGTCATCATGGAGTTCGCCGAGAAGTACGGCCTGCACATGCCGATCGCCCGCGAGGTCGACGCGGTGGTCAATCACGGCGCGACGGTTGAGGACGCCTACCGTGGACTGATGGCCGAGAAACCCGGTCACGAGGTCGACGGCACCCGGTTCTAACCCGGCGGCATCGCCGGCATCATCGGCGGCAGACCCGGTAGCAGCGCAGTGCCCTCCGGGCGGTCCGTCATCGGGTTGACGGCGTTGATGTAGGTGCCGTCCGGCCCGACCACAAACCCCACCTGATCGCGGCTGTTGAAGCAGGCAACCGCCCCGGTATCGCCCACCCCGCAGCTGACCTGCCGGAAACTCAGCCTGGTGTTCGGTGGCAGCGGACCGACCTCACCGGCGTCGGCGAAGATGGGCTTGTCGGTGGTGGAGAACGTCGGCGCACCCACCGGGCCCCCGCTGACCAGGTTCACCCCGGCCGGGGCACCGGGGAGTGGTCCGCTGCACCCGTAGTCGCCGTTGAGGTTGTCCAGGATGCACACCACACCGGGCGGCCCGGCGAACGCGTACCATTTTCCGCCGTTGGCGGCGTAATCCG
Source organism: uncultured Mycobacterium sp. (assembly GCA_964527015.1). GTDB lineage: Bacteria > Actinomycetota > Actinomycetes > Mycobacteriales > Mycobacteriaceae > Mycobacterium. The sequence continues at coordinate 3,361 of CAZGPT010000139.1, read as the reverse complement.
CGGGATTCAACGGGGTATAGGCGTTGACGTCGGGAATCGGCGGAGGCGGAGGCGGATTCGGATCGGCCCAGGACGGTGCCGAAAACGCCACACCGGCACCTGCGGCCACAGCGGTACTGATCAGAAACCTGAATAACATCACATAACCGTACCGAACTCGAACCCGCAGCACCCTGAGGGTTTCAAACCCGGTTTGATGACCTAATATCGGCACTAACTAGGCGTAGCCTGAGAGGAAACGCGGAGGGAAGGAGGCCTGAGGACATGGATCGGCGCATCGGAAACGCGCTGCGCGCGGGCGCAGCCGCCCTCGGCGTGTCCACCGGTCTCATGGTCGTGGCCTCCACCGCCCAGACTCCCGACGGGTTCGTCCATGCCGGCCTCGGCGGGCCGATGGACATCCTGGGCACTTCGTCCAGCGATGTGCTGAATATCGGGGACGGCGCCGACGACGCCACCGAACTGGCCGCGTTGCTGAACCACCCGACCAAGACGACCACCGGCAGCCCCGGCTCTCCAATCCGGGTGAACGCCGGAGAGGGTTCCGCCGCGGGCGCCTCGGCACCGACCGTCCTCCCGGGGTCCGATCCGGCCGGCAGACCCTCCGCCAAACAATCGCTGGAGCAGATCTCCAAACCCGTCGTCGACTCCAACGGACGGGTGGATTGCACCGGCTCGGTGAGTTGCGCTTTCGATCCGGCCACCAAAATCACCACGGTGACCTATCCAGACGGTGTCGTCGCGATGGTTCAGAAGGTCAATGACCTGACGGTGGTCGCCTATAAGACGGCGGCGGAGAACCTGCGCACCCAGGTTGAGGCATTCCTGTTCCCGGCGGCCTCGACTGAGGCGCCCACGCCGCTGGCGGCCGCAGCGGCACCGGCGCCCGTTCCGACCACCGCACCCGTGCTGCCGCCCCCCGCGGCCGAGACCGCGGCAACCGCCGTCAACCCGGGCCCGCCCGCCCCGCAACCGGTCCTGGTCGACCCGACCGACGCCCGCCCGGGCCCGAGGGTCAATGTGACGCGGCCCCCGATGGACTTCACCCCGGGCCGGGATACCGATCCCCGCCTGCCCAGCGGCGGCAACGGATCGACACCGAAACTGCCGAACCTCGACACGGTCAGGGACGCGTTCGATTCGGTTGCCGACGCGGTCGGCGATGCGGTCGACAAGGTCGGCAAGGCGATCGGGGCGGGGGCCGCGGAGAAGCCGGACAGCGGTTCCCCCGCTACCGACAAGCCCGCTACCGACAAGCCCAAATCCGAACGCTGAGATGGTCTGCGCGACTCGACCCCTGCGGTTCGGCTAGCGACCCCCGGCCATCTTCTCCAACCGGGCGATCCGGTCTTCGATCGGCGGATGCGTGGCAAACATCTTTCCCATCCGTTCACCCGCCCGGAACGGGCTGGCGATCATCAGATGTGCCTGATCGGCCAGTCTCGGCGAAGGCGGCAGCGGAGCCTGCTGCACGCCGCCGCTGATCTTGCGCAGAGCTGAGGCCAACGCAAGCGGATCACCGGAGAGTTCGGCTCCGGACTCGTCGGCCTGATACTCGCGTGACCGCGACACCGACATCCTGATCACCGTCGCCGCCATCGGTGCCAGCATCGAAACCAGCAGCATGGCAATCGGGTTCACGCCACCCTGCCGACCGCCGCCGCGCATGCCGGTGAACAGCGCCATCTGGGCCAGCCCGGTGACCACCGCGGCCATGGCACCCGCCACACACGAGATCAGGATGTCCCGGTTGTAGACATGGGAGAGTTCGTGGGCGAGCACCGCGCGCAACTCGCGTTCGTTGAGAATATTGAGGATGCCGGTGGTGCAGCACACCGCGGCATTACGCGGGTTGCGACCGGTGGCAAACGCATTGGGGTTGGCCGTATCGCTGATGTAGAGTCGCGGCATCGGCTGGTGGGCCGTGTTGGCCAGCTCCCGCACGATCGCGTAGATCTCCGGGGCCTGCACCTCGTTGATCGGCTGGGCCTTCATCGCCTTGAGCGCCAGCTTGTCGCTGTTGAAGTAGACGTAGATATTCATCCCGACGGCCATCAAGACCGACAGCCACAGCACCGAACGGTTCTGGAACAACCCGCCGATGAACACGATCAGCGCCGACATTCCGACGAGCAACACGAAAGTCTTCATCCGGTTGGCGGTGGGATGCCACGTCATCCAGGTCCTCCTCAGAGCTGTTGTCCGGCAGAGTAACGCCCCGGCGCAGTGCGCGAGTTCCGGAACGGATTAACCGTGGCGGTTAACCGTGTAGTCCATCAGCGACGCCAGCGCGCGAGTGCCCGGGACGTCAGGCAGTGCGGACAGCTCGGCGCGGGCCTGCGCGGCATATTGCTGAACGGTCTCCTTGGCGGCGGGGATCCCGCCCGAGGCCCGCAACAGCGCCAGTGCCTCGGCCACATCGGCATCATCAGTCACCGGGCCCTTGAGCAGTTCACGCAGCCGCGCGGCGTCCGGACCCTCTTCGCGCAGTGCGTAAAGCACCGGCAGGGTGTGTACTCCCTCGCGCAGATCGGTTCCGGGCAGCTTGCCGGACTCGTCGGGGTCGCTCTCGATGTCGATGATGTCATCGGAGATCTGGAAAGCGGTGCCGACGATTCCGCCGATCCGGCCCAGCCGTTCGGTCTGCTCGTCGCTGGCCCCGGAGAAGGTGCCGCCGAACCGGCCGGCGGCGGCGATCAGGCAGGCCGTCTTCTCGGAAACCACTTTCAGGTAGTGCGAAACGGCGTCATCGTCGTCATCGGGGGCGCCTTTGGTCTCCCGCATCTGTCCGGTCACCAGCTGAGCGAACGTCTCGGCGACGATCCGCACCGCGTCGGGGCCCAGCCGCGACACCAGTCGCGAGGCGGTGGCGAAGAGGTAGTCCCCGGCCAGGATGGCAATGTTGTTACCCCAGCGGGCATTGGCCGAGGGGGCGCCGCGCCGAACCTGCGCCTCGTCCATCACGTCATCGTGGTAAAGCGTGGCCAGGTGCACCAACTCGATGACCGCGCCGGCGACGGTGACCTCCCAGTTGTCCGGGTCGGGGCCGACGTGGGCGGACAGGACGGTGAACAACGGGCGGAACCGCTTACCGCCGGCCTCGAACAGGTGCAGCACGGCTTCGGTCATCAGCTCGTCGGCACCACGCAATTCCGCCGAGATGCACTCCTCCACACGAGCGACGCCGTCGCGGACACACCGGGCGAATTGGGGGTCGCCCAGGTCCACCCCCGCCACCACGCTCGCCGGTGTTTTCACCCTGCCAACATACTGGGAGACGTGGACGGGTTAACACCGGAGGTTCAGCGGGCAGGAGCGCAGCGACCCGGGGAGAAGATCCAGCGGGCAGGAGCGCAGCGAC
>CAZGPT010000138.1:0-8601 GCA_964527015.1 uncultured Mycobacterium sp. | reverse complement strand
TCCCGGTCGCTCCCCGGTCCAACCGGCAGCGGCGGCTGGAGTCGACCACCGCGGCCGCGGTGAGCGCGCGGAAATACCGGTTCCGCAGGCGCATGCTGACCGCGATGGCCGTGGCCATGGTGGCCACCGCTGTGTTGTCGTTCACGGTCAGCTCGGCCCTCTGGTGGTCGTGTGGCACGACCGCCGCGGTGATGGTGCTCTACTTGGCCTACCTGCGCCGGCAGACCCGCATCGAGGAACAGGTGCGGCATCGTCGGCAACAGCGGGTGGCGAGGATGCGGGCCGCGGAGTTCGACGGACTCGACGAACGCGGGCCGGGGGTCAACGACGCCGATTTCCCTACCCGGCTCCAGCGCCCGGGCACGGTGGTGCTGGAGATCGACGACGAGGATCCGGTCTTCGAGCATCTCGACGAGATGGCGTACAGCCGGCGTTTCGACCCACGCAACCTTCCCCGGGCGGCGGGTCAGTAGGAACGCTGGAACGGCCGGGCTGGTAGCCTGCTACCGTCCGCGGGGCTATGGCGCAGTTGGTAGCGCGACTCGTTCGCATCGAGTAGGTCAGGGGTTCGATTCCCCTTAGCTCCACTCCGCAGTACTTCATGCTCTGCCCCAGGTACGTCACAAAACCCGTGCAGCTTCTCGAGCCGGATCCGGGCCGGCCCTCAACGTTCCCGCAGGGTCCGGGCCAGCCCCTTGTTGATCGCCCGCAGGGTGGCGACACGGGCGAACCTCTTGTTGTTGGCGGCGATGACATGCCAACGTGCCCGGTCAGACGTAGTGCGAAGGATCTTCTGGTCGACAGCCGTGACGTAGTGATCCCACTTGTCCCGGTTACGGTAGTCCTCCTCGGTGATCTTGTGCTTCTTGTACGCCGTCTGCTCGCGCGCCTTGAAGCGGGCGAGTTGTTCCTCGGGGGAGATGTGCAGCCAGAACTTGGCCACGTAGTACCCCTGTTCGACCATCTGGGCCTCGAAATCGTTGATCTCGTCGAAGGCCCGCTGCCACTCCGACGGACTGGCGAAGCCCTCGAGCCGTTCCACCAGCACCCGGCCGTACCACGTGCGGTCGAAGATCACCACCTTGCCGGCCGGCGGCAGGTCGCGCCAGAATCGCCAGAGGTAGTGGTAGTTGCGTTCCTCCTCGGTGGGCGCCGACACCGGGATTACCCGGTAGTCGCCGGCCTCCATTGCGCCGGTGATGCGCCGGATCACCCCGCCCTTACCGGCGGCGTCCCAGCCCTCGAAGGCCAGTACCGAACTCACCCCGCGGCTGCGGGCCTCGATCGAGAGTTTCTTCAGCCTGGCCTGCTCCTTCGCCAGCTGGGCGCGGTACTCGCCGTGCGTCAGTGCCTGGGTCAGATCGACCCCGGACAGTACGTTCGCCTCGGCGTCGAAGTCGCCGAACACCGACTCAGCCAGGGCCGGGCCGTACCGGCGGGGCTTCTCGGTCAGCCGCGCGGTGAGGGCCGCCAGAATGGTGCGAGCCACCGTGAGATCGCGATAGCGGGAATTGGTTGACTCCACGATGGTCCAGGGCGCGCCGGGGCCGCTGCTCTCCCGGAGGATGCGCTCGGCGATCGGCAGCACCGGACCGAGGGAGTCCAGCGCAGCCCAGTCGCGCTGATCCACCTGCCAGCCGGCGTGCGGGTCCTTCTCGGCCTTCTTGAGCTTTTTTCGCTGCTCCTTGGCCGGGGTGTGTAGGAAGAATTTCAGGATCAGCGCGCCGTCGGCGACCAATTGGGCCTGCATATTGGTGATGTGACGCAGCCAGATGGAGAACTCGGGTTCGTCGATCTCGCCGGTGGCGCGCTGGATGGCCGCCCGCATCAGGCCGCCGACGAAGAACGCCGAGCGGCCCTTCGGCGGCAGCGAACGCCACAGACGCCACAGATGCGGCCGCTGATACTCCTCGTCGGTGGGTTCAGCGAAAACCCGGGTGTCGGCAAATCGTGAATCCATCCACTCGTTGAGGCGGTTCACCAGTTCGTTGGCGGCCAACCGGTCATCGCCGGCGATCCAGATGATCACCGGGAAGTCCGCCTCCCGCAGGTCGTACTGGGCGTTGATCAGCCCGACTCTAAGGTCCGGTATCGCCGCCGCGAACTCCTTCTTGCCGACCTTGTTGCCGACCTCCGAAACCTCCAGCATTGCCCGACCACCTTTTGACCGCGGGTTAACGACTGGTGAACAGCCTCTCATCGCCGGGCGGCCGCGGGGCGGGATTCAGGTTGCGCTGCGCTCGTTACTCTCCAGCGCACCCAGCACCAGGATTCGGGCGTCCAGTTCCTCGTCGGACACCGAGACCGCGTTCTCGGTGCTGCCCTTGCGGAGAAGTTCCCGCAGCACGTCCTGGTCGTAGTCGGCCGGCGTCGTCGAGTCGACGAACTGCTCGACGATGTCGATGAACCGCTCGGGATCGTCGTGGAACGGGAAATGGCCGGACTGGGAAAAGATCTCAAGGCGGGACCCGGGCATCGCGGCATGGGCCATATGGGCGTGACTGACTGGGATCATCGCATCCTGTTCGCCCCAAATGAGTTGCACTGGAACGGATTCCGTCAAATAACATCGATCGAGCATGGTGACCACCTGGCCTCGCCAATCCACGACCGCACGCAGGGTGCGGGTGAACGCCGCTGACGCCGTCGGCTCGGGCAGGTCGGCCAGAATCCGCAGGGCGTTGGGGATGTCGCGGCCGACGCCGGTCGAGCCGGCGACACCTCCCAGCAGGCGTCCGATGGTCTGCAAGGCCGGCAGCACGAACGGCAGTCTCAGCAGCGCCAGAGCTTCGGCACCGGCCGGCAGCGCGGCCAGACGCAGGGCGATATTGACATCCTTGGTGACCCCTCCGGCGCCGACCAGAATGAGCCTTTCGACCAGCTGCGGGAACTGGTAGGCGAACTGCATCGCCACCCCGCCGCCCAGCGAGTGGCCGACAACGGTCGCCTTCTCGATATCCAGGACGCTGAGCAGGTCACGCATGCCGTTGGCGTACGCGGCCACCGAGTAGTCCGCCCGGGGTTTGTCGGATTGCCCGTGGCCGAGCAGATCGGGTGCGATGACGGTGAAACGGCGCGCCAGGTAGCTGTGCACCGGCTCCCATGCGGTCGAGTTGTCACCGATGCCGTGGATCAGCAGCAGGGCCGGGCCGGAGCCCGCGATCCGGTAAGCACGGCGGTAGCCGTGGATGGTGCTGAACTGCAATTCCGGCGTCGTGTCGACGTCGACGATAGCGGGAGGGTCGGGATTCGGCTGAGCCATTTCCACCTCGGCAGGTCGGGTCCGCCGCCCGTCAGCGTGGACACCCGAATCCTAGGCGGGGTGGGCGGTCGCTTCCACTTGAGCGCCGACCGTGTCGGCTCGATGGCCGGTCTGGGATCTGCGGGACCCCGGTGACCAGGCCTAACGCCAGGAACCCACCTCACCGCCATGGCGGTGTCTGACGGCGCTCACGCGGTGCCTACTCGTTGGCCGACTTGCGTTGGCCTACTCGCGTTGGCCTACTCGCGTTGACCTACTCGCGTTGGCCTACTCATTGTCGCCGCCGGTGGCCAGGGTGGCCGCGACCTGGGATTCGGCCCGCAAACCTCGGGCCGCCGGCCAGGCCCAGTCGCGCACCTCAGGGATGTCGTCGCCGTGCTCGCGGGTGTACTCGCGGGCGTGGATACGCTTGTCCACCATCTGCTGGCGCAGCCCGGCGTATCGCGAACCCAGGCCCGGCACCCGGTCGATCACATCGATCACCAGGTGAAAGCGGTCGAGATCGTTGAGCATCACCATATCGAACGGGGTGGTGGTGGTGCCCTCCTCCTTATAGCCCCGCACATGGATCCGGCTGTCGTCGCTGCGCCGGTAGACCAGGCGGTGGATCAGCCACGGATAGCCGTGGTAGGCGAAGATGACCGGCTTGTCCGCGGTGAAGATCATGTCGAATTCGCGGTTGGACAGCCCGTGCGGATGCTCGGTGTGGTCCTGTAGGCGCATCAGGTCAACTACGTTGACGAACCGCACCTTCAGTTCCGGGATGTGCTGTCGTAGCAGGTCAGCGGCGGCCAGCGCCTCCAGTGTGGGCACGTCACCGGCCGCGGCGAGCACCGCGTCCGGCTCGCTGCCGGGCTGCTCGGTACCGGCCCACTCCCAGATGCCCAACCCCCGCGTGCAGTGTGCGATGGCCTCGGGCATGGTCAGGAAATTCGGGTGCGGCTGTTTCCCGGCGACGACGACGTTGACGTACTGACGCGAGCGTAGGCAGTGGTTGTAGGTGGACAGCAGGGTGTTGGCGTCCGGTGGCAGGTAGACCCGAACCACCTCGGCACTCTTGTTGACGACGTGGTCGATGAAACCAGGATCCTGGTGGCTGAACCCGTTGTGGTCCTGTCGCCAGACGTGGCTGGACAGCAGGTAGTTCAGGCTGGCGATGGGCCGGCGCCAGGGGATGTGGTTGGTGACCTTCAGCCATTTGGCGTGCTGATTGAACATCGAGTCGATGATGTGGATGAACGCTTCGTAACAGTTGAACAACCCGTGTCGGCCGGTCAGCAGATAACCCTCCAGCCAGCCCTGCATCTGATGTTCAGAGAGCATTTCCAGAACCCGGCCGGCACGGGCCAGATGCTCATCGACCTCGGGACCGAAGAACTCGGCGTTCCACTGTTTGTCGGTCACCTCGAACACCGGCTGCAGCCGGTTGGACGCGGTCTCGTCGGGTCCGAAGATGCGGAAGTTGTCCGGGTTGAGCCGGACCACGTCGGTCAGCCACTGCCCGAGGACCTTGGTGGCCTCGGCCAGGGTGGCGCCCGGCGTGGGGACGTCGACGCCGTAGTCCCGGAAATCAGGCAGGCGTAGGTCCTTCAGCAGCAGACCGCCGTTGGCGTGCGGATTATCGCTCATCCGCAAATGCCCTGGCGGCGCAAGTTCGGCGATAGACGGGACGAGTCTTCCCGTCTCGTCGAACAATTCGTGTGCGCGATACGACTCCAACCAGTCGGCAAGCACCTGCAGATGCTCGGGGGTGTCGCGGGCGCTGGCCAGCGGAACCTGGTGGGCCCGCCAGGAGCCGGTGGTCTTCTTCCCGTCGATATAGGCCGGCCCGGTCCAGCCTTTGGGATGGCGGAAGACGATCATCGGCCAGCGCGGCCGGGAGTCGTCGCCAGCCGCCGCCCGGGCCTTGATGTCGGAGATCTCGTCGAGCACATCGTCGAGCAGCCGGGCGAACCGTCGGTGGTCGTCCTGGTGATCGCCGTCCTCTGTTGCCTCGAAGAAATGCGGGTTGTGGCCGTAGCCGGCCATCAGGCTACGCAGTTCCTCGGTCGGAATACGATCTAGCACAGTCGGATTGGCGATCTTGTAGCCGTTCAGGTGCAGTATCGGCAGGACCACGCCGTCCTTTGCCGGGTTGATGAACTTGTTGGAGTGCCAGCTGGTGGCCAGCGCGCCGGTTTCGGCCTCGCCGTCACCGACGACCGCGGCGATCAGCAGATCTGGATTGTCGAACGCGGCGCCGTAGGCATGCGAGAGCGCATAGCCCAATTCGCCGCCCTCGTGGATCGATCCGGGTGTTTCCGGGGCCACGTGTGACGGGATCCCGCCCGGGAAGGAGAACTGACGGAACAGCCGCCGCATGCCTTCGGCGTCCTGGGTGATATCCGGGTAGTACTCGGTGTAGGTGCCGTCGAGGTAGGCGCTGGCGACCAGTCCCGGACCGCCGTGACCGGGTCCGGTGACATAGACACATGACTGCTGCCGGTCCTTGATGGCCCGGTTGAGGTGGGCGTAGAGAAAGTTGAGCCCCGGTGTGGTGCCCCAGTGTCCAAGCAACCGCGGCTTGACGTCATCGCGGGACAGCGGCGCGCGCAGCAGGGGGTTGTTCAGCAGGTAGATCTGGCCGACGGACAGGTAGTTCGCGGCGCGCCACCAGCCGTCGAGCGCAGCGATCGTCTCGTCGCTGAGTGGTTCGGGGTGTCCGGTCTGCCAGGAAGCCGGGGATTTCATGGTCATCCTGGTATTGAACCGCGTTCCGGTCTGGTGTGGGCGGCTGTCGGGGGCTATTCATTTCGAGTTCGTGGCCGCTGGGATTGGGTGCGGATGAAGGGGGGTGTTGGGCGGGGACGGAGAGGCGGCGGTACGGGTTGGACGACCCGGGTCAACCTCTGACAGTTGCCGGGCCGACACCCCAGATCTCGTCGCAGTACTCGGCGATCGATCGGTCCGAGGAGAACTTCCCGCTGCGCGCACTGTTGAGAATCGACATGCGCGCCCAGGTCTTCGGGTCGTGCCAGGTCCGGTCGACCTCCCGTTGGCAACGGATGTAGTCGGCGTAGTCGGCCAAGACCAGGAACGGGTCATGGTCGACGAGATTGGACACCAGCGGTGCGAATACCTCGGTATCGCCATGGGAGAACCGGCCCTCGCCGACCAACGCGAGCGCGCCGGCCAGATCGGGATTGTCGGCAACGTAGTCCCGTGGGCGGTAGCCACGGCTCTTCAACTCGCTCACCTCGTCGACGGTCAGACCGAACAGGAAGAAGTTCTCCGCGCCTGCCTCCTCGCGCATCTCCACATTCGCGCCGTCGAGGGTGCCGATGGTCAGCGCGCCGTTCATCATGAACTTCATATTCCCGGTGCCGGAGGCCTCCTTGCCGGCGGTGGAGATCTGCTCGGACAGGTCGGCGGCCGGGTAGATCAATTGCCCGTTCTGCACGTTGAAGTTCGGGATGAAAGCGACCTTGAGGCGATGGTTCACGTCGGGGTCGCTGTTGACGGTCTCGGCCACGGAGTTGATCAGCTTGATTATGCGTTTGGCGATGAAGTAGCCGGGGGCGGCCTTACCGCCGAAGACGAACGCGCGCGGAGCGATATCGAGACCCGGATTCTCTTTCAGCCGCTGGTACAGGGTGATGATGTGCAGCACGTTGAGGTGCTGGCGCTTGTACTCGTGGATGCGTTTCACCTGGACGTCGAACATCCAGTCCGGGTCGAGTGTGGTGCCGGTCCGGGCGGCGATGTAATCCGACAGCCGGGCCTTGTTTTCTCGTTTGACCGCGACCCATCGTCGCTGGAACGAGGGGTCGTCGGCGTAGCGTTCCAGCCCGCGCAGTTTCTCCAGGTCGACCATCCAGCCGTCGCCGATGGTCTCGTCGAGCAGCGCGCGCAGCCCGGGGTTGGCCAGTCCCACGAAGCGGCGCGGCGTCACGCCGTTGGTCTTGTTGCTGAACCGCTGCGGCCACATTTCGTAGAAATCTTTGAGGATGGTGGTCTTGACCAGTTCGGAGTGCATCGCCGCGACACCGTTCACGGCGTGGCTCCCGACGGTGGCGAGGTGGGCCATCCGGATGCTGCGGTCGCCGTCCTCGCCGATCAGCGACATCCGGCGGATCCGCGCGTCATCGTCGGGGAAACGGGCCCGCACTTCGTCGAGGAAGCGGCGATTGATCTCGTAGATGATCTCCAGGTGCCGGGGCAGGAAGCGGGCGAACATCTCCAGCGGCCAGGTTTCCAGCGCTTCGGGCAACAGGGTGTGATTGGTGTAGGCGAACGTCGCGACGGTGATCCGCCAGGCGTCGTCCCAGCCGAAGTCGCGTTCGTCGACGAGCAGCCTCATAAGTTCGGCGACGGCGATAGAAGGGTGGGTGTCGTTGAGCTGAACGGCAACCCGTTCGGGTAGTTGTTCGGCGGTCACGCCGGCGAAATCCTCCAGCAGATGCAGGATGTCCTGCAGCGAACAGGACACGAAGAAGTACTGCTGCAGTAGCCGGAGCTGCTTTCCGACCTCGGGCTCGTCGTTCGGGTAAAGCACCTTGGTGACGTTCTCGGAGACCACCTGATCCTCCACCGCGCGGTAGTAGTCACCGGCGTTGAAGGCGTCCAGGGCCAGCGCGTTGACCGCGTTGGCGCTCCACAGTGTCAGGGTGTTGCAGGTGTTCACCCCGTAACCCTGGATGGGGGTGCTGTAGTAGACGCCCTTGACCACCCGCTCCGGCACCCAGCGCACCCGCCGGATACCGTCGGCGCCGGTATAGCGTTCCGTTCTCCCGCCCCAGCCGACCTGATAATTCAACTCCGGTTTCGGAATCTCCCACGGGTTGCCGGAGGCAAGCCAGTTGTCGGTGCGTTCCACCTGCCAGCCGTCGCGGATCTCCTGGTCGAAGATGCCGAACTCGTAGCGGATTCCGTAGCCGACTGCCGGGCGCTGCAGGGTGGCCAGCGATTCCAGATAGCAGGCAGCGAGCCGGCCCAGACCGCCGTTGCCGAGCCCGGGCTCCTCCTCGCAGGCGAGCACCGTGTCGTAGTCCTGGCCCAGCTCGGCCAGAGCGGTGCGGGCCTGCTCCTCGATATGCAGGTTGAGCAGATTGTTGCCCAGGTGTGGGCCCAGCAGGAACTCCGCAGACAGGTATACGGCGACCTTGCGGGACAGATCCAGATAGGTCTGAGTGGTCTCGGTCCACCGTTTCTGCATCCGGTCGCGGACCGCCAGTGCCAGCGCGTGGTAGTAGTGCTGCGGCTCCAGTAGCTGGAAGGGCCGGCCCAGGGTGTAGCGGAGGTGATCCTCGATCGCCTGCCGCAGGGCGGCGGAACTCATCCCGGTCCGAACGTCCTCCGCG
>CAZGPT010000137.1:0-8640 GCA_964527015.1 uncultured Mycobacterium sp. | reverse complement strand
GCCGCTCCGCCTGGGAGCGCCTGGCCGACGTTCACCCCTCCCGCGAGGCGGCCCAGGACTTCATTCGGCGGGCGGTCGCGAGGTTGTGACACTGGAACCGACCCGGCTCGTGTCCAAGCCAGGGCGGTCCGCTGCTCGACTTGTTAACCTGAGCCCGCCGCAAACATGTGCGTAGAGGGGGATTCGCGTGAGTCAGCCGCCAAGTGCCGGGTGGTATCCAGACCCATCGGACCCTTCCCGGAACATCTACTGGGACGGAACCAGCTGGAGTCGGCCGCCCAGCGCGCCGCCGGCACAGCAGCCGCAGCAAAAACAGGATGGCTCCGGCGTCAGCAAAAAAACCGCGGTTGCCATCGGTGTATGCATCCTCGCCGCTATCGGGCTGTTTACGACCATGCAGTCGGTGAGCCTGTTTAGCGGCACCGGGTCGATCTGGACCGGCGTCGCAATCGTCGGGGCCGCCACAGCAACGTCCTACTTCCTCGGCGCTACGAAGTGGGTCCGCGTCGTCGCCACGATCTGCCTAGTGTTCGCGCTGTTCAACGCTATCTACATCGAGAAGCAGTTGTCCGACAAGCGCAATGAGATCAGCGAAATTTTCAACGGCTAGCTGATGTAGACAACCAGGGAAGCGCCAGCAGCGTTCTCGCCAGCACACCGTTTCGCATTGGGCCATGCGGTCGTCGTGGCCGGAACGCAACGCATTGTGTATTCCTGTCGGGTTATCGGGCTGTAGACACTGAGAGTGGCGGCCCCGAGGGTTGAATACCAAGCCCTCCGAACGTTGTCCGCAAAAGCACAACTGGTGTCTTCCGAGGCAACACCGGTTAAACCTGATGGGCAGATGGTGAAATCCTCGTAATCCGGCGGGACCACAGGCGGGGCTGGCGGCGGCAGCCGGGGCGGTGGGAGTCGGGGTGCCGGCTGCGGCGGCTCGTCTTTCGCGAAGGCGAACGCACCCGGCGGAGTCTCCCAAAGCACACCGGCTCCATCAGCGGTCACATCGACCGAAACGTCATGAGTAACCCCGTCGCGGGTCTTAACGGTAGCGATCCCCTTGTACTCGTTGCCGGACTTGTGGACAAGGTTCACGTCGACGACTTTGAGGCCAAGAGTTCCCAACTCTGGGTCGTTGTCGATATCGCGCTGCATCGACTCACGGACGGTGGCGGCAACCGATTCGGACGGCACTCCTGTCGGAGTAGTCGTCGCTGGTGCCGCAGTGGGTGAAGCGCCTGGAGTCGGAGCCGACGATTCGGTGGGCTCGCTCTTGGGCCATAGCAGCATTAGCAGCATCCCACCCATCAGGCCGACAAGCCCGACCAGCACTGTTATTAGCAGGCGGGTTTTTGATTGCTTCTCCGGACGGTGCTCCTCGGGAAAATCCTCGGCGGCCGGCGCTGCTTCCCAATCATGCCCGTTCCAGTACCTGTTGCCCGGACCACCCAACGGGTCCGGAAACCAACCTGGCTCGGTCATGGTCAGATTCTAGTTCGCTAGCTGCGAGGGGACACCAAATTTGCGGCCCGGCAGGGCGATCACTCAGACGATTGAACCTCCAACCCCCCGCCGCAATCCCCCTGTCGGCGGGGGCGGTTCCCGATCCCGCGACCCCGTCGACGAGCTTCTGGCATAGCTTCCGGCATGGCTTCCGGCATCGCTTCGGGTATAGTTACGGGCATGACCATACCGACAGCAGAGCAGATCGAAAGCATGACCGACCAGGAGTACAAGGTTCTCGAAAATCGACTACGGCGCATGGCAGCAAGGCAAGGGCTCCGCTTGGAGAAATCCCGTGCGCGCGACCCTCGCGCGTACGTTTACGGCACCTACCAGCTTGTAGACGTGTCGATAAACGGCATCGTCGCGTCAGGCGGCCAAAACGGCTACGGACTGAGCCTCGACGTGGTCGCCCGCGAGCTATACGGCGAGCCGAGCAACACCTAGTCCGTGTGAGAGTCGCGGCGTAATCGCCGTCGCTGAACGCCACCGTGAGCGCCGTAGATCGTCGCCGGTGGTTCCCATGCAGCACAGCCGGTTTCGTCGCTCCCTGGCGCTCTCAGGCACCCCGCCGGGGATGCCTCCGCGGGTCGGTGCCGCACCCCATTCGTGGCATAGGCGTTTTCACGCACAAGCCAAAAACCACAGCGGCCGCCGGAGGGGCGCCGGGTCGCGGCAGCCCTTCCGAGACCCGGCGCCCCGGCCTGTCAGTCGCCGAGCAGGTCGCGGCGCGGTCCGGTGCCTGCCGGGCCGATCCGCTTCGCCCTGCGCTGCTGAAGCTGGTCGATGGCGTCACCGCTAGCCGGGACAGCAGCGCGGGCCTGCTCCACGCGGTCGAGCACGTCGACCATGCGCAGGTACAAACCACACCGATCCCGGTAGGACTCGCACCGGCCGAGGTCGGCGGCGATGGCGTCGCGCACCGCCTCGAGCGCGACCAGGCCGCCGGATCGGACAACGGTAGCGAACGATGGTTTACGCGGCATCGTCACAACCTCCACGTTTGGGAGCCAGCGCCCGACGCCCGCCGGGGGAACGCGCGGCGTCGGGCGCTGTCTCGACCACAGGGCGCCGCCGCGTCGTCAGCAAACCAACGGCAGCCCAGTCTATTTCGCGCTTCGGCTGCTGCCGGGCGCGGTTATCGTCAAGTCGTTTGATGATGGCGTCGAGTGCTTCGCCGGTGCCGGCGATGGCCTGGCGAATCGGGCGCGGCCGGGTGTCTCGCCGGATCGGCTCGTGGGCCGGTTGCGCTAGTCCGTTGACCCGGCAGCGGTACGGCGCCGCCATGCGCCCGACGGCCCGGCCGCAGCCACCGCAGTGATAGGACAGTCCGGTCACGGCGTCACCACCCGACAAAACTCGCGCCGGTGCCATGCTCTTGCTTCCGTTTCCGCTCGGCCGCCTTCGCCGCAGCGTTGGCGAGCTCCTGGGCGGCGGCGCGGGCCTCGGCGCCGGTGGGGTACCAAAGCTCGCAACCCTCGCGCAGGCCGGCGACATACTGATCGGCCGGGGTCTGGCCGCGCGCATATTTTGCGGCTGAGACTGGATCGCGCCAGCGCGAGCAGTCAAAACCGTTGACCGCGACAGAGCGCAACCCGCCGCCGAGCAAATACTGGTCGCGGAACTGGTAGAGCCGGTTCAATTCCGCGGCGACTTCCTCGGCGCCAGCCAGCAGCTTGGCGTCCTCAACCCGGCCGCCGCGCACCAGGCCGTCGACGGTCGCGCCGGCATCGAGTTCGGCGACAGCTTGGAGGGTCTTGACTGCCTGGGCGGCCTGTTCGCGCAACGCCGGATAGATTTCGGCGGCACTCTCGCGCAGCGCCGTTAGCACCGCGACCGCCGCGCCGATGCGGCCCTGCGCCCACTCGGAGCGCAGCCGGGTCGCGCCGAGGTCGGCCAGCAGCAGCCGGTCGATTTCGGTCTGGTCGGCGCCGGCGAGATACGCCCGCCGGATGGCCTGCGGGTCGACCGCGGCCGGTTCGGCGGCCTCGACCCGGCGCAGCACGGCGAGAGCTTCGGTGACGGCGCCCGGCGTCGGGATGCCGCGGGATCCCAGTTGCCCCAGGGCGTCGCGCACTTCGAGCGGTGCGCCGGCGCGATTGTCGAACATCTAGCGGGCCTTCCGTGGTGTGTTGTCCTGGGCGTACCGCCGCAGCGCGTCGGCGGCGACCTCGCGGCTGGCCTTCGACGTTCGATCCAGGCCGCGGGAGCGGCGCAGCGCGGCCACCGCGCGAGCTTTCGGGTCGGCCGGTTCCTCCGGTGGCCGGGTGCGGGCCAGCAGTAGATCGACCTCGGCCTCGGACATGGCGGCGATGATTTCCTCGGCCTCGGGTGACAGTTCAGCCACGATCAACCCTCCCGGCTCTGTTCACGCTTGAACGCCTCGACGGCGCTGCGGGGGAACACCAGCCGGCCGCCGACCCGGCAGCCGTCGAGGTCGGTGGCCCGGCGCTGAACCCGGCGCACGCTCCAGCCGAGGGTCGCCGCCGCGAGCTTCGTTCCGATGAAATCCGCATGAGTCGATTGTGGGACTTCCGGCGGCGGCGACTGTCGCCACGGCGACGCCTCACCCTGGCGCACAGCGGTTTCCAGCCGCTCGGCCAGCGCCGCCACCGACGGCGGCACAACATGACCGGCCTGCCGGTAGCGGCGCGCCAAATAGACCGCGGCGCGAACCTCGGTCGGCGACAGCTTCACCGCAGACCCTCGCGGTGCCGCCACCGGCCGGCGTCGACCGCCTCGGCCAGCGACACGTCAGCCGCGGCGGCGGCGCGCTCGAGGGTCGGCGCCTGGCGGCAGATCGCGGCGCCGAGGCAATCGAGCAGCGCGCAGACCAGTTCCTCGACCTGGCCGCAATCAACGGCGTGCTGGGCAAGCTGGCGGGCGCGGTCGACGGCGGCCGGATCACCGGCGAGCCAATCGGCGGCAGCGATTGGCGCGAGGACACGCCAGGGTGTTGGGGTAGTCATCGGCGCTGGTTCCAAACGGGCGGGGCGGTCGGGTCGGTCATACGAGAACTCCTTCCGGTTCGTTTTTGTTAGTCGTCGCGCAATAGCGGGTAATGCGAATCAATGGCCGGCCAGCCGGTTTTACACAATCCAAAGCCTGCGTTCGCCTTTTCCATGCGTTGAATTTCGGCGAGGTTGCCGTCCATCGTGTGTTGGCATTTCACCGGTATTTCGGTCCAGTGCTCGTCGGAATCTCCGCCGCCCAGGACGACCGGGTAGCCGTCGGGGTCGAGGAACGCTCCGTCTGGGCCGCAGAGTTGGCACGCACCATCGTCTAGGCGACCCGCGCGGAGGGCGCGCGGCAGCGCGTCCCGCAGCGCGGGTTCGCTTTCAAGATCTTGAAAGACCTTTACAGGTCTTTCAGAGTCTTTAAAAGACTTATGGGTTTGGCTGTTTGCGCTGGTAGGGGCGTCGGGTGTGAGCCGGGGTCGGTACGCCGGTGAGCCGGGGTCGGTACGCCCGTGAGCCGGGGTCGGCTCATCGGTGAGCCGGGGTCGGTACGCCGGTGAGCCGGGGTCGGCTCTTTTCTGAGCCGCCTCACCGTCACTGCTGGGCGGGTTTTCCGCTTTTGCGGCGGCCGGCGCGAACACCTCATCCTTGCTTGCGGCGACCGACGCGAGCCCGCTTTCGATGTCGAGTTCCAAGCCCTTGTCGCGGTATCTTCGGACGAGGTGGTCGGTGATCCGTAGGGCGTGGTCGGGGTCGGCTCCGCGGGCGATTGAGGCGTCGAATACCGCGGCTCGGAATGGGATTTCTTTCTGGTTGGCGAGCCATTGCTTTTCGGCGTACAGCCATCTACTTAATTCGTTTTCTGCGCGCGCGATTTCCTGTCGGTACTCCCATTCTGCTGTCAGCCATTCCTCGTAGCGTTGCGCGGTGAGTTTCAAGTAGTAGGTGTTGGCGGCGCCGGACCCTTCGCCGAGTTCCACGGTGAGGTAGCGCAGTGTGATGAGGTCGGCCAGGCCGCGTCGGACGGTGGCCTGGCTGATGCCGCAAAGGGTGGCGATGGCTTTTCGGGTGGCTTTGAAGTGCCCTTTGCGGCCGGCCATCTTCATCACGCAGCCGGAGCCGACGACCTTGGCCGCGTTGGATACCTCGGTGTCGGCCAGCATGTCGTAAAACCAGGCGAATTTGTCTTTGTTGCCCTGCCGGGGATCGCCGACGGGCTTGTCGGGTGCCGGCTCGCGGCTCGCGGTAGAATTGGGGTGCGGCGGTTGATGGCCGGTCTTGCCTGGTGGCGGGGCCGGCCTCCCGTTTTGTTGGGGCATTGTGCGGCGGTTCCGTTCTCCTGGTGGGAGGGCGTTCTGTGTGGCGTGCCGGGACGCTTTATGTGCTCGCGGGTCGTTGTCGCACCAGGGCGCCGCAGTTCGCCTCGGCGGCGCTCATGTGGTCACCGCCTGATCCGCGATGGCGGCGCCGATCACGGCGCGCTGGTCGTTAGTGAGATGCTGACGGCACATATTCGCGCCCGCGATGAAGCTGGCGATGTGGATGTCGTCGTCGTTCGGCGCGGACCATATCGGCGTGGCGTGCGGCCACCGGCGAAAGCGCGGCGTCACACCCGCTTTGCGGTAGGCGGCATACCGGAGCCGGCCGTCGATAATCGTTGTGCCATCGGCGGATAACACAATCGCGTAGGCGTTTCGCAACCCCTCCGACACGGACCTACTGAGAAGCTGGTCAGGCCGTTCCGGGTCGCGGTCGCGGTCGAGTTTCTCAGCGATGGCGTCCACCACCTGCTCGTCCCACGGGAGTTGCTCAGTCAACGGATGTTCCCGGTAGGGATAGCAGCGGGCGGTCACCGCCTCGCGGGCAGTGGCGATTGCTGCCGCTGTCACCTTCCCGCCGGTTTCCCGGTGGGCCAGGCGCATCACCTCGGCGGCGTCATCTGGGGTCAGGCCCGATAGCTGCCGCGCTTGCGACTCGGTGACCGGAACAATTGTTCCGATCGGCAACGCGGCCACCATGTCGGCGGCATCAATCAACTGGCGGGCACGCCTGTCGGAGAAGTTCCAACGCTGTTCGCAATACTCCTCAAACGTGCCGTACTGGTCGCGGTAGAGCCGTTTATCGCGGACGGCGGCCAGGCGCAGACCCACGTCGATGAACGTCTTAAGTCCGCGCTCAATCGCAGCTTCATGCTGCGCTAACTCGTCGCGGTCGCGGATGCTCAATGGCAGATCGTTCACGCTGTCACCGCCTCGCGCCGATGGCACACCGGCCCGCGCCGGCGCCGCAGCGACACCGGCGAGCGCAATGGGCGGCGGCAGCGTCGGCAACGCGTATCATCGTGGTTAGCGATTGGCGTCGTCGAGGATTCCGCTCCGGCTCTGCCGGGGCGGTTTTTTCGTGTCAGCATCCGGTGTCACCGCCTTCGGCCAACTCGGCCACCGTCAGCCGCGGACCGCCGATCAGGACGGCGGCGATCAATTCGCGTTGGGCCACAGTGAATTTCGGCGCCAGGTCGACGATGCGGCGCATCTCGGCCAGGAAGTCGCCGTCATGGTGTGGTGTCGGTGCAGAGTCGGGGATGCGGCGGGCGCCGCCGACCTTGTAGCTGGCGATACGTCCAGTGCGAACATGATGCCGCACAGCGGATTCCGAAATCGAATGTTTGCGTGCGAACTCGCGCACCGTCAACCCACGAGGGCCGGCGTCGAGCATTGGGGAAGTCATGGAGCCACCTCACGAAAAGAGCAAGCGGTCAGGACAGGCTCAACGGCCTCTGACTGACTTCGTGAGTTGGTGAGTTAATGCGTGCGTTTGTGTGTTAATTCGATAGCTCTGTGAACAACCCTAACCCGTAGTTGGTGTAATCGCTGAAGCCAGGCGACCGCGACACGCTCAGCGACCAATGTCAATCCGTTGACGCATCAACAGGTTTCCGCAGTGTCGCGGCCAGAGCGACCGCAGCGGCGTCGGAGTCCCGGCGGTCGAGATGGCCGTAACGGTTGATCGTTGTCGTGATCGACTCATGTCCCAGGTGTCGCTGAATCACCGGTAGCGGCACGTTCGCCGCGATCATCCACGATGCGCAGGTGTGCCGCAGGTCGTGGATTCGCGGCGTTTTTTTGAGGCCGGCAGCCTGGGCGCGCGCCACCGACTTGACCCAGACGTTCGCGCGGAACGTCGTACCCCGCAGGTGGCCGCCGCGGGTGTTCGTGAACAACCATTCGCGGCTGTAGTCCAGTCCGTCGAGGACATCGGCGGCGACGGAGAGGGTTCGCGTCGACCGCGCCGTTTTGGTCGGCCCCAATTGGTAGTAGTTCTCACCGCGCTCATAGGTGCGCTTGAACGCGCGAGCGATGCTCACGGTCCCGCGTTGCCGGTCCACGTCAGCGGGCCGTAATCCGGCGGCCTCACCAAACCGCACCCCTGATGTCACCAAGAAGTCCAGCAGTGGCCACCACGGCTCGGTGAACCCGGCGCGTAGCTGCTGGTACTCCTCGGCGGTCAGGAACACCGCTTCTGCGACCTCCGTGCGCGGCAGGCGAGTCCCGGCCGCCGGATTGCTTGGGATGATCCCCTCGGCGACGGCGACGTTGAGAGCGGCGCTCAGCAAGCCGTGTTTGTTGGCGATGGTGCCGCCGGCGGCCCCGGCCTTCGCCATGCCGTCTACCCACGCCGCCACGTCGGCACCGGCCAGCACGTCAACCGGTATGGCACCCAGGACCGGTTTGATGTCGTGCTCGAGGTATGAGCGGTAGTCGTAAAGCGTGGCCTTGGCGCATCCGGAGCGCGACTCGATGTAGCGGTCGACCCACTCCCCCACTGTCGGCCCGGTGGGCTTCTTGCCGCCACCCTTCGACGCCACCGGGGCGATATCGAACGCGGCCAGCGCCCTGGCCGCGCCGATGCTGTTGACGGTGTCGCGGAACTTGATCGCCTCGGACTGGTCGCCGAACGTCACCGAGCTTTGAACGCGGTCTAGCTGGTAGAGCACCGCATAGGACACCGTGCCATCGGCACGCGGCCGTCGCCGAATAGAAGCCACGGCATCATGCTAACCCGCCAAGCCTTGACAAGACCATTGACACGGCTCACTTTGCGGATCTATAGTGCTTCTACCTGGCCTTTCCGGTGGAGCTGCCGGGAATCGAACCCGGGTCCTACGGCATTCCCTCAAGACTTC
>CAZGPT010000136.1:0-8718 GCA_964527015.1 uncultured Mycobacterium sp. | reverse complement strand
TCGTAGAAGTCCACCATCGCATCCAGGTTGGTGGTCACCACGCCGATCTCGACGCTGGTGGCGAGCAGTTCAACTGCCATGGTGAGGTCCTTCCGGGGGGTGGGTGGTCTAGGTCTAGGTCGGGGGCCGGTCTAGGTCGGGGGCCGGGCTCTGATCAGGGTTTGATGCCGATGGTGATCAGATCCCAGACGCCCCGGGTCCACAGCGGACGGCGGACCCGGTGCTGGTCGCTCAGCGTGAAACCGGCGTCGCCGAACAGCGTTCGGAGCTGGGCCGGCGACGGATTATGAGCGGGGTTGGATGCACTCTCGGTGAGCCGCCGGAGCAGTTCGGGCTGGGGTGGGCTGATGGTCGCGACAGCGGCCACGCCGCCGGGAACCAGTACCCGATAGAACTCCCGCAGGGCCGCCGCCTGGTCGAAGAAGTGGAACGCCGAGGTGCTGACAACGGCGTCCAGCGAAGCGTCATCGAACGGCAGTTCCTCGGCGGGGGCCTTGGACCACTGAACCTCAGCGGTGCGGGCTCGGGCCTGGTCGAGCATGCCGTCGGACATGTCGACCCCGTAGACCGCGTCGGGTCGCAGGTCCGCCTGAATGCGGGCAGCCAGAATGCCTGTGCCGCAGCCGATATCGGCGATGCGGCGGGCCAGGTGCGCCCGGAGTGCGGTGATGACCTCGTCCTGTGCCGGCTGATAAACCCAGTGCTGCAGGAATGGGAGGTCGTAGAGCGGCGCCGCCAGCGTCCAGAAACGGGTTACCCCGGCGTTGAACCGCCGACCCGGTGAGGTCATGTCTGTGCCCTCCTGCTTCACGGTCCGCCTGCTTCACGCCTGCCCCGTCGGAGTATGGCAGTCGGGTGGCCTCGGGGAGCCGACCGGTACTCAGCCGACCTGACTGCGGTGATCGTCGGTGAGGGCGACGGCCGCGGCGGCGACGGTCGGTGCAGTGGGCAGAACCGCGTCAGGGTCGCAGACCCGCAGCAGGCGACGCACCTCCGGGCCGGTCACCAACACCCAGTGCCGGCCGGACCGGACGCATCGCGAGTGAAACCGGGTCAGCGCGCGGTATCCGGCGGTGCCGAAGAACTCCAACTCGGACAGATCCAGCACGAACCGTCGGTATCCGCACAGCTGCCGCTCGACTTCCCCGACGAAGCCGGCGGCCGTGGCGGCGTCGATCTCTCCGACGGCCGTGACCAGAACGGTGACGGCGTCCAACTCCTGGCGGTGGACGGACGCGGGGCCGGCGGACCGGCCCGCCGAGGGCGTCGCAGACATCGGTTGGGCGTATTTTTCGAACGACATGATCCCCTCCATCCTTGGCGATCCGCATAGTCGGCATGCGCGCCGGGCGGTGTCTTGGCGGGGGCGGCGGTCAGCGGTTGCACAGCGGCTGTGAACTCAACCTTTGTAAAAAATACTACGGAATGCGTTGCCGCACCAGAGGCTGGTGCGAAAGTGCGCACCCCATGTTCAGGGGCTTTTTGGCCACTGATTGCGCCAGGTGTGACAGCCAATCTGACAGTGAATGTCATTTCAAACTACCGAATTCGCAGCACTACCACCCGGATTGTGCGAATTCCGGCCCCGCAGCCATGGTCGGCGCCCGACCAGTATCGTCAGCAGCAGCTATGAACATGCCCTATTCACCGCAGACCCCGGCCGGGGTGCCCGTGTGCTACCGCCATCCCGACCGCCAGACCTATGTGAGCTGCAGTCGCTGCGGGCGGCCGGCTTGCCCGGACTGCATGCGCAGTGCGTCCGTCGGCCATCAGTGCGTGGACTGCGTCGCGGCCGCCGCCCAGAGCGTGCCCGCGGCGACCACCCCGTTCGGGGGGGTGCTTCGCCAGGGACCCCCAGTCGTGACCTACGTGCTGATCGGGATCAGTGCCGCGGCCTTCATTCTGCAGGCCACCTCGGCGACACTGCTCGGCCGCCTCGCGCTGTGGCCACCGGCCGTCGCCGGCGGCGACTTCTACCGCCTGGCTACCTCGGCGTTCCTGCACTACGGGATTCTGCATCTGTTGTTCAACATGTGGGCGCTTTACATCGTGGGGCCCCCACTGGAGCAATGGCTGGGCAGGTTGCGGTACGTCGCGCTATACGCGCTGAGTGCGCTGGGCGGCTCGGTCATGGTCTACCTGTTCTCCCCGCTCAACGCCGCCACCGTCGGCGCCTCGGGCGCGGTATTCGGCTTGTTCGGCGCCACCTTCGTGGTGGCCAGAAAGCTTAGGCTCGACGTGCGCTGGGTGGTGGCGCTGATCGTCATCAACCTGGTGCTGACCTTCTCGATCCCGGGTATCAGCTGGCAGGGTCACCTGGGCGGGCTGATCACCGGCGGCGCATTGGCCGGTGCCTATGCGTACGCGCCGCGGGCGCACCGCACACTGGTGCAGGCCGGGGCGACTGCCGGGGTGCTGGTGCTGTTCTTCGCGCTCATCGTCTGGCGGACCGCTGACCTGACGGCCCGGTTCGGAGCGATGATCGGGCCGCATTGAGTGTCCCGGGGCGCGACTACAGGCGCACCAGGGCGAACGGGTAGGTGAAGGTGCCGCCCGGGGCGTTGTCGCAGCCGGTTGCGAAAGATGACTGCAGCGTTCCCCGCAGGGTTGAGGCATCCCAGGTGTACACGTCGCGGGTCGGGATCACCGGTCCGTAATAGACGTTGCCGCAGCGCAGCCCGTCCGGAACGTCGACCTCCATGGTGTAGGTGCCGTCGGTCTGATAAGCCACGGCGTACCACTGGAATGCTTTGGCGATCGGCATCGGATTGGCCGAGACCGTCGCGCACTGGTCGATGCTCTCCGGCGGATTGCACGAGCTGAACGAGAAAATCCAGGTGTGAAAGTCGTAACGGCCCTCGATGATCGCGTTGTAATGACCGATCTGCATCCCGGCGCCCGCCATCGGCGCCGGCGCGAGGGCCAAGGCCACCAGCACGGCGGCGGGCACAATCGCGTTGATTCCGCGCATCGGGTGTCCCTTCGTTGCCCTGCAATCTAAAGCGTTTCTGCAGTGCGCTTCGGAAGAATCGACCAGATCCAGCCGGATACCATCGGCCTCCGGCGGCGGCAGTGCCGCCGGACGCCAGGATGGGGACGGCTTGTGCATACCGAGGCGGTAGAGCCCGGACGCAGCACCGGGCGGTCGCTGCGTGCCGGGCTGGTGATCGGGGCTCTCGGTGTGGTGTTCGGCGATATCGGCACCAGCCCCATCTACACCCTGCAAACACTGTTCAATCCGGGTGATCCGCACCCGGTGCCGATCACCCGGACCAACGTCTACGGGGTGGTGTCGCTGATCTTCTGGTCGGTCATGACCATCGTCACACTGACCTACGTCACGTTGGTTATGCGGGCCGACAACGACGGCGAGGGCGGGGTCATGGCGCTGATCACCCTGGTGCGCCGGCTCGGAGGGGGCGCCGGCCGCCGCGTCATCACGGTGCTCTCAACCCTCGGAATCCTCGGCGCGGCATTGTTTTTCGGCGACAGCATGATTACCCCGGCCATCTCTGTGCTCTCGGCCGTCGAGGGGCTCAAGATCATCGACCCGGGTCTGGGCGACTTCGTCGTGCCGATCACCGTGGCCATCCTCATCGCCTTGTTCTCAGTGCAACGGCGCGGTACGGCGACGGTCGGCAGGTTGTTCGGGCCGGTGATGGTCGTCTGGTTCGTCGTCATCGGGATCCTTGGTGCCCGCGGCATCATGGGTCATCCGCAGATCCTGCGCGCACTCTCACCGATGTATGCGCTGGAGTTCATGGCCGGCCACCTGCACATCGCCTTCTTCGCGCTGGCCGCCGTCGTGCTGGCGGTCACCGGGGCCGAGGCTCTCTACGCCGATATGGGCCACTTCGGCCGCGCGCCGATCACCCTGGCTTGGCTGACCCTGGTGCTACCGGCGCTGGTGCTCAACTACTTCGGTCAGGGAGCGCTGCTGATCGGGGACCAGACCATGGTGGGTGCGCCGTTTTTCATGCTGGCGCCGGACTGGGCGAAACTCCCGATGGTCGCGCTATCCACGGCGGCCACAGTGATCGCATCGCAGGCGGTCATCACCGGCGCGTATTCGGTGGCCGCCCAGGCCGTTCAGCTCGGTTATCTGCCGCGGCTGCGGATCACCCACACGTCCGCATCGTCCATCGGCCAGATCTATGTGCCCTGGATCAACGGCCTGTTGATGGTGTCGGTGGTCATTCTGGTGCTGGCCTTCCGCAGTTCGGCGGCGCTCGGCTACGCCTACGGGATGGCGGTGACGGTCACGATCACCATCACCACGCTGCTGTTTCTTTACGTCGCTCATGCCCGGTGGGGAGTCCCGCGGTGGCTGTTGATCCTCGGCGGCGGCGCGCTGCTCACGGTGGATCTGATGTTCCTGGCGGCCAACCTGACCAAGTTGCTGCACGGCGCGTGGGTTCCGCTGTTGATCGGGCTCGCGGCCTTCATCGTGATGACCACCTGGCAACGTGGCCATCAGATCGTCGTTGCGGCGCGGGCGAAAGCGGTGGGGCCGCTGCGTGGCTTCGTCGGCGAGCTCACCGAACGCCGACCCCCGCTGCCGCGGCCGCCGGGCACCGCGGTTTTCCTCAATCGCGGCGGAACCACCACTCCACTGTCGATGCGGGCCAACGTCGATCGCATCCACGTGCTGCAGCGGCACGTGATCATCGTCTCGGTCGACACCGTGCCGGTGCCGCGGGTGGCAGACGCCGAACGCATCACCGTCGAGGCGCTCGGTGATGCCGGTGACGGCATCTTCTATGTCGTGGCCCGGTTCGGCTACACCGAGCAGCCCGACGTTCCCGCCGCGCTGCGGCTGGTCGACCCGGCTCAGACCGGCGGACCGGTGGACGTCGAGGAGGCCTCGTACTTCATGTCCGACCTCACCTTGCGGGCCGGCCCGGAACCGACGATGGCCTTGTGGCGCAAGCGGTTGTTCATCGTGATTTCCCGGATGACCTCCGACGCGGACTACTTGGGGTTGCCGCTGGACCGGACGGTCATCATCGGTGCCCGGATTGAAATCTGAGTTGCGGGATCGGCGCGGGGTCGGTGCGTTGGTCGGTGCGTTGGTCGGTGCGGGTTCGAAGCGGGAAGTAGCCTGATTCGATGCCGAAGACCACATGCGCGATCGTCGGCGGCGGCCCCGCCGGAATGGTGTTGGGCCTGCTGCTCGCCCGGGCCGGAGTCGAGGTCACGTTGCTGGAGAAGCACGCTGACTTCCTGCGTGACTTTCGCGGCGACACCGTGCATCCCAGTACGTTGACGCTGCTCGATGAACTCGGGCTGTGGGATCGGTTCGCGGCGTTGCCGCAGAGCAAATTGGAACGGGCCGAGCTCAACCTGGGCGGACAGCCGGTCACGCTGATCGACTTCGGGCGGCTGCGGCAGCCGCACCCGTATATAGCGATGGTGCCGCAGTGGGATCTGCTCAACCTGCTGGCCGAGGCGGCCCAGTCCGAGCCCACCTTCACGTTGCTGCTCGAACACGAGGTCACCGGCCTGCTGCGGGTCGGTGAGAGAGTCACCGGGGTGCGCTACCGCTCACCGGCGGGTGAGGGCGAGCTGACCGCTGACCTCACCGTGGCGTGCGATGGGCGCGGTTCGATCGTGCGTGCGGACTCCGGCCTGCCGGTGCGGGAGTTTCCGGTGCCGTTCGACGTTTGGTGGTTCCGGCTGCCGCGGGAATGCGACGGCGAGTATTCGCTGATCCCGCGAATCGTGCCCGGCGGGTTGGTGATCATGATCCCGCGGGAGGGGTATTTCCAGGTTGCCTACATGATCCCGAAGGGCAGCGATCCCGAACTGCGCGCCCGAGGGCTGGCGGTCTTCAAGGCCGAGCTGGCTGACCTGATCCCAGAGGCCGAGGTCAGCACCCTCACCTGCTGGGATGACGTCAAACTGCTGGATGCCCGGCTCAACCGCCTGAAACGTTGGTACACCGACGGGCTGCTGTGCATCGGGGATGCCGCCCACGCCATGTCCCCGATGGGCGGGGTGGGGATCAACCTGGCCGTTCAGGACGCGGTGGGCGCGGCGACCCTGCTGGCCGATCCGCTGCGCCGGGGTGACGTGCGCCGCCGCGACCTGGCCGCGGTTCAGCGGCGGCGGCTGCCGGCGGCCGTGCTCACCCAGAGCGTGCAGCGGATTCTGCATCGCAAGTTGGTCCAGCGGGTGCTCGGCGGCGCCGCGCCGCAGCCGCCGGCGGCACTGGCCCGGGTGGTCCGGCGGTTGCCCTGGCTGGCGGCGATCCCGGCCTATGCCGTCGGGATGGGTGTGCGTCCGGAGCATGCACCCCCGTTCGCGCGGCGTTGAGAATCACGCGCTGCTGATCCGGTATCAGGCGGTGACGGTGAACCCGGCCAGCCAGTCCTCGTGCATCTGCCCGGCGATGGTGACCCGCCACTGGTAACGCTGACCGACGGTGAGGTTGAGCGGCGGGATGGTCGCGATGAACGGGATGGTCACCGCGGTGCCCTCCGGATGAACCTGCTGCCGGCGGGCGTTGATGAGGCTCTGTTCGGTCTGTGCCACCCGGGCCCCGTCGCCGTCGACCAGTTCGGCGTGGATGGGGAACTCCTGGCCGGTCTCCGACCACGCCACCTCGACGAAGACGATCAGGACGTGCTGTTCGGTGGGGCTGGGACTGGTGGTCCAACCCAGGCCGAGGGCATGCAGTGTTCCGCTGTTATCCAGGTGGCCGCTGTGTGCGAGCAGGACCATCGCTCTCACCGGGCTCGTGCCTGCTTACCGCGCTCTTTGCATGGTGTCCGCACAGCCGCCGATCCTAGGTCAGGTTGCGCGGCGCGGGCCTTGCCGCGGAGGCCGCGGGGCTTGCCGCGAGCGTGCGCATAGTGCGCGTCCGGGCGGCGTGTCGGTGTACCGACACGCACGCTCGCGGCAAGGGGTAGAGGGCACGGGGCACGGGGCAAGGGGGGAGGGGGAGAGGGTGAGGGTTACGGGTTCTCGCCGGCAGCCACTGCCTTGGCCCAGCGGTAGTCGGCCTTGCCGGCGGGGGAGCGGACGATCGCGTCGCTGCGCACGAACGCCTTGGGGACCTTGTAGTCGGCGATATGGGCCCGGCAGGCCTCGGCGAGTTCGGCGTCAGTCGCGGTCTTACCCGTCGCCAACTGCACCACGGCGACCACCTCGCTGCCCCAGCGTTCCGACGGCCGTCCCGTCACCACCACGTCGTAGACGGCGGGGTGGCTGGCGACGGCCCGCTCGACCTCCTCGGCGAAGATCTTCTCCCCGCCGGAGTTGATGGTCACCGAGTCGCGGCCGAGCAATTCGATCTGCCCGTCATCGAGGTAGCGCGCGCGGTCCCCGGGGATCGACCAGCGCACCCCGTCGATGATCGGGAAGGTGCGGGCGGTCTTCTCGGCGTCGCCCAGATATCCCAGCGGGACCAACTCGCGCCGGGCCAGCCAGCCCTCACCGTCGCCGGGCCCGAGCACCCGGCTGAAATCTGCTGCCACGACGGTGGTGTCGGCCAGCGGGGTGAACGTCGCCGCCTTCACCTCGGCCCCCCGGGTCGCGACGGTGGTCATCTGCGCACCGGACTCGGAGGCGCCCACGGCGTCGAGGATCATCAGGTTCGGCAGCGCCGTCAGCAGCCGGTCCCGGATCGTGGGCGAGAGCGTCGCGCCACCGTTGGTCAGGGCCAGCAGACCGGACAGGTCGTAGTCACCCTTCTCGATCTGGTCCACGAGCGGACGGGCCATGGCGTCGCCCACCACCGGAACGCCGAGCACCCGTTCGCGTTCGGCGAGCCGCAGCACCGCGTCGGCGTCGAAGCGCCGGACATCGTCCGGGATCGCGATCCAGCCGCCGCTGCTGATGGCGTTGAACACCCCCCACTGCGCGGCACCGTGCATCAGCGGCGGGAGCAGCAGCAACGATCGCACGCCGGCACTGGCGCGCACCTGCGCGGTCAGGTCGGCGTAGCTGTTCAGCTGCTCCCCGCCCATGACCGGCCGTCCGCCCATCGCCGACATGAAGATGTCGTGCTGGCGCCACAGCACGCCCTTGGGCATCCCGGTGGTACCGCCGGTGTAGAGGATGTAAAGGTCATCACCGCTGGGCGTCGGCATGCCGTCGGCCGGCGGCGGTGTGCCGACGATGGACTCGTAGTCGACGGCGTCGGGCAGCAGTTCGTTGCCGGAATCGTCGGCGACCTGGATGAGCACCTGCAGATCGGGCAGCCGGCCGCGGATCGACTGGACGTGCGGGGCGAACTCGGCGGCGTAGACCAGGGCGCGCGCCCGGGCGTCGGCCAGCAGATACAGCAACTCCTCCTCAACGTAGCGGTAGTTGACGTTGAACGGGGCCACCCTGGCCCGGTAGCCGGCCACCATCGCCTCGACGTAGGCGTTGCCGTTGCGCAGGTACAAGCCGACGTGGTCCTGACCGGACTGGTGGTTGGCCAGTTGGTCGCGTTCGGTGTGGCAGCCCAGTCCGCGGCTGACGAGATAGTGCGCGACACCGTCGATCCGGGCGTCCATCTGGGCGTAGGTGAGGCGCTGGTCCCGCCACACCAGGATCTCCTGGTCGGGCAGTGTCTCGGCGACGGTACGGAAAACGGTGGACAGATCGAAGGTCACCGGCCCACTCTATGCGGCGCAACCGGCGGGGTCGCCGGGATCGCGGGGGATGCGGGGGATGCGGGGGATGCGGGGGGATGCGGGGGGATGCGGGGGGATGCGGGGGATACAGTCG
>CAZGPT010000135.1:0-8841 GCA_964527015.1 uncultured Mycobacterium sp. | reverse complement strand
CCACCACCCACATCCAGAAGATGGCCCCCGGCCCGCCGACCGTCAGCGCGATCGCGACACCGGCGATATTGCCGGTGCCGACCCGCGAGGCCAGGCCCACGCAGAACGCCTGGAAAGACGAGATGCCGTCGGCGGCGGTGCGGGAGTGCCGTAACTGGCCGAGCATCCGTTTGAAGTAGCGGAACTGGACGAACCGGGTGCGGATGGTGAAGTACACCCCCGCCGCCACCAGCAGGTAAACCAGAACGTAGGTGTAGAGCACCCGGTTGGCTGGATCGATCAGATCGTTCTGAATGAAATCCACCGGCACCTCCTGAACGGATCCGCGAATCCTCCCACCTCGGGTGGCATCGTGCAGTCCAACCGGTCGCCGCAGTGCTCTCCAGGACATGAGACACGCGCCCGCCACCGAGCGCCAACGCGCCGCACGGCGCCGCGCTGTCGCTCCAAGGTGGGCAAAAAGGCAGGTGCCCCCCGCCGGTGGGGACGCGACCGGGGCGGCGAGGCGGGGTTTGGGCCGTCAGGGCCCGGGCGCGCCCAGGGCTTCGGCCGCCGCCGACGGTGCGGGCGGTGACGCGTGCTTGGGCGACAGCGCACTGCCCGCCAGCCAGTCTTCCCACGGGACCGACCAGTCACCGCCGTTCACCAGCGTCAGGGGCGGACCGCCGGTGTAGCGAACCTCGACGATATCGCCGGGCTGGACCATGTCGTAGTACCACTTGGCGTTCTCGCCGTTGAGGTTCAGACAACCGCTGGAGAGGTTGGTGTTGCCCTGCGCCCACACCGTGTCGGGGAGGTGGTGCAGGTAGATACCGTCATTGCTGATCCGGGTGGCCCAGCCGATCTCGCGCTTGTAGCTGACCGCGGAACCGGCGGGCACACCGTAGGTGGCCGAATCCATGGTGACGACCTGGGCCTTGTCCAGCACGTTGTAGATCCCGGGCGGGGTCCACCAGGCAAAGGTCTTATCCCCGATGGTCGTCGTGCCGCCGCGCCCCATCGACGTGGGCATGGTCCGCACCAACCGGCCGTTGGCGAACACACTGACCTGTTTGGTGATGTCATTGGCCACGGCGATCTGGGCGTCCCCGATGGTCAGGTTCGCCTTGGCGTCGGCCTGGCCGTACATCCCCTTACCGAGTTCGAGGCCGAAAGTGTTCAGTTCCACACTGATTCGCGTGCCAGCCTGGTAGTAATTCTGGGGCCGCCAGTGCGCGACGGTGTCGCTCAACCAGTTCCAGGAGCCCTGAACCGGCGGGTCGGTGCGGACGATCATGTGCTTCTCGGCAAGCGCCTTGTTGGCGATCGCCTCATCGAAATGCGCGACGATCACGGTGCCCACGCCGTATCGAGTGTTCTCGTTGGGGGCGAACCCACCCTGCACCTCGATATAGGGGTGCACGTAGTTGTTGGGCACCAGGGTTGCGAAGTTGCTGGTCCGCGTCAGCGGCACTCCGCTGTTGCTCTTGCTATTCACCGTCAGCGTGTAGGAGCGGGCGAAATTCAGCTGTTCGGCCGGCTCCCAGGAGCTGCGATCCTCCGACAGCATGCCCTCGATCTCGTTGCCCCAGTCGTCATACAGCGACACATCGGTGATTTTGCCGTCGAGGACGTCCACCACCGGCGTGGTGAGCGGATTGATACCGGTGGAGCCGTCGAAGGGCGAGACCCCCAGTACCGGCGGCGCGGGCTTGGCCGGGCGCACCGGGGCGGCCGCGGTCGCGGTGGGCGTATTGCAGCCGCCCGCGCAGCCGGGGAAGCCGGCGACGTCGCTGACCAGCACACCAGCCAACAACGCCACCACCACGGCCGTTGCCGTGCGCGCACGACGGGTAAAGCTCACCGAAACTCACTCCAGCATGTTGTGACCAGCGGGTCGTATGGGACTTCTGGGGCTCACATGTCGCCATTGACTCCCCGCATCATAATCACATTTTGAGGCCGCTCCGAACAGCCCGGCCGCCACCTGGCACAGCACGCTTCCACGGGCCTGCCAAACCGTGTCGATAAGTTAGCTGCGATGCCGTAGCCGGCCACCTGTTAGACTCTCCCCAACGCCAGGAACCGCATAGGTCTCTGGCTACGTCGTGGAACGCCTTCACTCCACCGGCACGGCCTTCGCGGACCACTCGCGAGCCGACCGCCGACTCGAATGAATCGTGCGCAGTCCGCACCATGTCTCGCGGCGACTCGATTTTGCCGCCGGCAATCTCGTCACCTTCGTGCCGCTCTGTCGACCGACACCTCTGTCGTGAGGCCGACCCGACACGCCTGATGCCTGAAAGGCACCACATTCAATGAGTAATCCAGTGGGTACCGACATCGGTACCGAAATGACCAGCGCCACCACTACCCAATCGACCACCCAAACCACCTTCGCCGAACTCGGCGTGCCCGCACCCCTGGTGCAGGCGCTGACCGCCGACGGTCTCAGCCACGCATTCCCGATCCAGGTCGAGACACTGCCCGACACCCTGGCCGGACGCGATGTCCTGGGCCGTGGCAAGACCGGCAGCGGCAAGACGCTGGCCTTCGCCATCCCGCTGGTCGCCCGGCTAGCCGACCACAAGCGCCGGCCCAACCGGCCGACCGGTCTGGTGCTGGCCCCCACCCGGGAGCTGGCCACCCAGATCACCGCGACCCTGGCGCCGCTGGCCGCCGCCTACAACTTGAAGGTCACCACGATCTTCGGCGGCGTGTCCCAGAGCCGTCAGGAGACGGCGCTGCGTTCGGGCATCGATATCGTCGTGGCCTGCCCCGGCCGCCTCGAGGACCTGATGCGTCAGCGGCTGATCACCCTCGACGGCGTCGAGATCACCGTCATCGACGAGGCCGACCACATGGCCGACCTCGGCTTCCTGCCCGGCGTCACCCGGATCCTGGCGGCCACTCCGTCCGGCGGACAGCGGCTGCTGTTCTCCGCGACGCTGGACAACGGCGTCGACAAGCTGGTCAACCGGTTCCTGCGCAATGAGGTCTCGCACTCGGTCGACAGCCAGAACTCGCCCGTCGCGGCGATGACGCACCACGTGTTCCATGTCGACAGCGCGGAGGCCAAGCGGAAGCTGGTGCAGACTCTGGCCTCCGGCACCGGGCGGCGCATCCTGTTCCTGCGCACCAAACACCAGGCCCGCAAACTCGCCCGGCAGCTGACCGAGGCGGGGATCCCGTCGGTCGATCTGCACGGCAACCTGTCTCAGCCCGCACGCGACCGCAACCTCGCGGCGTTCACCGCCGGCACCGCACGGGTGCTGGTGGCCACCGATATCGCCGCGCGCGGCGTCCACGTCGACGATGTCGAACTGGTCGTGCACTGCGACCCGCCGGCAGAGCACAAGGCGTATCTGCACCGCTCCGGTCGCACCGCCCGAGCCGGCCGCGACGGCGACGTCGTCACGGTGGTGCTGCCCGAACAGCGCAGGGACACACAGGTTCTGCTGCGCAAGGCGGGCATCAAGGCCGCCCCGCAGCAGGTGCGAGCGGACTCCGCCCCGGTTCTGGAACTGGTCGGGGAGATCGCCCCGTATCAGGCTCCGGTCGCGGCCCCGCCGGCTCAGCCCCGGTCCACCGCACCCCGCCGGTCCGGCGGTAAGGGCGGGCAGCGCCGCCGCGTTTCGTCGGGGTCGGCCGGTGCGCCCCAGGCGCGCCCGGTGCGACAGACCCAGCGGCGCAGGTCTTCTCGCGCCGCCGGCTCGTCCGCGGTCTAGACGTTCCCGGGAGTCGCCGACGAGCCGGCCGCATCGCGGCCGGCTTGTTCGGCGGCCCACGAGACACTGTCGGCCCGGGCCGCCCGCATGACACGTTCGGCGGCGTCGTAGGCCGGCGTGCCGAAATCGACCTCGGGGATGTGGCGGGCCGCGGCCTGTCGCAGGACCATCAAGGCCAGCGAGGCCGACGTCACCGCCGGCACCACCAGAATCAGTGCGGTCGCCCCACTGCCCGCCAGCGACATCAGCCGGTGCCGGGGCGCCTTCCAGCCGACCTTGGCCGCCGTGGCCGGGGCCATGGTGCTCAGCACCGGGGTGACCGACCCGGCCGACCAGTTGAGGTTGATGTCGACGACCTCACCCAGCGCCGGGAACAACGCCTCGACGAGGTCGGGCAGTTCGCGCACCATCGAGGCGCTGCGTGGCCACCAGGCTCCGTCGATCTCACCGCCGAGAGTGCCGGCCAGCGACACCCGGACCGGACTCGCCGTCCTTCGTGATCTGCGGGGGGCGGTCATACCGATGCCGAATTGCTGAAACCCGATGCACTCCTGAAGCCCAATGTCCTGGTCCTTCGCCTCACCGGCGTCCGGCCGGGCTCGCGAATGTGGAATCACCGCAGCATTTTTGACTCTACACCGGGGCTTACCCGGCCTTCGCGCTATCGGGCCCGGCGTTCAGGTGACATACGGTTGCGTGGCGATCCCCAGCCGCCGGGCCAGATCCGCGCCGCCGTATTCGGTGATGAACTCCGGGTCGCCGCACACCACGAGTTGGTCGCGGGCTCGGGACAGCCCGACGTACAACCGCTCCCGGGCACGCTCGAGCGCGTAGCGGTCGTTGACCACCAACACCACGGCACGACGCTCCAAACCCTTGAAGCCCAGCACATGGCCGTAGAACACCTGCTCGGCGTCCCAGAAGCTGTCCCAGTAGGCCTGGTTGCCGGCGTCCTGCCGGTTGATCTGTTCGGGGTGACGGCTGCCGGTGGTCAACAACGCGACGTCCTGAGCCCGCCAACCCTGCTCGAGCAGCGCGTCGACCTGGTCGTCACCGACGCCGATCGCCTCGTCGCTGCCGCATTCCACGAACCGCACCTCCGGCCCGTCGCCGCCGAGAAACCGCATCGGATGGTCGACCAGAGGTTGAAACGCGTTCGCGATCTGGCGGGTGTTGCGGATGTTCTGGTCCAGGATCAGCGGCACCAACGGCACCGGCGGGGTGCCCTGCCGGTCGAAGACCCGCTGACCCTCGTCGATGAACACATACAGCCCGCCGGCGTAGGGATCGCGCAGCGCGGCCAGGATCGGCTCCCACCAACTGTCGGCGAAGTCCTGCGCCTCATCGACGACGATGGCGTCGAACTTGTGCCCGTCGGGCAATGCGGCCGCCAGGTCGAGCATTTGCGCGGGCAGGTCATGTTCGAAGAACCGGCTGGCCTGCTTGCTGCGCTCGTTCTCCGCCGGGGCCGCCGAGGCCCCCCACTGGATGCCGAGGCTGTGGAACTCGCCGACATAGCCGGGCTGCTGACGGCGCGGCCAGCGGTCGGAGATGCGACGGAGGTAGGAGGCAAGGCCATGGGAGTAGCAGATCAGCGCCACCCGTTGCCCGGCAGCGGCAAGTCGGCGGGCCTGCTCCATGGCCATGAAGGTCTTACCGCTGCCGGCGCCACCGCGGATCTGCACCCGCGGCAGCAGTTGGACGGCGCTGAGGATCATCGCCTGCTGCTCGTTGAGAATGTCGGCGGCATCCTCGTTCTCCAGCGCACGGGCGACGACGTCGCGCTGCGGCAGACCACGCCCGCTGAGCGCCGTCCGCAGCTGCTCGATACCGGCGGCGGTGAGCAGCGGACGATCCAATTCCTGTTGGGTCAGAACATCTTTGAGCCGGGAGGCCAGGGAGTCCAACTCGTCGCGGTCGGTGACCTTCCAACGCGGACAGTCGGGCAGGTCGAACTCCTGCGGGAGAGTGCTGTTCGGCAGCACGATGGCGTGATCCCAGCGCAACCGGCCCTGGGACCAGCGCGGGTCGGACTCGATGAAACTACGCAACGCGTAGCAGGCCTCCCGGGCCTGGCGCACCGGTTCGATGGCGTATTCCCGGCCGCCGCGCCGCTGCCGCCATCCGGTGTCGTCGTGCCACACCTCGCCGCCCTTGACCTCGACGCTGATGATGCCGGCTCCCTCGATGGCCACCAGGAAGTCGATCTCATGGTCCTTGAGGTGATCGGTGACCCGCTTGCCGGCGATGACGAGGTCGCGCTCCCCGAGTTGTTCGGTCAAGGCCGCACAGATCCGACGCTCGGCGGGATTGGCCAGGCGCGGCTCCTCGGGAAGCAGAATCGCCATATCAACACCTCCCCCGAGCTCACGGACCCCGGAGGCATCGTAAGGTCCGCGAAGCCCAACTCGCGGGTACGGTCCGGTGCGTCGGTTGATACAGCCACGCGTGTAGCATCGCCCCTAGGAACGGTCGCTCTCTCCGCCGTCATTGCACGCGCGATGCGATCTCCACCTCTGATCCCGAAGTCTCCGTGTGGTCAGACCTTGAGACGAAAGAAAACTATG
This sequence comes from uncultured Mycobacterium sp., assembly GCA_964527015.1. Lineage (GTDB taxonomy): Bacteria > Actinomycetota > Actinomycetes > Mycobacteriales > Mycobacteriaceae > Mycobacterium. The sequence continues at coordinate 2,567 of CAZGPT010000135.1, read as the reverse complement.
GACGACGAACTTTTTTCCCACCCCGCAGAGTCAGAGCACGTAGCAACCAAACAGGACAGCTCCGCCGAACCGGTGCAGAACCCGGTGTTCTCCGACACTCAGAAGTCACACCGACACTGACGAAGTGACATCCGAAGTCACATCGGCACTGACGCGGCCACTGGCCCACAGCGCATTCGGTTTGAGTGATCCCTTTTCCGCTCCGGGCATGTAGTCTTACGCGCGGGTGCTCGATCTCGGCGCTCATTCGAAGAAATGAAAGAAGTACAGAATGGCACAGGGAACTGTGAAGTGGTTCAACAGCGAAAAAGGCTTCGGCTTCATCGCTCCCGACGGTGGAGCTGAGGACGTTTTCGTCCACTACTCCGAGATTTCCGGAAGCGGCTACCGGTCGCTGGAGGAAAATCAGCGGGTGACCTTCGATATCGGTCAGGGCGCCAAGGGCCCCCAGGCCACCGGAGTTCGCCCCGAGTAGCGTCATCCGAGCGAGAGTATGGGCCGGCAGGGAAACCTGTCGGCCCATATTTCGTTCTGAGCGCGGATTGCGCCGCGAATCACGTTGGGGCAGTTGGCGTTACGCGGGCAGCGGCGCTTTCTCGAACAGGTAGTGGAACACCATCCACTCGTTGCCGTCGCGATAGCCGAAAACCTCCGAGCAGAACAGCAGGAACATCCGCCAGCGCTCCAGGGCGACAGCGGCCGATGTGGGACCGCCTTCCAGGGCCTGCAGGCATTCGTCCCGGTTGGCGTCGAGGCGCTCCAGCCAGGCGTCGAGGGTCCGACTGTACTGACGGCCGTCGACGTCCCAGACCCGGCTCTGAATCAGGTCGGCGGGCAGGAAGTTCTCGAACAGGTCGCGACTGGGCATGGTGCCGCCGGCGAAGAAGTATTTGCCCATCCAGTCGGTGGTTTTGAAGTCGTAGGCGAAGCGCCGGTTGCCCAGAATCTGCACGATCATCCGGCCGTGCGGCTGAAGCCACGAACTGACCTTCGCCAGCACCATCTCGTAGTTCTTCATGTGTTCGAGCATCTCGCAGGACACGATCACGTCGAAGGCGCCGGCGAACTCCGGGGGGTCGAAGCTGCTGGCGTCGGCCTTGACACAGGTGAAACGGCCCTCGTGCTTGGAGTTCCGGGACTTGATGTAGGCCTGCTGGGTGGCGCTGTTGGACAGGAATGTGACGTGCACGTCGTCGTAATTGTCCAGCACATAGCCACCGTGGGAGCCCCAGCCGCAACCGAGGTCGAGCAGCCGGACCGTTCCGCGCTCCTTGAGGAGCTCGCCGAGTTGGAGCCGCTCCTCCAGGAACGTGTGCAACATGGCAACCTCCGCGTCGGCGAGGCTGGTGGAGGTCTGCGGGAACAGGCAGCAGGAGTACTTCAGGTAGGGGCCCAGCATGAGGTGGAAGAACCGGGTGGGCACCTCGTAGTGCTGAACGTTGGCGTCCTCCTGGTGCACCGCCCCGGCGCTGGCCCGCAGCTTGTCGAAATACCTCTTCTTGTAAAAGGCCTGCTTGGCGGGGTCGCCGCCGCATTCGAAGGTTCTCACCCACTGGGCGCACATGAGGCGGACCAGCGCTCGCATCACCGCATCCGGTAGCAGTCCGCGTTCTTTGAGGGCCAGGACGGTGTTGAAAAGACGCTCCACGACCGTCATCCAAACACACCAGGTGGCCCCGGACCGCGATCGGTGCGGTCACCATGGGGAGACGATGAGCCCGCGAAACGATCCCTGTCGCCCCCGTCAATTCCTGCCCGTGGCCGGCCCGGCGGTGACGCCGTGACAACCGCCCGGCTGCTGTCGGTGAATGTGACCGCACACCTGCACGAGGATGAAAAGTGGACCGGGAAAATGGGCCGCAGCGGGATCGACAAGCGACCGGTCAGCGGTCCGCGACTGGTCGCCGATCATTGCCGTGCAGGGCGACTCGGTGATCGACCGCGTCCACCACGGAGGCCCCTGGCAAGCCGTCTACGCCTACGCCCGCGAGGATGCACTCTGGTGGGAACACCAACTGGGCATCCCGATGGACCACGGCCGATTCGGTGAGAACCTCACCACCGAGGGGCTCGAGATCACCAACGCGGTCATCGGGGAGCGGTGGCGGATCGGTTCGGCCACCCTGGAGGTGACGGTGCCGCGGATTCCGTGCCGGACGTTCGCCGGCTTCTGGGCGCGGCCCGGGCTGATCAAAGACTTCACCGCCGCCCGACGGCCCGGTGCCTACCTGCGCATCGTCGAGGAGGGCCAGGTGGCCGCCGAGGATGCGATCGAGGTGGTCAACCGGCCGGCCCGGGCGGCCACCATCGCGCAGGCCTTCGCCTGCCGAACCGGGGATCGGGAGCACCTGGAACTGCTGAGGGGCACCGCCGGTCTCGCGCCCGCGTGGCGGGACTGGCTGGCAACGATCGGGTCCTGATCGGGTCCTGATCGGCTCCTGACTGCGGCTGGCCGGGGGTGAACGATCGGGCGGCCGACGGCGGAAATAGGCCGCTGAACAGGCAATACGCTTGGTGGCAGGTACAGGATTCGAACCTGTGTAGGCTTGCGCCGACGGATTTACAGT
>CAZGPT010000134.1:0-8935 GCA_964527015.1 uncultured Mycobacterium sp. | reverse complement strand
ATGTTGCGGGAGAACTCCGAGACCTCCTGCTGGCGGCTCTCGAACTTCTTGCCCGAGGTCATCAGCTGCATGTAGTCGATGACGACCAGCCGCAGATCGGACTTCTGGGCCAGCCGCCGCGCCTTGGCGCGGATCTCCATCATGGTCAGGTTCGGCGAATCGTCAATGAACAGCGGCGCCTCGCTGATCTCGCTCATCCGCCGGGCCAGCCGCGTCCAGTCATCATCGCTCATCCGGCCCGACCGCATATCGGCGAGCTTGATCTTGGCCTCGGCGGACAGCAGCCGCATGACGATCTCGGACTTGCTCATCTCCAGCGAGAAGATGACGCTGGCCATCCGGTTCTTGATCGAGCACGACCGCATGAAGTCCAGGCCGAGGGTCGAGTTGTGGGTGGGCACCATCGAATGCCCGGCCAGATACAGGTGATCGGGGTCGTCGACCTGGACGCACCGCACCGGGACGCTGTCGACGCGGCGGACGTCGGCCACCCCGAATGTGGTCGACAGCGGGCTGCCAGCTCCGACCAGTTGGCGCACCCCTGCCGAGGTCACCAGATCCGCCCCGGCCCGCAGCATCGCCGTGGTGCGGATGCCACGCCGGGTGGGCCACTGGTGCTCCGCATCGGCGACGATCACGGTGCCGTCGGAGAACTCGACTTCATAGCAGGGCCGGCCGAACATGACCTCGGTCGCCGCGACCACCCGGGTGGGGTAGCCGTCCGGAGCCACCAACTCCTCGCCCACCCGAACCGCGCCCATGGTCGTCCAGCCGGTGGGGGTCGGCAGCGGAGTGTCCAGTGCGAGCGCTTTGCCAACGCCCGGTCGGGCCGCGACGATGATCATCTGACCCGGATGCAGCCCGTTGGTGACCTCGTCGAGTTCGGTGAACCCGGTCGGCACCCCGCGGGAGATCCCGCCACTGGAGGCGATCGCGTCGATCTCGTCCATCGTCGGTTGCAGCAGCGTTTCCAGTGCGACGAAATCTTCGGAGGTCCGCCGCTCGGTGACGTCGTAGATCTCGGCCTGCGCCCGGTCGACGACCTCGTTGACGTCGGCCCCCTCGGCGCCCGCGTAGCCGTACTGCACCACCCGCGTGCCAGCCTCCACCAGCCGTCGCAGCAGCGCCTTCTCCGACACGATGCCCGCGTAATACCCGGCATTGGCCGCGGTCGGCACCGTCGAGATCAGGGTGTGCAGATACGGCGCCCCGCCGATACGACGCAGCAGACTCTTACGGTCCAGCTCTGCGGCGACAGTCACCGCGTCGGCCGGCTCACCGCGGCCGTAGAGATCCAGAATCGCGTCATAGACGTTCTGATGCGCCGGGCGGTAGAAGTCTCCGGGACGCAACCGCTCAAGAACGTCGGCGATGGCGTCCTTGCTCAGCAGCATCCCACCGAGCACGGACTGCTCCGCGGCGAGATCCTGTGGCGGTTGGCGGCCGAAATCCTCCGCCGGTGCCGACGCTTCCGCTCCCGGCTGTCCAAGGTCATCGACGACCGCCATTTGGCTTCCCCCACCTCACTCTCGTCCACCCCAACATCCGTCCAAGGTGGGATCGGTCCGGCCGCTCGTCACATGTTTCTTAAGGTAGGTCCCTACCCCGACAAGAAGGCTTGTCGGCGCGCCCGCGTCGACCGCCGCAGCCAAACGGTAGGCGTTGCTGGGCCGGGCGCAAACCGACCCTGTTCACCAACCTGTTAGCGGACTGTGGATACGGCCCACAACTGTGTTGGCGGCTTGGGGAAAACTTGTGGATAACGAGATGTTCGGCAACTATTTTCCGACGTAAACCGCAGCGCAGCGGCCAAAAACGCTGTGGATGACAAGTTCGTCGGCGTGTTGGGTCGAGTTGCCGTTTCGGGCGTGTTGTATTGCGGTTTCCTGTTCAAGCAGTTAACGGATGGTTACGTTAACTGGCCGCAGCCGGGACCAGCACGTTAGCTAAAAAATCCCCGGCACGGCCCGCATGGCCGTTACCGGGGATTTTCCGATGGATCAGATCTAGCTGTGTTCGCCCGCCACCTCGAGGATGACGGGGACGTCCACCTCCGGGTGCAGGTGCACCAGGACGGTGTGCGAACCGGTCTCCTTGATGTGCGCCTTGGGCAGGTGCACCGACCGCTTGTCGACACTGGGCCCGCCGGCCTTCTTGATCGCCACGACGATGTCGTTGGCGGTGACCGAGCCGAACAGCTTGCCGGTGTCCGCGGCGACCTTCACGCCCAGTGGGACCGGGCCCAGGGCCTCAATGGCGGTCTGGATCTCCTCGGCGTGCTCGCGGTCGCGCACGGTCTTGGCCTCGCGTGAGCGGCGGATGCCGTCGACCTGCCGCTGCGCCCCACGGGTGGCCACGATAGCCAGCCCCCGGGGTAGCAGGTAATTGCGCCCGTATCCGTCCTTGACCTCGACGGTATCGCCGGCCGCTCCGAGGTGGTCCACCTCGGCGGTGAGGATCAGCTTCATAGTGTGTGCTCCGTTTCAGAATGCTTCTGGCGCGATACTTCTAGCGCGTCGCCGAGGTGAACGGCAGCAAGGCGACCTCGCGTGCGTTCTTGACGGCGATGGCGACGTCCCGCTGATGCTGCACGCAGTTGCCGGTGACCCTTCGGGCGCGAATCTTGCCGCGCTCGCTGATGTAGGTGCGAAGCAGTGCGGTGTCCTTGTAGTCGATGTCCTGCAACTTGCCCTTCTTGGAGCAGAACACGCACTTGCGGGTCTTGATCGGCTTGTCTGGTGCGGGACGCCGCTTGGTGGACTTGGCTTTCATAGGTCAATCACTTTCGTTCTCTGTGAGCGCGAGCAGCGCGCAGGTTGATCAGAAGGGTGGTCAGAAAGGGGGTCAGAAAGGGGGATCGTCATCACTGCCGCCGAAGGAGCCCGACGCGGGCGCACTGCCCCACGGGTCCTCGGCGGGCGGGGTGGCCGCCGCGGGACGCGAGCCTCCACCGCCGCCGCCGGGTGCGCCGCCGCCGAAACCGCCCGCACCGCCGCCGCGGCTGGTCTTATTCACCTTGGCGGTGGCGTACTTGAGGGACGGGCCGATTTCGTCGACCTCGAGTTCCACGACAGTGCGCTTCTCGCCCTCTTTGGTTTCGAAGGACCGCTGCTTGAGCCGACCGGAGGCGATCACCCGCGAACCGCGGGTGAGGGTTTCGGCCACGTTCTCGGCGGCCTCGCGCCAGATGCTGCAGCGCAGGAACAGCGCTTCGCCGTCCTTCCACTCGCCGCTCTGGCGATCGTAGATCCGCGGGGTCGACGCCACGGTGAAGTTGGCGACGGCCGCCCCGGACGGGGTGAACCGCAGTTCGGGATCGGCGGTCAGGTTTCCGACGACGGTGATGATCGTGTCACCGGCCACAAGGTCCTCCTGGGTTTGGCGGCGGGAAATGGACGCGGAGCTTTGGTAGGAAAACTTCGCAGCAACGCTTCGTTGGAGCGTTACGTAAGAACCCTACGTAGGAGCTGCGACATCGCGCGGACGTTCTCCACCGATACTGAAGCTCAGTGTTTGTCGGTCCGCATCACCTTGGTCCGCAGCACCGACTCGTTCAGATTGAGCTGACGGTCAAGCTCGGACACGGTCGCGGGCTCCGCCTTGACGTCGATGACGGCGTAGATGCCCTCGGCGTGTTTGGCGATCTCGTAGGCCAGCCGGCGGCGGCCCCAGATGTCGACCTTGTCGACCATCCCGCCGTCGCTGCGAATCACGTTGAGGAACGTGTCCAGCGACGGGGCGACGGTGCGCTCGTCGAGAGTGGGGTCGAGGATGATCATTACTTCATATGGACGCATGGAAACCTCATCACCTCCTGTGGTCGTGTGCGGCCACGGCGGATTCCGTGGCAGGAGGGTCGCCTGCGTCGGCAACCGGCCAAGGCTACCGCAGAAGCCACTGATCAGCGAAATCAGTGGCGGCGGCCGAAGTACTCCAGGGCCAGCAGCCGGGTGGCCTCGGAGGCCTTGCCCCAGTCGCCGGAGTCGAACGGTGGCTGCGGGTCGTACTCGATCATCAGCTGGCAGGCCTCGGCGGCCTGTCGGTCGACGAGCAACTCGACCAGTCGCAGCGCCATATCGATCCCGCTGGACACCCCGGCGGCGGTGATGATCCGCTCCGGCAGATGTTCGACGACCCGCTGCGGCCGGTATACCGCGCCAAGCTCATCGAGGATGTCCCGAGCCGCCCAGTGCGTCGTTGCGGTCAGTCCGTCGAGCAGACCGGCCGCGCCCAGTACCAGACTTCCGGTGCATACCGATGTGGTGAACCGTGTCTGGCGGTGAACCGCCCGCACCCAGTCAAGCATCGCCTCATCGCGCAGCAACTCTCGGGCGCCGACCCCGCCGGGTACCACCACCACATCGGGTCCGGTCATCTCCTCGAAAGCGGCATCAACGGTCAGGCCGAGCATCCCGTTGTCGGTGCGTACCTCGCCCCGGACGTGCCCGACGAACGTGACGTCGATCGACGGCACCCGCTGCAGCACCTCGTAGGGTCCTATCGCATCCAGCGCCGTGTTACCAGGAAACAGCGCGATCGCGACCTGCATCCCACACCTCCTGCCGATCCCGGGGCCGAAGGTTCTGCGGCCACCACTGCGGGAAAGCATCGCGGGCGCCGTCGAACACCCCGCCCACCGGGTCGTCGATCCGGCCGCCAACGCGCACCAGATCCTGCTCCGGCCGGTAGATCTGCCGGACCACCAGGACCACCAGTCCCACCACGGCCAGATCACGCAGCAGGACCGTCGCGGTGAACCACTGTTCGGGAAGACCCTTGTTCTGCACGCCGTACAGGTAAAGCATCCGGGGCACCCACACCAGCCCGTCGATGGTCATCCAGGCCAGCAGCACCCGCCGGTGTGGCAACGCCAGCACCGCCAGCGGCACCAGCCAGAGCGAGAACTGTGGGCTCCACACCTTGTTGACCAACAAGAAGGCGGCGACCACCAGGAAGGTCAACTGGGCCACCCGAGGGCGCCGCGGGGCGGTCAGGCCGACATAGGCGATTGCCGCGCAGCACAGCAGGAACAGGCCCGCGACGACCGCGTTGAGCACCAACGGCGGCTGCCAGAAACCGAGATCGGGGTCCAGGCCGCGCCATCCGGTGAAAGACTTGACGACGTTGTACAACGAGTCCATGTCCTGGGTCCGCCGAGAGTTGAGCCGGAAGAACTCCGACCAGCCGCGTGGATACAGCGTCATCACCGGGAGGTTGACCGCCAACCAGGTGACCCCGGCAACCGTCGCGGTTCGGGTCGCCTCGGCGAGCCGGCCCGTTCGCACCCCCAACACCAGCAGCGGCAGCAGGAACAGCACCGGGTACAACTTGGCGGCCACCCCGAGGCCGATCAGGATTCCCGCCATTGTGGGGCGGCGGCGGGCCCAGGCGAGCAGGCCCCCGATGGCCAAAGCCGTCGCCAGCGCATCGAAATTGGTGAAGATCTGAAAAATCAGGATCGGCGAGGCGGCAACCAGTGCAGCGTCCCAGATCCGGCGGCCGGCCAGCATCGCGGTTGCCCACACCGTGGCCAGCCATGCCAGCGCCAGTCCGGACGCCGCGATGTTGAAGAACATCACCACCTCGGCAACCCCGTTGAGTATCGGCAGCTTGGTCGCCTTCGCTACGGCTGTATAGGTCTTGGCCAGAGACATCGACACGTACTGGTAGACCCCGGTCAGTACCGGGTACTCCATGTAGCGAACGGCCGGGCTACCGTCGTACTGCTGCTGCGGCCTGCCCTCGGAGTCCAGTTCCAGCCAGCTCGACTTGTACGGGAACTTGCCCTGGCTCAACAGTTCCGCGCCGTAGAGCGGCACGGTGTCGGAATAGCAGAGTTCGTAATAGGCGCGCTGGTTGTCCCAGTTGGCCACCTTCTGGTCGGGCGCGCCGGTGCCGACGGTCTGCAGACAGGCCGCCTTCGTCGACCATCCCAGCGCCAGGAACATCAGCGCGATGACGAACATGACCCGCAAGGGGGTGAGCACTCGGGTTCGGCCCAGTAGGGCGTGGCGGCCGACCGGACCCCCGACAGCCGTGGCGAGTGCCGCCCCCAAGGTGTCGGTACGACTGGGCAGATCGCGGTCATCGGCACTGCGCCGGTCCTCGGCCAGCGGTTGCGGCGACACCGTGGCGCCCGGCTGCCCCGCCGTCCTCTCGACGCCCGCGGGACCTCCCGGGGACGCCCCGGTCACGGGGGCGGCGGGGGCGGAACGGCGGGAGCGGCCGGATCAGCCGGCGGCGGCGGGGGTGGCGGGGGTGGCGGAGGCGGGGGCGCCTCCGGCGGCGGGGGCGGCGGAGGCGGCGGCAACGGCTGCCCGAACGGTGGTGGCGGCGGTGGCGCTCCCGGTGGCGGTGGAGCCGGCAGCGGAATGGTGATCCCGGGCAGCACCTCGATGGCCCCCGGCAGGTCCGGAATGGCCGGCTCGTCGACCTCCGGTCGTGCCGGCGCCGGCGGCGGGGGCGGCGGTGCCGGAACGCCGGCATAGCCGCCGATCTCGGTCGGGGTCGGGAAGGGCTCGACGTCGCTGCCCTGCAGGGCGCCGTCCATCGTCGCCTTCCAGATATCGGCCGGCAGACCCGCCCCGTAAACCGGTCCACCCCAGCTGTTGACCAGCGGCACGTCCCCCTCGACGGTGCCCACCCACACCGCCGTCGACAACTGCGGGGTGTAGCCGACGAACCAGGCGTCCCGGTTGGTTCCGGTGTCGCCGAGTTGGTGGGTTCCGGTCTTCCCCGCCGACGGACGGCCACCGGACAGGTTGTGGCCGGCCGACCATCCGGGGATCGGCCGCATGGCGGCCGTGACGTTGTCGGCCACCGCGGCCTCGATACGTCGTTCGCCGAGGTCCTCGTCGGCCGCGGCATCGAACAACACCTCTCCCTCGGCGTTGACGACCTTCTCGACGAAGTGCGGGCTGTGGAAGACCCCCGAATCCGCCAGGGTGGCGTACGCCGAGGCCATATCGATCACCCGGGTCTCGTACTTGCCGAGCACCACACCGTCCCCCGGCGGACCGCCGAGACCATCCTCGGACAGCGTGTGATCGACGCCGGGGAAGCTTTCCGCGATCCCGGCTCGATGGGCGGCATCGGCCACATCCGACGGGCCGTTGTTCAGCTTCAGCATCAACCGGTAGAAGCTGGTGTTCAGCGACTGTTTGGTCGCCTCGGCGATATTGCAGGTGCCGCATCCCATACCGTCGGAGTTGGTGATGGTCAGATTGTCGTTGATCTTCAGCGGCCCGCTGTCGACCTGGTAGCCCAGCCCCATGCCCTGTTCCAGAGCCGCCACCAACGCGAACACCTTGAACGCCGACCCGGTCGGCAGTCCGGCCTGGGCGAAATCGAAGCCTGCGGCGTCCGATCCGCCGTAGTACGCCTTCACTCCGCCGGTTCGGGGATCGATGGACACCACCGCGGTGCGCATCTCCGGCATCTGACCGTCCAGGTAGGTCTGGGCCGCCTCCGCGGCGGCATCCTGTGCCTCCCGGTCGATGGTGGTCGTGATCTGCAGCCCCTGGGTGTTCAACGTCTGCTGGTCGATGTTGAACAGGTCGAGCAGTTCCTTGACGACCTGCCGCTCGATCAGACCGTTGGGACCGGTGGTGAGGTTCTCGGTCTTCGCCAGGTCCGGCGCAACGGTCGGCGGGAAGACCTGCTGGGCGCGTTCCTGCTCCGACAGCGCACCGGTGGTCACCATCCCGTCGAGCACCCAGTTCCATCGCTCCGCGGCACCGGTGGGATCCACCGCGGGGTCCAGCGCCGATGGGCGCTGGATGAGGGCGGCCAACAGGGCGCCCTCGGAAACCGTCAGTTGTTCGACCGGCTTGTCGAAGTAGGCCTGTGCCGCCGCGGAGATTCCGTAAGCGCTGCGGCCGAAGTAAATGATGTTCAGATACGCCTGCAACACCTCGTCTTTCGACCACTGCTGGCTCATCTTGGTCGAAATCACCAGCTCCTTGGCCTTCCGGATCAGACCGCCGAAGCCGGTGCGCTGATCCCCTACCAGGGCGTTCTTGACGTACTGCTGGGTGATGGTCGACCCACCCTGGATGTCGTTTCCGAACAGATTGTTCCGAAAGGCCCGGGCAAAGCCGGAGACCGAAAATCCCGGATTGGTGTAGAAGTCGCGGTCCTCGGCGGCCAGGACCGCATTGCGGACCTGGATGGGCACCTGGTTGATATCGACGTCGACCCGGTTGCCCTCGGGCGGAACGATTCTGGCGAGCTCCGAACCGTCGCTGGCGAGGATCGTGGACACCTGGTTGGTGCGGACGTCACCGGGCTTGGGAACATCGACGATCAGGTAGGCCAATCCGAACGTGACGATCGGCAGCACCAGGAAAACTCCGGCCGCCGCGGCAAGCCAGCGGCGCACACCCCAGCCCGCGAAAACCCGGCGCGCCGCCGGCCGCGGCGGCGGCCGCCCACCCGCGACATCCGCAGCGGCACCCGGGGGCTGCGCCGGAGGGGCCGGTGGCGCAGAGCCGGGCCGGGCCGGGGTGCTGTCGAGAGCGGCCTTGACAGCGTCGATCTCGCGAACCTCACCTGGCCGGGACTGTGCTCCCACCGGCGCCATCACTGCGGTCAGCCGGTCGTCCGGCGGTGTCTGGGGCCGCTCGGTGCGGGCCGTCTCGGCGGCGGAAGCGTCGGGAGCGTCGGTCTCGGGAGCGTCGGTCTCGGGGGCCCGGTGCCGGGGTCCGTTCGGCACACCGTCGGCGGGCCCGGGCTCGGCGGCGATTTCCCCCTCTCGGCCCTCGCCGCTATTCACTGGCCGTGCGCGCGCCGGATGGGCGTGCGGTCCTGGAGCGCGGCGCTCCCTTGGCGGGGCGCGGCAGCCCGAGCACATAGGACTTGACCAGATGGTTCCAACTGCACGTCCGACATACCTCCACCACGTGTACGGAGAACTCGGTGTAGCGGGTCGCCAGCA
>CAZGPT010000133.1:0-8939 GCA_964527015.1 uncultured Mycobacterium sp. | reverse complement strand
TGGTGCTGCTGCGCCCGGTTCCCGGCACCTCGGTCATCCACGAGCTGTGGGCCGGAACCAAACTGATTACGGTCTTCGTCATTTCGCTGCTGCTGGCGTTTTATCCGGGCTGGTTCGCAATCGGTCTGATGGCGGCCCTCGTCGTCCTGGTGATCCGGCTTGCCCACATTCCGCGCGGCGTCCTGCCGTCGGTGCCGCGATGGCTGTGGATCCTGCTGTTGCTCGGGGCGGTGACCGCGACGCTGGGGGGAGGTGAGCCGGTCCTGCACCTGTGGGCCGTGGACCTCGAGATCGGTGGTCTGCTGAAGTTCCTGCGGTTCACCTTGCTGTCGATCGTGCTGTTGGGACTGGGGGCGTTGGTGTCGTGGACCACCAATGTCGCCGATGTCGCACCCGCCGTCGCGACCCTCGGCCGTCCATTGCGGCCGCTGCGGATTCCGGTCGACGACTGGGCCGTCGCGCTGGCGCTGTCATTGCGGGCGTTCCCGATGTTGCTGGACGAGTTCCGGCTGCTCTACGCCTCACGGCGGCTGCGTCCGCGTCCAGTACTGCCCGACGGACGGGCGCGTCGCCGCCGGTGGGCCACCGAACTGGTCGACCTGCTCGCCGCGGGTATCACCGTCGCGCTGCGACGGGCCGACGAGATGGGGGATGCGATCACCGCCCGCGGCGGGACCGGCCAGATCTCGGCGGCTCCGTCCCGGCCGAAGAGGGCGGACTGGGTGGCGCTGAGCATCCTGGCGGCGCTGTCCGCGCTGGCGATCGTGGTGGAGGTCCGCGGGCTGCTCTGAGGCTCGGCGGCACCCCCCCTGCCCCCGCCCGCGCCCCCTTCCTCCCGCGAGCGTGCGTGTCGGTACGCAGACACGCCGCGCCGGTGTGCATTCTGCGCACGCTCGGCGGGATGGCGCGCACGTGCGGATGCCGGACAGTGCCGTTATGGCCGGGGCCGCTATCGCCGCGCGGCGGTGTTGGCGGCGTGCTCGGCCGCCGCAAGGGTGTCGCCGACCGGGCGTCGGCCCAGGAACATCTCATCGAAATACGGCTGGATCGCCTGAAAGCCGGCAGCGAAGCCGGCCCCACCCGGTGCGGCGATGCGCGGGCCGTCGAGCACCGAGAAGAACGGTGCGACCTCGACGCCCCGGGCGTTCCAGTAGTCGAAGTACCCTCGCTGCGCCGGCAGCACCGCCGGGATTGCGGCTCCGGACCGACCCAGATACGAGTTACCTCTGCCGCCCAGCCAAGCCAACACCGATCTCACCGCTTCGGGGTGACGTGTGTACGGATTGCCGGCGGCCACGATGCCGTTCGTCACGCTCACCCGCCCGGCCGGGCCGGCCGGCAACATCGCCACGCCCCATTCGAATCGGGCCTGTTCGGCCACCTGTGCCAGGTTGTAGGTGCCGGACTGGAACGTCGCCATCCGCCCGGACAGGAACTGGTTGCGGGAGAAGTCGCCATTGTTGTTGGTATCCGAGGCCGGTGGGGCGACGTGCTCGGCGTTGATCAGGTCCACGACATAGCGCAGCGCGGTGGCGGCCGGCGGGTTGTCGAAGGCGAACCGGTCACCATCGCTGAACATCCCGCCGGCCGAGCCGATGTAGTTCAGGGTGATGCCCTGCAGATCGTTCGCCGCGTTGTAGCCCCACTGTCGAATCCGGTTTGGATCGAATCCTGGCGTGCCCGAACGTCGTCCGCCGTTATCAACGGTAAGCCTGGCCAGCAGCGGGCGCAGGGTATCGCGGGCGGGGTCAGGATCCCAGCGGGCGTTCCCCAGTTCGGCCGGTGTCACGCCCGCCGCGGCGAGCAGATCGGCGTTGTAGTACAGCGCGATTCCGGCGTCGGTCAGTTGCGGCACGCCCCACAGCACGTCGTTGCGGGTGAACTGTTCGACCACCGAGGGTTCCCAATCGGGTGACCGCATGATGGGCATGAGCCGGCCGTTGTCGGCGTATTCGGCGAAGTGGGAGTTGTTGATCCAGAAGATGTCGTCGGCGCCGCCGCCGGCCACGTCGGTGCGCAAGGTGTCGAAGTAATTTGCGTAGGCCACCAGGGTGATGCGGACCTCGATACCGGGGTTCTCGCGGTTGAACTGGTCGAATGACTCGCGGTAGGCGGCAGCAACCTGCTCGTCCCACAACCGCATCGTTACGACGGTCCGGCCGGCCGCGCCGTCGCCGCGGTCCAGTGCCGCCACCGCGCTGACCAGCATTACCGAGACGGCGACCAGTGCGGCCAGCACCATCGTGGAGAACCGCGGCCTGTTCACTTCAACCCGGTGACGATGATCGAGCGAACGATATGGCGCTGGAAAACGACGAACAACGCCACCAGTGGCAGGATCGCCACCGTGGTGGCCGCCATCACCAGCGTCCACTGCGCGTTGTACTGCGACTGCAACCCCGCGGTGGCTACCGTCAGCACCCGCCACGTCTCGCCGCTGGTGATCACCAGCGGCCACATGAAGCTGTTCCACTGCGAGACGACGGTGATCAGCGTCAGGGTGGCCAGGATCGGTTTGCTCGCCGGAAGCACCACATGCACGATCACGTCAAGGGTGTTGGCGCCGTCCAGACGGGCGGCATTGATCAGATCAGCCGGGATGGCCCGGAAGTACTCACGCAGCAGGAATATGGCGTACGGCGAGCCGAACAGGAACGGCAGCACCAGCGCCCAGAAGGTGTTGCGCAGTCCGAGTTCGGCCATCATCAGGTAGAGCGGAACCACCGTCACCGTCGCCGGAACCATCAACGTTGCCACGTACACCCAGAACAGCGTGTCGCGGCCCGGAAAGTCCAGCCGGGCGAAGGCGTAGGCGGCCAGCACCGAGAAGGTCAGCTGTCCGAGGGTGATGATCGCCGTCATCAGGGCGGTCACCGCCAACGCCCGCCCGAAGCCGGCTCCACCCAGGGCGGTGTAATTCTCCAGCGTCGGCGGGTCGGGCATCGACAACGGCGCGGCGGTGGCGAACTGCCGTGCGGAGGTGAGCGAGGTCAGCAGCCCGAGGGCGAAGGGCGCGATCGTCAGCGCGGCGGCGATCACCAGACCGCAGTAGATCAGCCCGTTACGTGAGGTCATAGCTGATCCGTCGCCGGAAGTAGAGATGCTGGGCCAGGGTCACCCCGACCAGGATGACGAACAGCACCATCGCCATCACCGCGGCCCGTCCGATGGCCGCGGCACCGAACGCCTCGGCGTAGATGCGGTGTGCCACCAGATCAGTCCGCCCGGCCGGACCGCCGCCGGTCAGCGCGTAGACGGTATCGAAGACCTGCGCCGCGCTCACCACGCCGGTGACCGAGACAAAGAATAAGGTGGGCCGAAGCATGGGCAGCGTGATCCGCCAGAACCGTTGCCAGGCGCCGGCGCCGTCGATGCGGGCGGCGGCGTGTACCTGCGGGGGGATGGCCAGGATGCCGGCCAGGAAAAACAGCGCGACGTAGCCGACGTTGGTCCACACCGTCACCGCCGAGACCACCGGCAGTGCCAGTCCCGGGTCGGTCAGCCATTCGATCCGCCGGTTCAGCACGGTACTCACCGCCCCGTCGGTGGGGGCAAGGATCCAGCGCCACAGCACCGCCACCGCCAACGGGGAGCAGATCCAGGGGATGACGTACAGCGCACGGAACACTCCGGTCCCCGGCAATCCGCGGGCCAGCATTGCCGCCGCGGCCAGGCCCAGGACCACCTGGGCCGGTACCACGATCGCGATGAAGGCCAGCGTGATGATCAGTGACGTGCCGAATTCGCCATCGGTCAGCACGGAGCGCCAATTCTCCAGCCCCACATAGTGGATCGGCCCCAGCAGATCCCAGCGGTGTAGGCTCAGCCACACCACGACCAGCATCGGGAGCAGCAGGAAACAGACCGCCCCGAATAGGCTCGGGGCCAGTAGCCCGTAGCCCAATAGAGTTGAGCCCACACGCCGCCGGTTCACGACAGTCATTAAAGCCCCCGGCTACGGTGGTGCGGTGAGATCCCATTCGATCGGTGTCGACGAGGACTTCCTGGCGCTGCCTCGCCAACGCCTCGCCGACGCCGCGCTATCGGCGGCGAGGGCGGGTGGTGCCAGCTACGCCGATCTGCGAGTCCATGCCATCACCACCGAGTTCGTGCAACTGCGCGACGGCGAACTGGAGTCGGCAGTGCTCGACCGCGATGTCGGTCTGGCGGTGCGGGTGCTTGTCGATGGCACCTGGGGTTTCGCCTCACATGCCGGGCTGACCGCGGATATCGCCGCGGAATCGGCCCGCCATGCAGTGGGCGTGGCGGTCACCCTGGCCGCGCTCAACGCCGAGCGTGTCGAATTGGCCGACGAGCCGGTCTACCGCGACGTCACCTGGGTCTCGGATTACCGAATCGATCCGTTCACCGTTCCCACCGCCGAGAAGGTCGCCGTGCTGGGGGAGTATTCCCGGCGGCTGCTGGTCGGGCGGGGAGATGGGGATGGAGTGGATCACGTCGCGGCGATGGTCAACACCGTCAAGGAGCAGACTTTTTACGCCGACACTTTCGGTTCCTCGATCACTCAGCAGCGGGTACGGACTATGCCGGCGTTCGAGGCCGTGGTCGTGGACACCGAGTCGGGTGGCTTTGAGTCGATGCGGACCCTGGCGCCGCCGACCGGCCGCGGTTGGGAGGCCGTCGCCGATGACGCGGTCTGGAGTTGGAGTACCGAACTGGCTGAACTGCCGGTGCTGCTGGCGCAGAAGACCAAGTCGCCCAGCGTTGTGGCGGGACCCACCGACTTGGTGATCGACCCCACCAACCTGTGGCTGACCATCCACGAGTCGATCGGCCACGCCACCGAATACGATCGAGCCATCGGCTACGAGGCCGCTTACGCCGGAACCTCTTTCGCCACTCCGGACAAGCTGAACCGGATGCGCTACGGCTCGGAGGTGATGACCGTGACCGCCGATCGGACCGTCGATCACGGTTTGGCGAGTATCGGATATGACGCCGAGGGGGTGGCTGCCCAGCGCTGGGAACTGGTGCGCGACGGTGTTTTCGTCGGGTATCAACTCGACAGGGCGTTCGCCCGCAGGCTCGGATTGGATCGCTCCAACGGCTGCTCTTATGCCGACTCGGCGCACCACGTACCGATCCAGCGGATGCCGAACGTGTCGCTTCAGCCCGGCGCCGACAACCTGAGCACCGTCGATCTGATCAGCCGGGTTGAGAACGGCATCTACGTCGTCGGCGACAAGAGTTGGTCGATCGATATGCAGCGATACAACTTCCAGTTCACCGGGCAGCGGTTCTTCCGGATTCGCGACGGCCGCCTCGACGGACAGTTGCGTGATGTCGCATATCAGGCCACCACAACTGACTTCTGGAACTCGATGGAGGCCGTTGGCGGGCCGTCGACGTGGCGGCTCGGCGGAGCGTTCAACTGCGGTAAGGCCCAGCCCGGCCAGGTGGCCGCGGTTAGTCACGGATGCCCGTCGGCGTTGTTCCGCGGCGTCAACGTGCTCAACACGCGTGAGGAGTCCGGACGGTGATTCCCGCCCAGGATGTTGTCGACTACGCACTCGGGGCGGCCGCGCAATCGGGCCGCTGCGACGAGACGATCGTGATCGTCACCGAACGGGCTGAGGCCTCGCTGCGGTGGGCGGGTAACTCGATGACCACGAACGGGGTGTCCACCTCGCGCACCGTGGCGGCGATTTCCGTTGTGCGCAAGGGTGATACCGCCCAGATCGGAGCGGTCCGGTCCAGTGTGATCTCCATCGATGCGGTCGGCGATCTGGTTGCCGCCTCCGAGCAGGCCGCCCACGCCGCACCCGCAGCCCTGGACGCCGCACCTCTGCTCACCGGAACCGGCCAACCCGCTGACTGGTCTGACCCGGTGCCGAACACCGGCGTCGGCGCGTTCGCCGGGGTGGCAACGGCGTTATCGGCCGGATTCGGCGGCGCCGACCGCCTCTACGGCTACGCGCACCATGTGGTCGAGACAACGTTCCTGGCCACCTCGACCGGGGTCCGTCGGCGTTTCACCCAGCCCACCGGATCGGTGGAGATCAACGCCAAACGCGGTGATGCCAGCGCATGGGCGGGTATCAGCACACCGTGGTTCGTCGACGTCCCGACCGACAGCCTGCTGGCTGAGTTGGCCATGCGGCTGGACTGGTCGCGTCGCACCGTCGAATTGCCGGCGGGGCGCTACGAAACCCTGATGCCGCCCTCGACGGTCGCGGACATGATGATCTACCTCAATTGGTCGATGGATGGCCGTGGGGCGCAGGAGGGCCGCACCGCGCTGTCAGCCCCCGGCGGTGGAACCCGGATAGGGGAGCGCCTCACCGATCTGGGGCTGACTCTGTTTTCCGACCCGTTCGCCCCCGGGCTGGAGTGCTCGCCGTTCGTTCATACTGCCGTGGGTTCGGAACGGGTTTCGGTGTTTGACAACGGGTTGGACATCGGCCGGGTCGACTGGATCCGCGACGGCGCCATCTCGGCACTGGCCTACCCGCGGGCGGCGGCGGCCGAGTTCGGCACGGCGCCCGCGACCCCGGCCGATAACCTGCTCATGACGGGCGGGACAACGGATTTGGCTGATATGGTCGCCGCCACCGAGCGCGGTTTGTTGCTGACCACGTTGTGGTACATCCGCACCGTCGAGCCCACCACACTGCTGCTGACCGGGCTTACCCGCGACGGGGTCTACCTCATCGAGGACGGCGAGATCACCGCGGCGGTCAACAACTTCCGGTTCAACGAGAGTCCGTTGGATCTGTTGCGCCGCGTTACCGAGGCCGGCACGCCGGAGGTGACGCTGCCGCGGGAGTGGGCCGACTGGGCCACTCGTGCGGTGATGCCCACGCTGCGCATCCCGGATTTTCACATGTCCTCGGTCAGCCAGGCTCAATGAGCTGGAAGTATAGAATCAAAAAGCATGATCCTATGCTGTCAAAGTGCGCATCACCGTCACGCTTGACGACGACACACGACTCTTATCCATCGGCGTATGCGTGAGCGGGGCGTGTCGTCCAAGGCGGCCGTCAACGACGCGATCCGCGAGGGTGCCCAGGGGCGGCTGGCACCCACGGCCTTCGAGACCTGGGCGGTAGACCTCGGGGTCCCGGTGGTCAACCTCGATCGCGCTTTGCAGGTCGCGGCCGAACTGGAGGACGAAGAACTGCTTCGCCGGCAACGCCGCGGCGCATGAAGATCGTCGACGCCAATGTTCCTCTCTACGTGGTCAACTCGGCGAGTGAACACCACCGTCCCAGTCGCCGTTGGCTGGACACGGAGTTGTCGGGTGCGGACACCGTGGGATTGGCCTGGGTGTCCTTACTCGCCTTCGTTCGGTTGACCACGAAGGTAGGGCTATTCCCGGCGCCGCTCACCCCGGAGGAGGCGACGCAGCAGGTCAACGCGTGGCTGAGCGCTCCCGGGGCTGTTCTCGCCAACCCGACGCCGCGGCATGCCGCCATGATCGCCGGACTGCTGGCCGGCGTCGGTACTGGCGGCAATCTGGTCAGTGACGCGCATTTGGCCGCCCTTGCCATCGAGCACCGCGGAGCAATCGTCAGCTATGACAACAACTTCGGCCGCTTCGACGGGATCACCTGGCTGACGCCGAGGGATCTGTTGTAGACCTGTTGTAGACATGGTGCGCGGTGCGTTACCGCTACCCGCCGCCCGTATTATCCCGGAGATCACGTTAGGCTGCGGGGCGCAGGGGGCGGTAGCTCAGTTGGTTAGAGCCGCGGACTCATAATCCGTTGGTCGCGGGTTCGAGTCCCGCCCGCCCTACGTCAAGAGCAGTTCGCCAACTGGCGACGCTGGTTGCCCTTGCGGTCCATCTCAATCGTTGACTCCCTTGCCCTGTGGCCCGGACTTGAGCCAGCCACCCCGGTTCGAGTCTTGGCCAGCTCCTGCTCCAGTCGCGGCTTTTCGACTTGCAGCCAGGCGATCTGTTCGGCCAGTGCGTCGTCCCGCTTGCGCCCGCAGGGGCGGCTAGCCCTGCCGACGCACCGGCTTAACGGGTTTTGCGCCACTCCGCGATACGGCTGGAATATAAACCCTCGCGGCGCAGTACCGCGCCCTCGTCGTCATCGGGCGCCCCGTCGTAGGAGGGCCGGGACCTCCAGCTTGTACGGGGCAGTGAAGGTCCGCCGCCGGGCACGTTCGGGCACCTCGGGATCGGGGTGCTGAGTTGCAGCATCGGCCACCCGACCAGGATCTTCCATCCCAGCCGCGCCAACTCACCTCGACACTCTGCTTGTCATTTCGGGGAATCCCTCCACTCCCGACTATGCCGAAAGCCCTACCCGCCGGCCTGAGGCGTGGCCACGGAACTGAACCACCAGTCGATCGTGAACGCCACGTGGCGGGCCGCTCCGGCGCAAGGTAACCGCGGGTGCGGCCGCAGCGGTGGTCAGTGCACTGGTGCTCGCGGGTTGTGCAACGACCGTCGAAGGCGCGGCGATGAAGGCCGGCGTCGCTGAACTACCACCCAGCCTGGGTGAGCCACAGCCTGAATTGGAGTCGGTTCCCCTACTCGCCGGCGAGACGCGTCCTCAGTCCTCACCCGGATGATTGAGACCACCACGTCTACTCTTACCCCATGGCTGCTGTCGAGACCCAGCGACCGAAGATGAGCCCACTGGAGTTGTTCCCGCCCGGTTCCGATCTCGACGGTGACGGCACGTTGCGGGTCGGCGGTTGCCGGCTTGACGATCTGGCGGCCCGTTTTGGAACGCCTGTCATGGTGGTGGCCGAGGAGGCATTGCGCCGGCGGGCGCGGGAGTACCTTTCCGCGTTCCGCGACCGCTGGCCGAATTCCGAGGTCGCCTTTGCCTCCAAAGCCTTTCCGTGCACGGCGGTGCAACGAGTGATGATCGGGGAAGGGCTCCACCTCGACGTTGCCGGCGGCGGGGAAATCGTCACAGCGATCGCGGCCGGGGCCGATCCGGCAAGGATGCTGCTGCACG
>CAZGPT010000132.1:0-8991 GCA_964527015.1 uncultured Mycobacterium sp. | reverse complement strand
CGCCACCGCCGCGGTCCTTGAGTTTCTGGATCATGCCCCGCCGGGTCATGACCACGATGACCGTTCGGGGCGGGCGGACCGTTCGGTGCGGGCGCTGGTGTGGATCCGCGGACGGATACGGTCCGCCACGCCCGCTGAGGTGCGGCCGATTCTTGACGCAGTCGCCGCCGCCAACCCCGACCCGGCTCTGCTCGAGGTGGGCCGCCGGGACCGCCTGATGATGTTGACCGTCGATTCGGCAGTTCTCGCCGATGCAACCGGAGCCGAGGCCGTCGATCGTTCCGCAGTTGCCAGGGCGCGCCCCGATCCGTTCTGCCATCTGGAATCGGCGTGGGTACAACATCTTCAACTCCGCCACCCCGATCTCGTCGAACGCCTTCGGCTGCACATTCCCCGCGGGATGCGGAGCGGCCGGCTACGGCTGCTCGGCATCGACCGCTACGGCTTGCAGGTCAGAGTCGACGGCCCCGAGGGAAGCCGGGATTCCCGGGTGCCGTTCTTTAGCCCGGTGGCGGATGTCGCCTCACTTGGCCGGGCTCTGCGGTCGCTGATGGGCTGCCCCCTCGACAGGGGTCTGCACAAAAAGCTCGGTTAGGCGGCAGAGCGAGGGTTACTCCTCCAGCAGGCTCCGCAGCATCCACGCGGTCTTCTCGTGAATCTGCATCCGCTGCGTCAGCAGATCGGCGGTCGGCTCATCATGGGCCTCGTCGACCACCGGGAAAAGGGTGCGGGCGGTCCGCACCACCGCCTCCTGACTCGCAACCAGATCGCGAATCATCTCGATGGCCGTCCCGACGTCGGACCCCTCCCCAATGCTTGTCAGCGCGGCGAATTCGGTGTAGCTGCCGGGTGACTTGGCACCGAGAGCCCGGATTCGCTCGGCAATGAGATCCACGGCCAGGGCCAGCTCGTTGTATTGGGTCTCGAACATCAGGTGCAGGGTCTGGAACATCGGGCCCGTGACGTTCCAGTGGTACTTGTGGGTCTTCAGGTACAGCGTGTACGTGTCGGCCAACAGGTGCGAGAGGCCCTCGGTGATACGGCTGCGGGCCGCTGCGTCGATACCGTTGTCGATGGTCAGGTCTATGTGCGCGCTCATGCCGGGTGCAACCCGCCGCCCCCGCGATTGCTTCCCGGCGACCGGTAAGGTCGTGGCGTCAGCGCCCAGCGGAGGAGGCGGGATGGCAGGCGGTCTGGTCGGGTTACTCGATGACGTCGCCGCTTTGGCGAAACTTGCCGCCGCCTCCATCGACGACGTAGGGGCCGCGGCCGGACGGGCCAGCGTAAAGGCCGCCGGTGTGGTGGTCGACGACACCGCGGTCACACCGGCCTATGTTCGCGGGCTCGCCGCCGAGCGGGAGTTGCCCATCATCCGCCGCATCGCGATCGGCTCGCTGCGCAACAAGCTGCTCATCATCCTGCCGGCCGCCCTGCTGCTCAGCAGCGTCGCGCCGATCGTGGTCGAGGTGATCCTGATGTTCGGCGGGTGCTTCCTGGCCTATGAGGGCACCCACAAAGTCATTCACGCGCTCCGCCACGACGATCACGACCACGACGCCCCGGCGGCGCAACTCGGACCCGAGGCCGAGTCGGCGACGGTCGCGGGGGCGATCCGAACCGACTTCATCCTGTCGGCCGAAATCATGGTGATCGCCCTCAAGGAGGTGCTCACCGAGCCGGTGGTCTCGCGCGGGGTGATATTGGCCGTCGTCGCAGTGGGCATCACCGTCGCCGTCTACGGGGTGGTCGCGCTCATCGTGAAGATGGATGACCTCGGGCTCAAACTCGCTGGACGATCCTCAGCGGCAGCGCAGCGGCTGGGCCGGATGCTGGTCAACGGCATGCCGAAAGTACTCACCGTGCTGTCGGTGATCGGCACCGCCGCCATGTTGTGGGTCGGCGGCCACATCCTGCTCGTCGGGTTCGACGAGTTGGGCTGGGCGGCGCCCTACCATCTGGTGCACCAACTTGAGCACCTTCTGCACGGTGTGCCCGGTGTCGGCGGTGTGCTCGGGTGGATCGCCAACACCCTGGCCTCGGCACTGACCGGTCTGCTGGTGGGTGCGCTCATCGTCCCGGTGGTGGACCATCTGCCGTTCCGTCGCTCCAAGGCCGACCGCGCTATACCGTCCTCCGACCCGGCCCCCTGAAAACGTCATCCGCCGGCGTTGCGCACCAGTTCGATCGCATATTCGCTGACGAATCGGCCCGCCGGCGGATCACCCTTGTCGCATGACCCGTCGGATTCCCCGACGCGTTTGAGCCACAGGTAGGCATCGGCGTGCGGTCCGGCGGTCGCCGTGGTGGGCGCGACACCCATTGCCCGGCCGCCCGGGTTGCACCAACTGAGCGGGGCGTCGGGTATCGGTCCGGCCCCGTTGCGCGAAGTGTCGATCACATAATGCGATCCACCGGTGAGCGCCGAGATTGTCTCGCCGTAGCCGATCTCCTCTTCAGTGGTGTAGTAGTTCGTGATGTTGAGGCTGAAACCCCTCGCCTGATCCACCCCGACCGCGTTGAGCCGCTCAGCCATCACCTCGGCGCTGACCCAGCGTGAATGGCCGCCGTCGACGTAGACCACCGCCGCCGGATTCGCCGTCAGCGTGTCGACGGCGTAGCTGATCAGGTCGAAGCGTTCCTGCTGCTGGGCGGGGCCCAGACAGTCGGCCATGGCCAGCGCGTCGGGTTCGAGGATGATCGTCGCCGGCAGCGATCCCAGACCGGCTGAGATGGCATCGATCCACCCGCGATAACCGGCCGCCGAGCCGAACCCGCCCGCGGCGAAGCTCCCGCAGTCGCGGTACGGAAGAGCGTAGAGAGCCAGAATCGGCATGGCGCCCGCTGCCTGCGCCGCGCCGGCATGTCGCGACACCGTGGCGGCCGCCGTTGCCGGCGGGAATGCATGATCAAGCCAGTAGGCCTGCGGTGTGTTGGCGATGGTGTTCAGCTCGGGACTCGGCGGGTTCGCGCTCTTCGCGGCGGTCATCGCCCGCGAGATCGGGTCGACGTAGAAGGGCATGCCGGCCAGCGGGTTGGCGTCGCTGAGCAGCTGCACCGCCGGCGCCGGACGGGGGGCGGGTGAATATCCGGACACGGCCGGGACCACAACGGCCGCAACGGCGGCTACGGGCAGAAAACGGGCGGTCCATCGGGTCACCGCACCAAAAGCTGAAATCCTCACCCGCAAAAAGTAATGCGCCGAGTCCGTTTGTGCGAATTATCGACCGGAGGCATGCTACGGGCCGACTCAGAAAAGGTACCGGGACGATCAGGTACCGGGACTAATCGGAGCCGGTGGCTCGGCGTCCGGGTCGGAGTACCAGGGCGGCGGAGGCCCGTCGAGGCGGTAATAGCCCTCCGGGAGGGTCGGACGGTCAGCTACCGACCCGCCGTACGGTCCGGTCGCAGGCACCGGCGGTACCGCACCCCCCGGGTTGTTGATCGACACGTATCCGGGCGGCAGTTCGGGTGCGGGGCCGGCGCCGGGCGGGGGTGCCGTCGCCAACCCTGACCCCATGAGTTCCTCAGCCGTGAAGTAGGGGTTCTGGACCTGTTTCATGATGTCTTTGAGGGTGCCGAACACGCCCCCACCCGAGTCGCCTGAGCCGTATGTCGGGTTCGGAATCTCCGGCACTCCCGGCGGGCCCGCCGGCGGTGGCGGTGGCGCGGCGGGATCGCCTTGAGGCACCGCGGCCTGGTCAGGTGTCATCGCGGCCATCTCGGGCGACAGCGGCGGTGGTTCGGCCGGGTAAATCGGAGCCGGAATCGGAGCCGGTTCAGCCGGCTCTGCCGCAGCCGGGCCCGCCCCGGCGAGAATGCCGACGACCCCGGCCAGACCAGCAACGACCGCTGGAAGGACCGCTGGAATGGCCGCTGGAATGGCCGCTGGAATGGCCGTGGCGGTGCGCTGCCGTTGGGTCATAAAACCGGTGGTCCTCTCTGACGCGACCGCCAGGAATCCGTCGGGCACGAGATCAACGTCAATTTGATCGTCGCACACCGCCGGCGCGACGTTACCGGTCGGCAGTCCCGGCGGCATCAGATGACCGGTTGTCCCGGTGCGCTGTCCAGCGCGGAGTCCTTGGTCTCCTTCATCATCATCAGCGCCGCGAAGCTCAACGCCGCCGCTCCGAACAGGTATAGCCCGACCCAGGCCACCCCGTACTCGGCGACGATCCAGGTGGCCAGAAACGGCGCGACCGCGGCACCCAGGATGCCTGCGGCGTTATAGGCGATCCCCGAGCCGGTGTAGCGGACGTTGGTCGGGAACATCTCGGGCAGCACCGCGCTCATCGGCCCGAAGGTCAGCCCCATCAGGGTCATTCCGAGGATCAGGAAGATCAACACACTGGTCTGCGACCCGGATGCCACCGAGAGCATCGGACCGAACAGTGCGCCGTAGGCCATGATTGCGGCCGTGACCACCAGCAGTGTGGCCCTGCGCCCGAATCGGTCGGCAAGCCGGCCGGCCATGGGAAGCGTGGCGGCGAAGAACAGCATGGCGATCAACTGCCACTGCAGGAAATCGACATAGTTGAAACCCAGGCCCTTGCCGCCCGGCGGCCGCTCGGCGATGCCGTAGCTGAGCGCCCAGGTCGTGACGATGTAGAACAGCGTGTAGGTCGCGAGCATCACGAACGTCCCGATGATCAGCTGCCGCCAGCTGCTCCGAAATACCTCGGCCAACGGCGATTTCACCCGTTCCCCGCGTTCGACAGCCCGGACGAACACCGGTGTCTCGCTCAACCGCAGCCGCACATACAGCCCAACGATCACCATCGCCGCGCTGAGCAGGAACGGGATGCGCCAGCCCCATGACAGGAACGGGCCGGCCGGGTCCGGCTGCGCGGCTCCGTGCCCCAGCCAGAGGATCAACAGCAGGAACAATCCATTGGCCATCAGGAAACCCAGCGGCGCACCCAGCTGCGGCCACATGGCGGCCCAGGCGCGTTTACCCGGCCGGGCCGTCTCGGTGGCCAACAATGCCGCGCCGCTCCATTCACCGCCGAGGGCCAGACCCTGGGTAAAACGCAGCACCGCCAGCAGCGCTGGGGCCAGCAGCCCTACCTGACCGTAGGTGGGTAGCAGTCCGATCGCGAAGGTCGCGATCCCCATCATCAACAGAGAGCCGACCAGGGTGGTTTTGCGGCCGACCCGGTCGCCGAAGTGCCCGAAAAGAATCGATCCGAGGGGGCGGGCCACGAAGGCCAGACCGAACGTCGCCAACGATGCCAGCAGCGCGGTCGTGGAATTGCCCTTGGGGAAGAACAGGACCGGGAACACCAAAACCGCCGCAGTGGCGTAGATATAGAAGTCGTAAAACTCGATCGTGGTGCCCACCATCGAGGCGATCACGATCCGTCGACGCTGAGCCGCACCGATCGGGTCGGCCGCCGCGCTGTCGTCATGCACTTGCACCGGGCCCGTCATGATTGGGATCCTTGCAGACCACCGAGCACGACGACGCGCCGCGCGGCTGCGTCGGAGCTACCGGGCCGCGTCGAGGACCACCTGGATCATCTCGAGGGTGGTCGACGGGTGCAACAGGGCGAAGCGGCCGATGACTTCGCCTTCCCACACCGTGGGCGTAGCGAAGGCCGCCTGCTCGGCCAGCAAGCGGTTCTGAAGTTCGAGGTAATCCGCTTTGCCCCAGCCCGGTCGCCGCCACAGCACGATCGACAGCCCGGGCTCCCGCACCAGTTCGACATGCGGCGTCGCCTCGATGAGCTCGGCGACCTGCTGCGTCAGGTCGATGACGGACTGCACGGCCACCCGGTAGGCGTTGACGCCGTACACCGCCAGGGAGAACCACAGGGGCAGCCCCCGGGCCCGGCGCGTGAGGTGGTGGGCCAGATCGGTCGGATTCCAGTAGTCCGGATGCTCGGATTGGTGCAACGGATCCAGATAGGAGGCGCGTTGGGTGTGGACCGAGGCCGCCTGGTCAGGGTCGCGGTACAGCAGCGCCGCGCAGTCGAAGGGGGCGAACCACCATTTGTGCGGATCGGTGATGAAGGAGTCGGCATGCTCGATTCCGGCGAACCGCCACTTCTGGTCCGACAGCAGCGCCGCGCCGCCGTAGGCGCCGTCGACATGCATCCAGAGGTTGCCCTCCCGGCACACCGCACCCAGGCTCTCGAGGTCATCGACGATTCCGGCGTTGGTCGTTCCCGCGGTGGCCACCACCGCAACGACGGGCGGGCCGTCGTTGGCAGCAAGCGCAGCCTTCAGCGCGGGCCCGGTGAATCGGTGATCCGCGGTGGACACCACGAAGGGGTCCACGTCGAGGATGCGGCAGGCATTGGCGACCGATGAGTGCATTTCGTCGCTGCAGGCGATGCGGACCTCACGGACCCCGAAGCGTTGCCGCCCAATCTCGCGGGCGACCGCCATGGCGGAGAGGTTCGCGGCCGATCCGCCGGACACGAAAGTGCCGCCCGTAGACGGTGGCATTCCGGCCAGGTCGGCAATCCAGCGCAGCACCTGGTTCTCCGCGACGATCGCACCGGAGGCCTCCAGCCACGAACATCCCTGCAGCGACGCGATGGAGACCACGGTGTCGAACAGCAGGGCGGCTTTGGTCGGCGCGGCCGGAATAAACCCGAAGAAACGCGGACTATCGGTGGACAGCACATTCGAGGCGATGTGCTGGACGTAGGCGTCGAGGACCTCGCGGGGGTCGCGGCCGTACTCGTCGATGAACCCGTCCAGTGCCTCCATGATGGGTTCGGGCGGCTTCGGGTGATCCAGTGGGGTGTCGGTATAGGTCAGCCGGGTGCGCACGTACTCGTAGACCAAACCGGCCAGGTGCGGATCGTACTGATGCATCCGGTCCGGCGGGCGGGTGTCGCGGATCACGTGATGCGCAAGATACGGATCGTTTTCCATGCTGTCTCCCGGTGTCGGCGCTGAACTTCGACATTAGATGGCGATGCCGACCGGTGTTGATCCGGATCGGTGTCGCGGTCACCCACCGGCGGACGGAGGCGAGGGGCGGGCCAACTACTTGTGCAACGTTCCCGGGGAGCGTCAGTTGACGTCGGCACCGAACGAATCGGAGGTACGGCCGGTACCGCCGCTCCGAGGGCCCCACCCGGCCTGGACGCTGGTGAGTTACCAAGATTCGGTGACCGGTTCGGCGACGTCGGCGGTCCGGATCATGGCGTCGTCGATGAACTGGAGTGTGTCGAATCGGTGAGGCTGGTGATGCTCGATGGCGTTGCGGCACCTGACGTCGTGCCGCCGGTCTCCACGGTCTTGCTCAAACCCGCCGATTGAGGTTTCGGAAGGCCCGCGGGTCCTAGTTGTTCGTCGGGGGTGGTTGGGGCTCGAAGGGTTGGTACCACCACCAGTCGGCGCGTTCGCCGGTGGGTCCGGGGCATGGCGCGACGGCCGGGGGCGGGCCGGTGGGTGGGCGGGCCAGCGACCCCGATTGCAGGGGATCGCCGTCGGAATCGGTGACCACGAGGCGCTGCGCGGGGCCGGTGATGGTGATGCCACCCCGGTGATGCAACCTGTGGTGATACGGGCATAACAAGCACAGGTTGGCCAGTTCGGTGGGGCCGCCGTCTTCCCAGTGGGTGATGTGGTGGGCGTGCAGACCGCGGGTGGCCCTACAGCCCGGCACCGCGCAGGTCCGGTGGCGGTGCTCCAGCGCGCGGCGCAGCCGGCGGCTGATCGTGCGCGTCGAGCGGCCGCACCCGATGACCTCGCCGTCGCGTTCGAACCACACCTCGCAGGTAGCGTCACAGGTCAGGTATTGCCGCTCGGAGTCCGACAGCAGTGGGCCCAGGTGCAGGGCACCGATCCGCTGCGCGATATCCAGATGCACCACCACGGTGGTGCGTTGGCCGTGCGGTCGGGCGTGGACATCGGCATCCCATCCGGTCTC
The DNA here is from genome assembly GCA_964527015.1 of uncultured Mycobacterium sp. Taxonomy (GTDB): domain Bacteria; phylum Actinomycetota; class Actinomycetes; order Mycobacteriales; family Mycobacteriaceae; genus Mycobacterium. Next base: position 1,103 of record CAZGPT010000132.1, on the reverse strand, counting down.
GACGAGCCGCAGGAACGCATCGACGGTCGTGGGCATCGACGGGTGCTCAGGCATCTGCTCGGCTGACTGCCCGGTGTGCGCCTCGCGGTCCCGTTTCCACTCGGCCATCAGCGCATCCCGATGGGACTGCAAGGCCGATTCCAGCATCGCGGATTCCGCATGCGGCAACGTGATGCGCCAGAAGTCGAACTCCTCGCCCCCGGTCTTGCTGATCGATGCCTGCGGCTCGGGTCGCCGTCCGCGGTCGGGCCGCGGCTCCAAACTGACTGCGGTGCGTAACTGGGTGACCGTGGCCACCCCGGCCAGTTGGGCATAGTGCTCATCGGAACCCTCGGCGGCGCGTTGGGCGATCACCCCTACCTGATCCAGCGAGAAGCGGCCCTCCCGCATGCCCTCGGTGCAGCGGGGAAACTCCTCGAACCGGCGCGCCACCGCGGCGACCGTGTTCGCGTTGGCCGGCGAGCACCCCGTCTTCCAGGCCACCAAAGCGGCGACCGACCGGGCCCCGGTGTTGCCCCACAACCCGTCGCGATCCACCTCCGCGACGATCTCCACAATGCGCCCATCAATGGCATTGCGCTGACCGGTCAACTCGGCCAACTCGGCGAAGAGCAGCTCGAGACGATCGCCGGGAAGGAGTTCCGCGACGTCGGGAGATACGGCTGATGGCATACTTCCATCATCGCAACCGGGTCTGACACGAATGGCCGCGTCCACGAACCGGCCCACCGTCCGGCCCCGCGATGGCTCTGAGAACAGCGGCGACTCGGTGGACGATAGCGAGCTCGTCGTAGCGGATGGCCAGGCCTCGCCATCGCCGTTGTCGGTCAACGCTTTTCGCGCGGCGCTGCCGTATTAACCACCGGGGGGCCAACTCATTGGGGCTTCTGGCCGACGCAGTGCCAGTTGAGGGTCAGCAGTTCCTCTTCCTCGGCCTGGATGTAGGAGTGGCTGTTCGCGTTCATCCGGCCCATCAGCGCGTTGGTTTTGCCGGGGATCAGGTGCAGGCGGGCGAGGAGTTTGAACACCGTTTCGTATCTGTCGAAGAGGGCGACCTCTTTTTTGATCAGCTCCACCGCCGGTCGCCCGACCGAGGACAGCAA
>CAZGPT010000131.1:0-8995 GCA_964527015.1 uncultured Mycobacterium sp. | reverse complement strand
CGGCAAAGGATGTCTTCGCCCGACTACTCGACGGCGTGGACCCCGGCCTCGTCGAAGCCGCCGAACACGCCCTGGCCGCCGAGTCGGGCGTGGTGGGTGTCCGGCGGGTCCGGATGCGGTGGATCGGCCACCGGTTACATGCCGATGCCGAACTGGACATCGACGCCAGCCTCACCCTGCATGAGGCACATCGGCTGGCGCACAACGCCGAACACACCCTGACCCATGCCGTACCGCGGCTGTCCACCGCGCTGGTCCACGCCTACCCGGCGACGCCATCGGTAGAGGGGCGCGCGCAGTCGGCCTAGTACTGCCGTTGGTCCGGAGTGAGTGGGAGGCTCCTCGGAATGAAACGTCTACGGCCGTCAAGGGCTTCTGACGGCCGCCCCGACTAATCTGATCGCCATGGCCGTTGTCGTCGTCGGAGCGGGGCTCAGTGGGCTCGCCGCCGCACGGTATCTCACCCGCCACGGCGTCCACGTCACGGTGCTGGAGAGCTCCGGCGGGGTGGGCGGCCGGGTGCGCACCGACCTCGTGGATGGTTACCGTCTCGATCGGGGCTTTCAGCTCTATAACCCGGCCTACCCCGAAGGCGCCCGCGTCCTCGACCACGAGGCTCTGGAACTGCGGCCCTTCATCGCCGGGGCTCGCATCGTGGTCAGTAGGGGTGGCCGGCGTCGGGTCGAGCGCGTCGCCGATCCGCGTCGCGAGCCCACGTGGGCGGTCGCCTCCCTGCTCGCCCACATCGGCTCGCCGCTGTCGACCGCCCGGTTCGGCGCCTACGCGGTCTCCCGGGCGGTCCGTTCAGTTGAGTCCTTGTGCCGCGATCCCGATATCACCAGTGCGGAGGCGCTACGCCGGGCAGGTGCCGACCGCACGCTGACCGAGCGCGTCTTGCGCCCATTCCTGTCCGGGGTCTTCCTGGAATCCGAGCTGAGTACCTCGCGGCGCTTCCTGGACGTGGTGCTGAAATCGTTCGTCCGGGGCACCCCGGGTGTTCCGGCCAAGGGAATGCAACGCATTCCTGAGCAGCTCGCCGCCGGGCTTGACGTGCGGCTGGACCATGGGGTCGTGTCGGCCTCGTCGAAGGCGGTGGATGTTGCGGGCGGAGATGTGCAGCGGGCCGAGGCCGTCATCGTCGCGACCGATCCGCTGACCGCCGCCCGACTCGTCCCCGATGTTGTTGCCCCCGAAGCTCGTTCGGTCACAACCTGGTACTTCCGGCCTACTTGCGCGCCGGAGGACCTTGCCGACGGGCAGGCCGTGCTGATCCTGGACGGCGGTGGCCGCGGACCGTTGGTGAATACCGTTGTCCTGAGTCATGCGGCGCCGGACTACGCTCCGGCCGGGAGCGCGTTGGTGTCGGCGTCGGCGCTCGGGGTGTGGGACGAGCCCGGAGCCGAGCGGACTGTCCGCGCCCACCTTGAGTGGCTGTACGGCGTGCCAACGAGAGACTGGCAGCTGATCGCCACTTACCCGATCCGCTACGCGTTGCCCGCCATGCCGGTGCCCTTCGAGCTACAACGCCCGGTGCGCACCGCGGACGGTCTCTACGTGGCGGGCGATCACCGAGACACCTCCTCGATCCAGGGAGCGTTGGTCAGTGGTCGTCGGGCGGCCCGGGCGGTGCTGAAGGATCTGGGCTGCTGACGGCTTTGGGCTGCTGACGGCTTCGGGGTGCTGAAGCCTCTTGCCGCCGTCCGTTAGCCCTCGCCTGACGCCGTGCGGTGAGCCGGGCCCAAACCCAGGTCCGCGGAACGTCGTGACCGGTGGCGAGGTACTCCACCATGGCGGGATAGTGACGTACCTCGCCGACCTGGGATAGCCCCCCTGGCTTTCCGATGAACAGCACCTGGTCCTCAAGAGCGAGTAGAGTGCTCTCCTCCGGCATGAACCGCGGCTCGCCGTCCCGAATCAGCACCAGCGCGGCCAGCGGCAACATCGACTCCCGGTCGTCGGGCCGCCGCATCAGATCCCGCAGGGCAAGTGGCCTCCCGCGCCGCAACCAGGCCGCGACGGCCGGGGCCTGCTCGACCGACAGCGTGATCACCTCACGTTGGGGGGTACTGCGGGCGCAGCGTGCCAGCAGGCGGTCCCGCACCTGGGTCGCCCATTGGTCATCACGGGTGAGCGCATGTTCGACGAAGCTCCAGAACACCGGAGTGATGATCCTTGCGAGCACCTCCCGGGCGACGAGCTCGGTGGCGATGTAGACCGAGTCGATCTGCAGTGATCGAAGCAACGCCGATTTTTCGTTGTTGTGTTGACGGACCACCAGGTAGATGTCGGGGTTCACCTGTCGCGCGCGTTCGGCCATCGCGATGTTGACGGTGTCGTTGTCACTGCCGGCAACGAAGGCAGCTGACCCGGACAGGTCGGGCTCGTCATGGGACGGGTCCACGAGTTCGACGGTGACACCGATCGCGGCGAGGTCGGTGACCACGGCGTCACCGAACTCGCCCTCGGCGCAGACCACCCATCTGCGTTCAGCCAGATCCGACCGCACAGCAGGCAGTTGATCTTGATCGTTGTCCATCAGCCACCGCAGCAGTTGATTGCTGACCGGTTGGTGGACCGACAGGGCCAGGTGGTCGCCGAACCTGTCATCGGCGTCGATCGCCGCCCCCGGGGCGAAACGATCGATGCGGCTCCGGGTGCGTTGCCGGGCGCAACGGCCGAGTACCGGCAGGTCTGGTCGCAACAACGATGCGGCCATTACCACCGCGAGGTTGGCGTCGTCGTCGTCGGTCAGGGCCAACACCCCTTCGCAGTCGCGGTGTCCGAGGCCGGCCGTGCCCAGCACTGCCGGAGCGCTGCAATCACCCTGCAGGGCGGGGACGTCGAAGCTGAGTTGCTCCGATGTCACCGACTGGACACGGTCCCCGTCCTTGTCGATGACGACGAAGCGGCGGTAGTACTTGTCGAGTTCGTTCCCGACGATCCGGCCGGCACCCCCGTAGCCGGCCACGATGACAAAGGGTTCGACCATCCGTCGGACCCGGCGCCGGAACTTCTGGGCGGCCACGGCGGCCTGGAAAGCCGAACCCTGGATTAGCGCGAACAACACCGCGATCGCATAGGCCCACGCAATGACGAGCAGGTAGATCGACATCGACAGCCACATGCGTTGCGGATAACTGAAGGGATAGGGCGCCTCGGTGTAGCCGACCGTCGTCAAGGTGATCGTCATCTGATAGAAGGCGTCGAATATGTTCAGCCGGTAGGGGTTTCCCTGCGGGTCAATCCCCGGCATGAACAGCATCCCGACAGTGCAGAAACTGAACGTCGTGATCACCACGATCAGCGGTGCCCGCATTCGCCGCATGACCAGGAAGATCACCTCGGTCGTTGGCACCGCCGCCGGAATGTGATTGCGCGCGTTGCGCGGCGCGATCCGTCGTCGTTTCCAGATCTGGAACAGCCGCTGCGGTTTGGGCATTGACGGTTTAGCCATTGACAGATGCGTGGACAAATCCGTGCCGCTTATCGGCGCCGAAAGGTCGCTGTCTCGATGACGAGCAGAGTGACCGACACCAGGTTGGCCAGTAACGCACCGCCCGAGAGTGACACCACACTCGCGATGGCGTGCCCGTCGAGACCCTGGGCGGATACTTGAGTGGCCCAGACCCAGGTGCCTGCCGCGGCCATGAGTTGCAGCAGTGCGACCAGGCTGGTGGCCAACTGCACCGCGCCGAGTTGGGTGCTGTCACCGAACTTCAGGATCGTCGTGATCAGCGCCACCACCAGTGCGCTGAACAACTCCCAGGAATTGTGGACCGCGGGGTCGCTGATATCGCCCAGGAAGAAGCCGAAGTTCAACGTCGCCGCGAGTAGCACGAAGAAGCCGAAAATCACCTTCTCGATGTTCACAGCGGCAGCCTAGCCGAGCAGATGCCACGTCAGTGGCACTTACGCGCTGACCCCGGGCAAACCCGGGTCCCGGGTTCTTCAGCGACCCGCTGTTATGGCTGCGGCCCGGGCAGCGGACTGTGATCCGCATAGCGGTTGCAGATCGAAACCGGCCGCGATCCGGTCCTCTATTCGCCGGGTGAGATCCCCGGAGACCAGGCGGGCCTCAAGATCGCCTCCCGGGCAGTCCGTCCCGGCCGCGACCTCCTTGTGACTGGCCAAGGTGTTGACCCCGATCCCGAATTGCCTTGTCGCCCAAGCGCAGACCAAGGCGGCACCCTCAAGCTGCGCCGCGCTGATGCTCTCCTCGTCGAAGTTGCCTTCGCACAGGACAAGGAAGTGGCCCGCCGTGTCGTAGTCGGTTGCCGTATCGCCGGCGATGGCGGTGTCGCGGAGCGCGAAGATGTTGCCGTTGCGGTCGACCGCGGCGTGGTAGGCGATATCGACCCAACCCTTGTCATCCTGGTGGAACCGCTGATGCTGTTGCAGCCGGGCAACGATCCCGCGGTTATCCGGCAGTGCGACCGCAGAATGGTGAATCGTCATCCGGTCGATCGTGTGGGGGCGACCGCCCGGCAGGGCCGGGCGGGCACCCCAGGCGTCCCGGCACAACATCACGTCGGATGCCGCCGCGACCGTTTGGTCCACGCTCGCCGTTGGCGTCGCCGCGACCGCGGTGCGGGCCGCAGTCGCCGTGCTCTGCTGAGTCGGAAGTGGACTCGCCGTCGAGTTCGCCGTCATTCGCGCAGAGCAGCCGGCCAGCACGGCTGTCAGTCCAGCCCCGCCGGCGATCGCCAGGAGTCGGCGACGGCTGATCTTCGTCGCGAATCCGTCCGACAGATCTTGTGAGTTCCCCACCGAACCCACGATAAGGCCTCGGTTGCGCCTCGATAGGTCCCAGGGTTGCGCCCAGGTGGGGCCTAGGTGGGGCCTCGCCGTTGTCGCAGGCTCCCGGCATAGGGTTTGCCTATGACTTCCGCAGCCGAACAGTCGTCCATTGTCGTGGGTATCGACGGCTCGGACACCGCGCTCGATGGTGCGCAGTGGGCCGCGGAGATCGCCACCCGGCGGTCCCTTTCGCTGACGCTGCTGCATGCGATCCCCAAATTTGACTGGCACTTCGCCGGTGCCGATCCGGATGCCGTCCGTGGCGGCGGCTCTGACGGCGATACGGTGCTGGCCGCCGCGGAGACGGCGGTGGGCTCGGCATATCCGGGTCTTGCCGTCCGCGCGACAGCCAGCAAGGGCGCGGTCGCCGCAGTTCTGGCCGACGCCTCGCAGTCGGCCCGGCTCGTGGTTGTCGGCGCCGGTGCGGCGGACCATCGCACGCTGGGCGGGCATGCCGTGCGGATCACGCAGCGGGCGCAGTGCCCTGTCGTGGTCTGGCGAACCGCTGTTGCCAGACGGACCGGCAAGCCGCTGCCCGTCATCGTCGGGATCGATGAGTCCGAGCAGTCAAACCGGGCGCTGGCTGAAGCGTTCGACATCGCCGCCGTGCTGCATGCGCCGCTGACGGTGGTGCACATGTGGGAGATCGGCGCGGCGGTCGGGATGGGGGACCTCGGCGGCCAGGGGGCCATGGACTGGCAACTGCTCGATCTGCTGCAGTCCCGGCAGCGCCACCGGATGGACGAATTGGTCGAACCGCTCGCCCGGCAGTACCGCAACGCCCACGTCACCAAGGTTTTTCAGGACATCAGCCCGGCCAAGGGCCTCACCGAACTGTCCCGGGAAGCCCAGTTGGTGGTCGTCGGCAGTCACGGCCGCGGGAAGCTCGCCGACTCCATTCTCGGTTCGGTCAGCCAGAACGTGACCCAGCATGCCGAATGCCCGGTGCTGGTGGTTCGGTAGCGGGCCGCAACCGGCGGTCCTGCCGCATTGCCCGACGTCAAGCTGCACGGGTGCTGTCCACGCATCGTGCGGGTCGGGCCCACGCCGTATCGCTGTAACGCAGATGCCCGGCTGCGCGATTTGGATTACGGTATGTCCATTCAGTCGGATACAGAGATGAGATGCCCATGAAGACTCGGCCTCAGCTATTCGGAGCGCTTGGTGCGTTCGCACTGGCGGTCGCAACTCTGCCGCTGACTGCGCTGGTATCACCTGCGGTGAGTCAGGCCGAGGGGAACTGCGAGTACAACTTCTTCTACAACACGATTACCAACCAGTGCCAGTTCTGCAATACCCCGGTCATGTACTGGAACTACGACGTCAATGCCTGCCTGGTCGTCGATCACACCCCGTATGTGGATCCGATTCTGGGACCGGCTGGACCCATCGGGGTAGGCCCGAACCCGGTCGTTGGACCCGTCGGGCCGGTTGGGGTGGGGGGAGTCGGTCCGGTGGTCGGCCCGGTCGGGCCGATCGGTGTGGGCCGTCGGTAGCGGACTACTTGCGGCCGGTGCGTTTCAGCAGATAGTTAAGCCAGCGGACATCGATCAACATGTGTGCCACGGTATGACGACAAATTAAGGCGGTAGCCCCGCTGCGCTAACGTGTCGCTAAGAAGTCTTGCCAGAGAGCTTTTAGTGTCACTCGGGCAGCGTGCCGAGGAAGTCGTCGATCATCGCCCAGGTTGTCGCCGGTGCGGAGCGGCCGGTCAGGACTCCCAAGTGCCCGCCGGGAGCAACCTCAAGCCGGACCTCCGGCGAGTTCGGCAACAACTCTCCGACGTGATGGGCGACCGCGACGGGGACCAGCACATCGTTGCTGCCGGCCACGTTCATCACCGGCACCCGCACATCGGCGAGATCGACCATTTTGTTCGGACCCTGAATCCTGCCGTCCGCCAAATCGTTTCGCTGAACCAGTCGCTGATAGATCTGTAGGGTCGCGCGCCCGGGATAGGCCAACATGCTGTTCATCAACCCGTCTACCGCCTCGACCTGAGCCAGGAACTCCCGGTCGTCGCGGTGCCTGAGCAGTGTCACCGGCTTCTTGAGATAGGTCGTCAGCGAGGTGGCTTTGAAGGCCGGGCCGACGATCTGGGATGGTAGACCGCCGAGCACCTTCAGTGCGCCGCCCAGGACCCGCCCGCCGGTGTACTTGCCGGCGGTGCGTAACGGGGCGACCATGCGATGTTTACTGAGGTCGAAAGGGCTGGCGACCATCGTGACGGATTTGATCGGCAGGTCGGTGTAGGCGGCGGCGGTCAGCAGCGCGATCACCCCGCCGAGGCACCACCCGATCAGATTGACCGGTGCACCCCCGGCGTCCTGCGAGACCTTCCGGATCGCGTTCGGCACCACATCGGAAACCCAGAACTCGATCCCCAGGTCGCGGTCCTCGAGGCCCATTTCCCCGTAGTCGACCAGATAGGTCGGCCGACCGCTCGCCAGCAGATGCTCGGTCAGCGAGCACCCGCGTCGGAGATCAAAGCACGTTGACTGCGACCCCAGCGGTGGCACGAGAAGGACCGGATCGCCGGTCAGCGACCGGCCGGCGGGAAGGTAGCGATGCAGGGTGGACTTGTGCCCTTCCGCGATGACTTCCGAGGGCATACGTGTGGTGTCAGCCACGCCACCCCTGACGAGGAAGTCGAAAAGGTTGGACACCGCCCGGCGACGTTGCTCCGGTGTCCGGTTGGTGAAGGTGACACTCATACGCTCAGAATAGAGCCACGACGCACACCCAGGTCGGCCTTTGGCAGCTGAGCTCCGCACGCCCCGTGCCAACAGGACTTCCGCTGTGGGGAGGGCGATATTCATCTGGGGTTCAATTCTTTACGGTCGGTTGACCGCTGGTCGGCACCTACGCTGCGCTCATGCGGACCGCGTACGGCGCGCAACTCGCCGCGCTCATCAGCCAGCTGGCTCAGATATGCGATATGGCCGGGATCGCGATGGAGGGCGCCACCGTCGCATTGTTGCGCGCGGATCTGGCAGCGGCGGAGCGGGTGATCGGCGAGCACGAGACGATCGCCGAGGCCAGTGCCAGGGCTGAGGCAGCCGGCCTGGTGCTGTTGGCACTGCAGGCGCCGATGGCCGGCGATTTACGGACGATTGTGGGTTCCATCCAGATGGTGGCCGATATCGAGCGGATGGGGGCTCTTGCACTTCATATCGCCGAAATCGCCCGGCGCCGATATCCCCGGCACGCGCTTCCCGGGGACGTCAGCGGTCACTTCACTGAAATGGGCAGGATCGCAGTCGATTTGGGAGACAGTGCTCGGCAGGTGATCGCTTCGAACGATCTTGGTCAGGCCCGCCGAATTCGGGATGACGACGATGCCATGGATGACTTGCATCGCCATCTGTTCACCGTGCTGCTGGATCGGGAGTGGAAGCACGGCGTTTCCGCGGCGGTGGATGTCACCCTGTTGGGCCGTTACTACGAGCGATTCGCCGATCACGCCGTAGCCATCGCCCGGCGCGTCATCTTCCAGGCGGGCGGACACAAGCCGGCGCAGGTGAGACTTCCGATTCGCTGAATTCGGGTGTGCAGCGCCCGGGGTCATAACCGCCGGATGTCGGTTACTCCGAATCTGCTGCTTTACCGGTTGCGGCCTTCTTGGCGGCCGGCTTTTTCGCCGGAGCCTTCTTCGCTGCAGCTTTTTTCGCCGTAGCTTTTCCGTCGAGTTGTGTCCGGGCCCAGCTCGATGGCCCGCCGCACCTCGGTGCCTCGGCCGACCGCGGTGACGACGGCGAGTCCGGTTCCGGCGACCACAGTGCAGCCCGCGTAGACCATCCCGGACCGCGCGGCCAGCGGGGCGCCCGGTGTGGGGTCGGTCGTCTTGGGCACCGGCAGCGATTCACCGGTCAGTCGGGACTCGTCGACCTCCAGGTTGTCGGCCTCGATCAGCCGGGCGTCGGCGGCAACGACCTCGCCGGAGCGAATCTCGATGATGTCCCCGGGACGCAGCGCATCGGCGGCGACGTCCCTGCTCAGTTCGGCGTCCAATGGTCCCACTCGCAGGCGAGCCGGCGGATCCTGCACCGCGAGCAGCCGTCGTAGGGTCCGCTCGGCGTGCAGTTGCTGTTGGGCGGACAGGGACGCATTGGTCAGCAGCACACTGCCGACCAGCGCGGCGTCCAGCGGGGAGCCGAGCAGGGCGCTGGCCACCGCGCCGGTGGCCAGGATCGGCGTG
>CAZGPT010000130.1:0-9149 GCA_964527015.1 uncultured Mycobacterium sp. | reverse complement strand
CCGCGATCGCAACGTCGATCCTGCGAAGTGAGACACGAACACAGAAGCTGCGACCACTTTTATCCAATCACGTTCGCAGCGGTTAGAACAGTCATAGAACGGTCTTGGCGACAATTCGGTTGGAACGACAATTCGGTTGGAACGACAATTCGGTTGGAACGACAATTCGGTTGGAACATCGGAGGGGACGGAGGAGAGGCGGCGGATGTCGAGCTTCGGCGGCGATCTACTCAAAGCTGTCCGCGGGCCAGGGACCGGGCGGACGTCGTCGTTGCTCCACGTCTCCGAACTACCCGCCCGCAGCGGCGAGCTGCGGGACTGGCCGCGCTGGGTGCGCCCGGATGTGCTCGATGCACTGCGCGGCCACGGCATCACAGCACCCTGGTCACACCAGGTCGCGGCCGCCGAGCTGGCCCATGCCGGCCGTGACGTGATCATCAGCACCGGGACGGCGTCGGGTAAGTCCTTGGCGTTCCAACTGCCCATTCTCGACACCCTGGCCCGCAACCCCCGCGCCCGGGCGCTGTATCTGTCCCCGACGAAGGCCCTCGGTCACGATCAGTTGCGCACTGCCGCACTGTTGACCGCCCAGCTGCCGAACTGTGCCGACGTCGCTCCGATCTCCTATGACGGGGACACCGACGGCGAGATCCGCCGTTTCGCCCGGGAGCGCTCACGCTGGCTGTTCACCAATCCCGACATGGTTCACTTGTCGCTGCTCCGCAACCACGCCAGGTGGGCGGTCTTCCTGCGCAATCTGAAATACGTCGTGATCGACGAATGTCATTACTACCGGGGCGTGTTCGGATCAAATGTCGCGTGGGTGATGCGCCGGTTGCTGCGGCTGTGCGTTCGCTACTCCCCTGCGAGGTCGGCTGGGCCCTCGGTGATCTTCGCCAGCGCAACCACTGCCGCACCCGGGGAGACCGCAGCCGAATTGATCGGCCGGCCGGTCACCGAGATCACCCGCGACGGATCACCACATGGTGCCCGCACCGTCGCGCTGTGGGAGCCCGACCTGCGATACGACCGGCGCGGCGAGAACGGGGCTCCGGTCCGCCGATCGGCCGGTGCCGAGTCCGCCCGGATAATGGCAGATCTGGTAGCCGAGGGAGCCCGGACGCTGACGTTCGTCAGATCGCGCCGGGGTGCTGAGTTGACCGCGCTCGGAGCACGCTCACGCCTCCAGGACACTGCTCCCCAGCTACGCGACACGGTGGCCTCCTACCGAGCCGGGTATCTCGCCGAGGACCGGCGGGCATTGGAGCGCGCCCTGGCCGACGGACGACTCCGCGGGCTGGCCACCACCAACGCGCTTGAGTTAGGCATTGACATCTCCGGGCTGGATGCCGTGGTGATCGCCGGGTTCCCAGGCACCGTCGCCTCGTTCTGGCAACAGGCGGGCCGCTGCGGCAGGCGTGGGCAGAGCGCGCTGGTCGTGCTGGTCGCTCGCGACGACCCCCTGGACACCTACCTCGTCCACCACCCTGAAGCCCTACTCGGCAAACCGGTGGAACGAGTCGTCACCGACCCGCGGAACCGCTATGTAATCGGACCTCAATTGCTCTGCGCCGCAACGGAGTTACCGCTGACTCAAGATGAGCTGGATCGTTGGCGGGCAGAACCTGCGGCCGGCGAACTGGAACAGGCCGGGCTGCTACGGCGACGTTCGGGCGGGTTCTTCCCGCTTGCCGGGCTCCAGCCACACCATCAGGTCGACATCCGCGGCACGGGCGGCGCGAAAGTCACGATCGTCGAGTCCGGCACCGGGCGAGTGCTGGGCAGCACCGAGGCCGGTCAGGCCCCGGCAACCGTGCATCCCGGAGCGGTCTATCTGCACCAGGGTGAGAGTTACCTGGTGGACGCCCTCGACCTCGAGGACCGCATCGCGTTCGTTCGGGCCGAGGACCCCGGATACGCGACTCATCCGCGGGTGATCACCGACATCAGCGTCGAAGGGGACGGTGAGCGGGTCGGATACGGCGAGATGACCCTCGGTCTGGTCCCGGTATCGGTCACCCATCGGGTAACCGGCTACCTTCGGAGAAGCACCGGCGGCGAGGTGATCGACTTCGTCGAGTTGGATATGCCCGAGCAAAGCCTGTCCACCGTGGCGGTGATGTACACCGTCACTCCGGAGGCGGTGCGGGCCGGCGGCCTCACGCCGGCGCGGATACCGGGTTCGCTGCATGCCGCCGAGCACGCTGCCATCGGCCTGCTGCCGTTGGTGGCCAACTGTGATCGCGGCGATATCGGCGGACTCTCCACGGCCGTCGGCGAGGGCGGGTTGCCGACGGTGTTCGTCTACGACGGCCACCCGGGCGGCGCCGGATTCGCCGAGCGCGGCCACCAATGCGTGAGGACGTGGCTGGGCGCCACCCTGGAAGCTATTGAGGCCTGCGATTGCACGAATGGATGCCCGTCCTGCGTGCAATCGCCGAAATGCGGCAACGGCAATGACCCACTGGACAAGCCAGGCGCGATTGTCGTTTTGCGCATTGTCCTGACCGGATTGGCCGCACACCCACGTTGATCAGCAGTGATGTCGGCCGACCCCTCATAGCGGTCGACAGCCGTGATCACGTGTGTGTGCGCCACCGTAAAAGAGCCCCTCCGCTCGAGGTTTACAGCGGCCATGGCAACGAACGGTCGGACATCACGATCCGTCGGCAAATCCAAAAATCGGATTGCTCTGAAAGTACTGCCGGGGACGGCTCCGCGCAACGCCGTACTTGAAACCGTTCTCGTTTTCTCTGATTTGCGCGGTGTTCTACCTGCGGATTTCGAGGTACCCCGGCAGCCCCTCGGCTGGAGTTCGCCGGTAAACTGACGCCGTGAATCAGGATTGGCTGCTGGTCGAGACCCTCGGCGAACAGCCCATGGTGGTCGCTCAGGGTCGGCAAATGAAGAATTTCGTTCCACTGGCCGTCTTCCTGCGCCGAAATCCCAACCTCGCCGCCATCCAGACCGCCATCACCGAGACCGTCGCGACCCGGACCGGCTTGGCCAGCCTCACGCCTAAGACCAAGCGCATCATCCGCACCGAACCCGTCCAGATGTCCGACGGTTGCATCCACGGCGTACAGGTCTGGAGCGGTCCTACCGACGCCGACCCACCGGAGCGCCCGATCCCAGGTCCACTCAAATGGGATATGACGCTGGGAGAGGGCTCGGTCACCGCCGAATATCTGGTCAATGCCGGCATGGACCCGTCCAAGGAGGCTCTCACCGGACGCGCGTTCGTCGAGGACATTCCGAGTCGTAGCCTCAATCGCGACGAGTCGAAAGCGTTGTCCTGGGCCATCGACGTAGAACCGGGCCGAGTTTTCTGCAGCACCTGGGATTTCCCGGATAAGCAGGGCGGCTTCCGCCGCGTGGGCTGGTGCGCCAGAACACTCGTGGAAACAGCCGAGAACGGCAAAGAACATCTGGTGGCCCGGTCGATGAACCTGCTGGAGACGATCCGCGACTCGCCCGCTGATAATGGCGAGCTTGCTCACCACATCATCGATGGGCTGTCGCAACCCGGGTCCTACCGGATGATCGTCGACCTGGATAACTGGCGAGCGCTCAAGTGGCTCGATGACCCGTGCCCCTTGGTGGATTGGCGTAACCGGCAGCAAATGCACCCCGACGACGAGTATCTGCGGCCGCAGCTCACCCGGGAACTCGAGAACGGGTCCACCAGCGCGGTGTTACGACTTTCCGGACACGGCGACAGTTGGGTGCCACTGCACGTCACGATCAGCCGGATCGCACTCGACAACGGCACCCAAGCCGGCCTGGTCACTCTGCGGGAACCCACCGCTGACGAACTTGCCAAAGCCGGGCTGGAACCGGCCGTCGAGCCGGGCTCGTAGCCTCCCCGGTTCCCGCAACGCATCAACCCCCGGATACCGGCCCGGCCCGCGCTGTGGCGCGGGACTCGACGGCGATCCGGCCGCCCACCGGGGTCGTGACGGTCACCACCACATCGAGTCGTTCGACATCACACCCGCTCAGCGTCGCGCCCATCACATCGGCCACGGCGCGCGCTTCCCGGCACGCCGCCGCGGCGCCGGTCGGCAACCGGAACGCTGCAGCCAGCGCGGCGAGGTCGGCAGCCGCCTGCGCACGGTGCCGCGCCACCACCACCGACCCCAACCAGACACCACCCAGTACAACCAGCACCATCGTGGCGACCATGGCAGCCGCCAGGACCGTCACCGCACCGGTGTCGTCACTGACCGGGCTCGGCCACCGAGACGGCCTCCGCCACGATGACGATTCCGGGCAAGATCGGTGAGCGCCCGCTGACCCGGGCCACCACGTAGTCACCGTCGCGGCGCAGTTCCACCGAGGCACCGGCCGGAGCGAGACTACCGGCTGCGCCGGCCCCGGCCCCATCGCCGCGCGAAGCCAACCGAGCGGCCTCCCTGGCCGCGTCGATACAGCGGATCTGGGTAACGACCGCCGTGAGCCCTGCGACGCACAACAACAGCACCGCAACGAGACTCGCGATGGCCAGTGCCGCCTCCACCGTGCTGAATCCGCCATTGCAGGCTAGACCCTGGTGGTCAGCGCCCGGTTGATGATGTTGGTCAGCGCTCCGACGACCGAATCCCCGGTGACCACGCTGTACAGAATGGCGCCGAAGGCCGCGGCGGCGATGGTTCCGATCGCATACTCGACTGTGGACATACCGCTGTCGTCTGCGATCAGAACCGCCAGGCGGCTGCGCACCACCCGAATCATGGTGAAAAACATCGTTTCCCCTTTCCTCCGATTGCCCGGAACATCCGGTCGCGGTCACCGCAGCACCGCCCCGAAGATCTCACCCGCAAGGCCCGCCACCACCGGCACTATCCCCAAGCAGACGAAGGCGGGCAGGAAACACAGCCCGAGCGGTCCGGCGATGAGAACCCCGGCCCTCTCCGCCGCCGCGGCGGCGGCGTGGCCGGCGCTACTCCGCTGCTGCTCGGCAAGCTCGGCAACCCCGTCCGCCAAAGCACTGCCCGCGGCTGCCGAGCGTCGGGCCAACCGGGCCAGCGCAGCGCATTCCTGGCCGGCGTCCACGCCGTGCACCTGCCAGGCGGTATCCGGATCCGAACCCAAGGCGAGCAAATCGGCAGCCCGACGCAACAACGCCGCCAGTGCCGGCGGTGCGAAGGCAGCCGTCGCGTCGGCCGCAGCGGGCACCGTCATTCCCGCTGCCAAACACACCGCAAAGACATCTAGCGCCGAGGCGGCGGCAATCGGATCGCGATTGTTACGGGTTTCATCGCCTCGCGCCACCGGAGACTTGCCGCGCCCCGGCCGATTGCCGACGCGCCCGGGTACGGCGGATCGGCGCCCGGTCAGCAGTATGACGGCGGCCAGCAGCAGCGCGATCGCCGTCATGAGGCCACCCCGTCGATGATCAAGTCCGCCCATAGGATTCCGGCGCAGGCCAATCCGACTCCAAGCATGAGAAGCCAACTGCCCGGGCCCGCGCCCAATAGGAACCGGATCGGCCCGGCTCCGACGAACTGCCCGAGCAATATGCCGAGCCCGGGAAGCAGCGCCAGCACGACGGCGGTGGCTCGCGCCCCGGCCAGAGCAGCCTGCACACCTTCGGTGAATCTCTGCCGATCCGCAATGTCGCGATGCGCCGCCCTCATGAGCGTGGACATCGCGAGGCCGTGCTCCGACGCCAACTGCCAGAAGACGGCAAGGCGGTCCCAGTAGACGGGCACCGCGGAGTCGGCCGCGATCGCACGCATTCCGGCCGGAACGTCGGCACCGAGGTATGCCCGCGCCGCCACGGTCCGCAACCCTGCGCCCACCTTCCCGGTGGAGTCGGATGCAGCTGAGTCGGATGCAGCCGAGTCGGATGCAGCGACCGCGAGAGCGCGCAGCGGATGCGCCCCGACGCGCAGCTCGCCGACAAGTACATCCAGTGCGTCCGCCATCGCCCGGGCCTCATCGCGCCGCCGCCGGTGGTGGGCGGACCGCCGCCTACGCACAACCACCACAGTGGCGACGGCCGCGCACGCGATCGCCAGGGTGGCTGATGCGGCAACGGCGATCGCAGCCGATCCCGGCAGCACCACAAACGCCGCGATGCGCTTGACCGACCGGAGCCGACCAGCAGCGGGTATTCCCAGCCGGTGCCGGGCCCCCGCCGGCGTCATCAGCAGGGCCGCGGCCAGGAGAAGCGCGGCCGTCTGGGCGGCGGTCACCGGCCGCACCGCTCGGCGATCAGCTTCTGCAATACACCGATCCCATCGTGCCGACCGCGGTCCACATCCCAGACGGGCAGCACTCCGACGAGCCCGGCCCCATCGCCGCGCAGCAGGGCGATCTGGGTTAAACGCCGTCCCCGCGCACCCCGGGTGACGTGGACGAGGACCTGGACGGCGGCGGCCAATTGGCTGTGTAACGCGCTGCGATCCAACCCGCCGAGAACGGCTAATGCCTCCAATCGGGCCGGGACCTCGGCCGGGCTGTTCGCGTGGACCGTCCCGGCGCCGCCGTCGTGACCGGTGTTCAATGCCGCTAGGAGATCGACGACCTCGGCACCGCGCACCTCGCCGACCACGATGCGGTCAGGGCGCATCCGCAACGCCTGGCGAACCAACTGCCTGAGTGTGATCTCACCAACACCCTCGACATTGGCGCTTCGGGCCACCAAGCGCACCAGGTGGGGATGCTGCGGGGCCAGCTCCGGGGCATCTTCCACGCAGAGAATACGTTCACGATCGTCGACGGCGCCCAGGATGGCGGCCAGTAACGTCGTCTTCCCGGCACCGGTCCCACCGGAGACCAGGAAGGCCAGCCGCGCGGCGATTATGTCGTGAAGGAGCTGATTGGCCTCTGGCGCTATCGCCCCCGCTGCCACCAATGCCGCCAGATCCTGCGTGGCAGGTCGCAGCACCCGAAGGGATAAACAGGTTCCACCGGCGGCGATCGGCGGCAGGACAGCGTGCAGCCTGACTGTGGGCCGGCCATTGACCCCCGCGCTCAGCTGAGCATCGACCCACGGCTGAGCGTCATCGAGTCGTCGGCCGGCTGCGGCGGCGAGCCGCTGGGCCAGTCTGCGCACGGCGGCTTCATCGGTGAACGTGATATCGCTACGGCGCAAACCTCCTCCATCGTCGACCCACACCTCCCGCGGTCCGCTGACCAGAACATCGGTCGTGCCCTCGGCCCCCAGGAGTGGTTCGAGAATGCCCGCGCCGGTCAGTTCGGTCTCCAGAATCCGCAGGTGATCCAGGACTTCGGTATCACCGAGCACACCACCCGACTCAGCACGGATAGCCGCGGCCACGATGCTCGGCCGCAGCGGCACCGACTCAGCCGCCAGCCGCTCCCGGACCCGGTCGATCAGGGACTCGTTCACGACGTCCGGCCCTCGGCGCGGCGCTCCATCAGGCCTAACACGGTGCGTGCTGCCTCGGCCAGCGGAGAGCGCCTCCGCAGTCGCAGGCCGCCGTGTTCCAGGCGCGTGGCGAGCATCGGTTCCGGACGCATGGCCGCCAGCAGTGGCACAGCGACAACATCGGCCGCTTCATCGGCATTCAGTCCACCCGGGGCCGGCCCCCGCACGACCAGGCCGAGATTGGGGTTGAGCGTGCGAACGACCGGTACGACCGCCGCCGTAGCTGCGATGGCGCGCACGTCACAACTGCTGACGATGACGGCGAGATCAGCCTGCTGCAGGGCGCACGCCGCGGCGGGTGCTGGGTGGCGCGGGACGTCGCAAACCACGGTGGCGCCGCCCCGTCGGCCGGCGTCCAGCACCGCTCCCACCGCCCCGGCGTCGATATCGTGAAAGTGCCGGGTGCCGGACAGAAAGCTCAGGTCTTGTTGACGTGGCAGCACCTCCCGCAATGCGGTCCAACTCAACCTACCGCTTCGCAATCGCAGGTCAGGCCAGCGCAGTCCGGGGGCCCCCTCGCCGCCCAGCAGCAGGTCGATCCCTCCACCGCAGGCGTCCAGATCCACCAACAGCGACGCAGCGGCGCACCGCGCGAGCGCGGCGGAGAACACCGAGGCGCCCCCTCCGCCGGATCCCCCCGTCACCGCGATCACCCGACCGCTGTTCAGGCCCAGCCCACCCCTTTCGGCGCTCTCCGCGAGGTGACGCGCCACTTCGGCTTCCTGCACTGGCAACGCGCAGACGTACTGGGCCCCAACGTCGATCGCGGCCGACCACATCTCTGCCGATGGGTCCTCAGAGCCGATCAGCAACACTCCGTCCCGTCGGGGCAGACCTGCTCGGGCGCACCGGCGCGCGCCCGACTCGTCCAGGACCACGGCCGCGGCCGCGAGCCAGGCAGCCCTGCTCGGCGCCTCGGTTCCGGCTGCCCGGGCACCTACCGCCGCAGCGATGCGGTCGGCGTTGGCCGACAGTTCCAGATCGTCGACGACAGTAAGTACGACGGGCGCGGTGGACGTCACGGCGTCAAAGGTGCCCTTGGTGTTGCCGGTCGGCCAGTCGGTCGAACGTCGGCTGTGGATAAGTGTGGGATTATGCGCCGCGAGGCCGCTCAAAAGGGACGACCCTCGCCAGGGGGGGGAGGCGAGGGTCGTCGTGTATCAGCCCCGGGGGGTCGGGCTGAGACATGCTCAACAGAAGCTGAGCATGTCAGACTATACACACGACGAGGAGGTTCAGCGCAAGCGTTTCACGGAGGTCAAAACCACGTATTCGCTGTGAATTTGCACTCTCCGCCAGATGTCACGAACTGCCAGTTTCGGCCACTGCTTAGGGCCACCACTGTCGGTCGCAGCTTTCGACGCAGGCAAAGGGTACTTACAACCGGCCACGACGCAGATCGTTTAACCGTTGCGTCACTTCGCTTTTAAGGTTTTGAGAGTTTTTCGAAATGTTGCCGCGTACCCCTTGCTGTGACGGTCGTCACGTAGTACAAAGGGATTACGGAGGCTCGGCAAGGCCAAGGTGGTACCGGAGGAGAAGGTTCCACTTCCCGAACCAAGTTTCCCAGCACGGTTCCGGGTACCCACGCGGAGCACGCCAGCGACGATGGCAGAAGTGTTGCGGGCCTGCGTACTTGCGCAGAGCGGATGGCGTTCGTGGTTCTTTGGGCAGAGCCGCAGTCATAGCGCAGTGCAAGATCGCCGAGGCCGACCCACGCATCCCAACCAGCACGCCTGGTAGCCCGAAA
>CAZGPT010000129.1:0-9179 GCA_964527015.1 uncultured Mycobacterium sp. | reverse complement strand
GATCACCTCGCGCGGGTCGAACGGCACACGCAGATCGGCGGGAACAATGCCGAGCAGCTCGTTCGGGTCGGCACGCGGTTCGATGAAGGGGCGCGGTACCGGACCCTGTTTGACCCAGTTGAGCCTGGCCACTACGCGCCGCCCGATCCGCAGTGCATCGAGTTCGTCCACCGCGAAGTAGTCGGCCAGACCGGATGTGCGCGCATGCATCTCGGCCCCGCCGAGGGATTCATCGTCGGATTCCTCGCCGGTGGCCATCTTCACCAGGGGTGGTCCTGCGAGGAACACTTTGGAGCGTTCCTTGATCATCACCACGTAGTCGGACATGCCCGGCACATAGGCGCCACCGGCGGTGGAGTTGCCGAACACCAAAGCGATGGTCGGGATGCCGGCGGCCGAGAGTCGGGTGAGGTCGCGGAACATCCGGCCGCCCGGGATGAAGATTTCCTTCTGCGTGGGCAGATCGGCACCACCGGATTCCACCAGCGAGATCAGCGGAAGGCGGTTCTCAAGGGCGATCTGGTTGGCCCGCAGGACCTTCTTGAGTGTCCACGGGTTGGAGGTGCCGCCTTTGACGGTCGGGTCGTGGGCGACGAGCATGCACTCCACCCCCTTGACCACCCCGATACCGATCACCAGGCTGGCGCCCACCAGGAAGTCGGTGCCGTACGCGGCCAGCGGGCATAATTCGAGGAACGGCGAGTCCGGGTCGACCAGTAACTCGATTCGTTCACGCGCAGTCAGTTTGCCCCGATGATGATGGCGCTCGACGTATTTGGGTCCGCCGCCGGCGCAGGCGCGGTCCAACTCGGCATCGAGTTCGGCCAGTTTTGCGGTCATCGCCGCGGCCGCCTCCGCGTACGCCGGGGCGGTCGGGTCGACCGTGGTTCGCAGTGCCGTCACAGCCGATCCGTTCCGATTCTCGTTATCGCCTTCACGGTTGGTATCCCAGCGACTTGGCGGCCAGGGCGGTCATGATCTCGGTGGTGCCCCCGCCGATGCCGAGAATGCGCATATCCCGGTACTGTCGCTCGATCTCCGACTCGGCCATGTATCCCATGCCCCCGAAGAGTTGTACTGCCTCATTGGCCACCCATTCTCCGGCCTCCACCGCGGTGTTCTTGGCGAAGCAGACGGCGGCGATCAGGTCGGTATCCCCGTTCAGGGATCGTTCGACGACGTGGCGGGAATACACCCGCGCGATTTCGATCCGCCGGGTCATCTCTGCCAGGATGTTCTGGACAGTTTGGCGGGCGATCAGCGGTTTTCCGAAAGTCTCGCGGTTCCGGCACCACTCCACGGTGATGTCCAGGCAGCGCTGTGCGCTGGAATACGCCTGAACGGCAAGACCGATGCGCTCGGCGACGAAAGCTTGCGCGATCTGCAGAAATCCGGTGTTCGGTGCGCCGATGAGGTTCTGTACCGGCACTCGGGAGTCGGTGAAAGACAGTTCGGCGGTGTCGGAGGAACGCCACCCCATCTTGGCCAGCTTGCGGCTGACGTCGAAACCCGGCGTGCCCTTCTCGACGACGAGCAGTGAGATGCCGGCGGCGCCGGGGCCACCGGTGCGCACCGCGGCCACCACATAGTCCCCCCGCACCGCGGAGGTGATGTAGGTTTTGGCGCCGTTCACGATGAGGTGTTCGCCATCTCGCACGGCGGTGGTGCGCAGGTGCCCGACGTCGGATCCGCCGCCGGGTTCGGTGATCGCCAGTGACCCGATCAACTCCCCGGCTAGCGTGGGCTTGACGAACGTCTCGATGAGTCGATCGTCACCCGAGGCGATCATGTGCGGTACCGCGATGCCGACGGTGAACAGTGAGGCGAATACCCCTCCCGGGGTGCCGGCCTCATGCAATTCCTCGCAGATGATCGCCACATCGGCCGCATCGCCACCCTCACCCCCGACCTGCTCATCGAATCCGACGCCGAGCAGGCCGGCGGCAGCGGTGCGCCGGCTCAGGTCCCGGGGCAGTTCTCCAGCCTGTTCCCACTCGTCGACATACGGCAGGATCTCGCGT
This sequence comes from uncultured Mycobacterium sp., assembly GCA_964527015.1. GTDB lineage: Bacteria > Actinomycetota > Actinomycetes > Mycobacteriales > Mycobacteriaceae > Mycobacterium. Next base: position 7,158 of record CAZGPT010000129.1, on the reverse strand, counting down.
TCGGCGAAGCTGCGGACCGATTTTCGCAGTTGCTCGCGTTCGGGCGTGGTCCAGATGCTCACGGCAGAATCTCCTCCGGTATCTCGATCTGTCGGCTGCGTAGCCATTCGCCCAGTCCTTTGGCCTGCGGATCGAATCTGGCCTGGTAGGCGACCCCCTTGCCCAGGATGCCCTCGATGACGAAGTTGACCGCGTGGATACCGGGCAGCAGGTGCCGGGTCACCGGCAGATCGATTGCCTCCGGCAGGAGTTCGCGGATCAACTCGACGGTCAACGTGTTGGCCAGCCAGCGCCACTGGGCCGCGGTGTGCACCCACACGCCGATATTCGCGCTGCCGCCCTTGTCGCCGCTGCGGGCACCGGCGATGGTGCCCAGTGGCACCCTCCGGGTCGGCCCTGCTGGTACCGGGTCGGGCAGGGGAGGCGGCTCGACGGGGCCGAGTTCGCGGGTTTCGGCGGCCCAGGGGATGGGCACCCGGGTGCCGTCGGCGTGCACCGCCGTATGTGCCACCTCGCCAACCGGCACATACCCCGGGGTGAACAGACCGTAGACCGCCGCGTCGGACGGCGGGGCGGTGGTGTGGAAACCTGGGTAGCTGGCCAGCGCGAGTTCCACTGCGGCCGATGAGAATCGGCGCCCGACGGTGTTCTGGTCGGGATCGCGGACCGTACAGGTGAGCAGAGCGCTGGCGGTCTGCTCGGTATCGGCGTCGGGTTGGTCAGTGCGGGCCAGCGCCCATTCCAGTTCGGCCGGCCGATCGGTCAGGGCCGCTTCCAGCTGCTCCCGCACCAGGTTCGACTTGGCCTCGACATCAAGGCCTGTCAGCACGAAGGTGGCAGCGTTGCGGAACCCGCCGATGCTGTTGAGGGAGACCTTCAGCATGGGCGGCGGCGGTTCACCGCGCGTTCCGCTGATCAGTACCCGGTCGGGGCCGTCTTCGCTCAGCGAGACGGTGTCGAACCGGGTCGTCGCGTCTGGGTTGGCGTAGCGGGCCCCGGTGATTTCGTAGAGCAACTGGGCGGTCACCGTGCCGACGCTGACCCGGCCACCGGTGCCCGGGTGTTTGGTGATCACCGCGGAGCCGTCGGCGTGCATCTCGGCCAACGGGAACCCGGGATGCCCGAGGTCGGGGATCCCGGTGAAGAACGAGTAGTTGCCGCCGGTCGCCTGGGTGCCGCACTCGATGACGTGGCCGGCCACCACCGCACCGGCGATCCGGTCGTAGTCCGCCGGTCCCCAGCCGAAGTGTGCGGCTGCCGGCCCGACAACCACCGAAGCGTCGGTCACCCGACCGGTGACGACGATGTCGGCGCCCGAGTTCAGGCAGTTCACGATGCCCCAGGCGCCGAGGTAGGCGTTGGCGGTCAGCACCCCGGGAAAGCCCAGTTCGGCTGCCCGGGGCAGCAGATCATCGCCCTCCACGTGGGCCACCGTCACCGGGACGCCGAGGCGTCCGGCCAGCTCGCGAACGGCCTGCGCCAGCCCGGCAGGGTTGAGGCCGCCAGCGTTGGTGACGATACGCACGTCGCGGTCCTGGGCCAGGCCCAGGCACTCCTCGAGCTGGGCGAGAAAAGTCTTGGCGTAGCCGCGCTGAGGGGACTTCATACGATCTCGACCCAGGATCAGCATGGTGAGTTCGGCGAGATAATCACCGGTCAGGTAGTCCAGTTCGCCACCGGTCAGCATCTCCTGCATGGCGGCCTTCCGGTCCCCGTAGAAACCCGAGCAGTTTCCGATCCGGACCGGTACGGGTCGCGGGGATGCAGTCACGGTGACCCCTCTCGCACAACCGTTCGCTAACGGCAGACCAACCAACCAACCAGCCGGTAGGTTACCCGAGTCGACCCCAGGCCGAACGTGCGTGTCGGCCCGGCGACACGCCGTGGCGGCGCACGCAGCGCGCACGCTCGCGGCCGGGATGACCCGCTTTGCCGGGATGAACCGCTTTGGAAAACCCTCCGCTCAGCGGTTATCCTTGGGTATCCGCCTGCGCCGGACGACTGCGCGGCAGCAATTCACAAGGAGACCTCGCTCATGGCCGTGCCTAAGCGCCGGATGTCGCGCTCTAACACCCGCAGTCGGCGTGCGCAGTGGAAAGCCACCGAACCGGGCCTCGTCACCGTGTCCGTCGGCGGTCGGCAGCACAAGGTGCCTCGCCGTCTGCTCAAGGCCGCCCGGCTCGGCCTGATCGACTTCGACAAGCGTTGATCTTCGGCTGACCGCCGGGCGAATCGCCTGCTAACGCGGCGCGTCTCTCAGACGAATCTAAGTCGATTGGTTGACACTAACTCCCGTGCGAATACTTGTGGTCGACGATGACCGAGCGGTGCGGGAGTCCCTGAGACGTTCGCTGTCCTTCAATGGTTACTCTGTCAATCTTGCGGAGGACGGGGTGGAAGCCCTAGAGGCGATCACCAACGAGCGTCCCGACGCGGTGGTGCTGGACGTGATGATGCCGCGACTCGACGGACTCGAAGTGTGTCGCCAGTTGCGCAGCACCGGCGACGATCTGCCGATTCTGGTGCTGACCGCCCGCGACTCGGTTTCCGAGCGGGTCTCCGGTCTTGACGCGGGAGCCGACGACTATCTGCCCAAGCCGTTCGCCCTGGAGGAACTACTGGCCAGACTGCGGGCGTTGCTTCGCCGGACCGGGCCGGAGGAGCCGAGCGACGCGGCGGCGATGACCTTCGGGGACCTCACGCTGGACCCGGCCACCCGGGAGGTGCACCGTGGTAAGCGCCCCATAAGTCTGACCCGCACGGAGTTCGCTCTGCTCGAGATGCTCATCGCCAATCCCCGCCGGGTACTGACCCGAAGCCGCATTCTGGAGGAAGTATGGGGTTTCGACTTTCCCACTTCGGGTAATGCGCTTGAGGTGTATGTCGGTTACCTACGTCGCAAGACAGAGGCCGAAGGAGAGTCGCGGCTGATCCACACCGTTCGCGGGGTGGGTTACGTGCTGCGCGAGACGCCCCCATGAGGATCTGGCCCCTGATGTTCGGATCCTGATGTTGGGATTCAAACGGCGCACCCGGTCCGGTCGGGTACCGGCGCAAGTCACTACATCGTTGTCCCTGCGATGGCGGGTGATGCTGCTCGCCATGTCGATGGTGGCGATGGTCGTGGTTCTGATGGCGGTCGCGGTCTACGCGGTGGTCTCCGCCGCGCTCTACACCGATATCGACAACCAGTTGCAGAGCCGGGCCCAGCTGCTGATCGCCAGCGGGTCACTTGCCGCGGACCCGGCCAAAGCCATCGAGGGCACCGCCTATTCCGATGTCAACGCCATGTTGGTGAACCCCGGCCGGTCGATTTATACCGCGAACCAGCAGGGCCAGACGCTGCCGGTCGGGCAGCCGGAAAAGGCCGTTATCCGGGGCGAGTTATTCATGTCCCGTCGTACCGTCGGAGCCCAGCGGGTGCTGGCGATCCACCTGCCGAACGGCAGCGCGCTGCTGATCTCCAAGAGCCTGCAGCCCACCAACACGGTGATGACCGAGCTCAAGTGGGTTCTGCTGGCGGTCGGCGGAATCGGGGTGGTGATTGCCGCCGTGGCCGGAGGCATGGTGGCCCGGACCGGCCTACGTCCGGTAGGCCAGCTGACCGAGGCCGCGGAACGGGTCGCCCGCACCGACGATCTGCGGCCCATCCCGGTCTTCGGGAGCGACGAACTGGCCCGGCTGACGGAGGCGTTCAACGCCATGCTGCGGGCCCTCGCCGAGTCGAGGGAGCGGCAGGCGCGCCTGGTCGCCGACGCCGGCCACGAACTGAAGACCCCGTTGACCTCGCTGCGCACCAACGTCGAGCTGCTGATGTTCGCCAGCACCCCTGGTGCGCCGCCGATTCCGGAGAGCGAACTGACCGAACTGCGTTCCGATGTGATCGGCCAGGTGGAGGAGTTATCCACCCTGGTGGGGGATTTGGTGGACCTCACCCGCGAAGACAATGCCCGCGGGGCAGTCCTCGAGGACGTCGAGATGACCGAGGTCATCGACCGCAGCCTGGAACGTGTCCGCCGCCGGCGCGGCGATATCCGGTTCGACATCGACGCCGCCGGCTGGCAGGTCCACGGAGACCCGGCCGGTCTGTCCCGGGCTGTGCTCAACCTGCTCGACAATGCGGCGAAATGGAGCCCGCCGGGCGGGACGGTCACCCTCCGGCTACACCGGGTGGATGCCGCCCACGCCGAACTCCTGGTTTCCGACGAAGGGCCGGGTATCGCGCCCGAGGAGCGGGGGCTGGTGTTCGAGCGGTTCTACCGGTCGACATCGGCCCGAGCCATGCAGGGTTCCGGACTTGGCCTGGCGATCGTCAAACAGGTGGTGGTCAAACACGGTGGCATGATCCGAATCGGCGAGACAGTGCCCGGTGGAGACCCGCCCGGCACATCCTTCTTCGTCCTGCTTCCGGGCAGTCCGACCTCCTCCTCGTACCGGTCGCCGTCCGCTGACAGCGAAATCTCCTCGTTCAGCGCCGGGTTCGCCGGAGAAGCCGGCATCCACGGCGGGAACGCATCGGCCTCGCCGATTGTTATCTCAGTGGACTCTCAGTAGCAACCGGCAGGCTGGCGTCGAACCCGCGGCGTCGAAACGCCTGCCACCATCACAACGACGTGGTAGCGCGTCGCCAACGAGAAAGAGCGAAGCAGCGACAATGACAGACGACCCGCGGTACCCGCAGTCGCAGCAGTCCGGCCAGCGCATGCCAAACCAGCATGCGGCGCCGGGCTACTCCCAGCATTACGACTGGCGTTATGCGAGCCCGCAGCAGCCCTATGACCCGTACCGGGCGGCCCGGGCCAGCAATACCGCCGTCATGCCGCCGGCCGTCGGCGTCGCCCCCGCCAAGCGGTCCCGGCCGCTCGCTCTGGCTGCTGGCGCCTTGGCGATCGCGGTCGTCTCGGCCGGTGTCGGGGGCATGGTCGCGGTCGTGGCGCAGCCGGACACCCTGCCGGTGACGACCGTCAACTCGGCCGGGCCGGACGTCCGCAGCGTCCCGACGGCCAACGTCCCGTTGGGTTCGGTCGAAGAGGTTGCGGCCAAGGTGGTGCCGAGCGTCGTCAAACTGGAGACCAATACAGGGCGCGCGTCGGAAGAAGGCTCGGGCATCGTGATCTCTGCGGATGGACTGATCATGACCAACAGCCATGTGGTTTCCGCTGCCAGGATCGCCGCCGGGGCGAATGACGCTCCTGTCGGTCCCGATCGCGGCAACATCCCGGCCGGGACCAAGAACTCCACCGTGACCTTCGCCGACGGCCGGACGGCTCAGTTCACCGTCCTCGGAACCGACCCTTCCAGCGATATCGCGGTGGTGCGAGTCGAGGGCGTGTCGGGCCTCACCCCGATCACCCTGGGCTCTTCGGCGAATCTGCGGGTCGGCCAGGACGTGGTGGCGGTGGGCTCGCCACTGGGCCTGGAGGGCACCGTGACCACCGGCATCATCAGTGCGCTGAACCGCCCGGTGACCGCCGGCGGCGATGCCGGGAACCAGAACACCGTGCTGGACGCCATCCAGACCGACGCCGCGATCAATCCCGGCAACTCCGGCGGTGCGCTGGTCAACATGAGCGGCGAACTGGTCGGTATCAACTCCGCCATCGCCACCCTGGGTGGGGATTCCCCCGCGGCGCAGAGCGGTTCCATCGGGTTGGGTTTCGCGATTCCGGTCGATCAGGCCAAACGGATCGCCGATGAACTGATCAGCACCGGTAGCGCCTCGCATGCGTCCCTCGGTGTGCAGGTCAGCAATGACGTGACTGCCAACGGCGCCAAAATCGTCGAGGTCGTCAAGGACGGGGCGGCCGCTAAGGCGGGCCTGCCCAGCGGGGTCGTGGTCACCAAGGTCGACGACCGCGTGATCGGCAGTGCCAACGCACTGGTTGCGGCGGTGCGCTCGCAGGCCCCCGGGACGATGCTGACTCTGACCTACCTCGATGACTCCGGCGCCCCCCAGACGGTTCAGGTGACCCTCGGCAAAGCGGATCAGTGATCCGGTTGGCAGCGGACAGCCCGATATCGCCGGTCGGCGAGTCCTCGCGACTGTCGGTGCGCGGATATACGGTGGCAGCCATGGAACAGCCCCAGGGTTCGGTCGGGAGGGCTCTCGTGGTCGTGGTGGATGACCGCAGGGCACGCGGAGTCGCCGAGGATCACAGTGGGCCACTTGTCGCGGAATTGCTGCACGAGGCGGGTTTCGTCGTCGACGGAGTCGTCGTGGTGCCGGCCGAGGAGGTGGAGATCCGCAATGCGCTCAACACCGCCGTGATCGGCGGGGTGGACTTGGTGGTCTCGGTCGGTGGCACCGGGGTTACCCCCCGTGATGTGACCCCGGAGGCCACCCGCGCGGTGTTGGACCGGGAACTGCCCGGTATCGCCGAGGCATTGAGGGCCTCGGGCCTGTCGGCCGGCAGTTCCGACGCCGGTCTGTCGCGGGGCCTGGCAGGGATCTCCGGCAGCACGCTGGTGGTCAACCTGGCTGGATCCCGGGCCGCGGTGCGCGACGGGATGGCCACGCTGTGCCCCCTGGCTGCCAGCGTGATCATCGAGCTTTCCAGCCTGGAAATCTGAGCCAGGCGGCTTCCGGGTAAACACCATGTTTCGAGCCTGTGACTTGGCCAAATACGCAGCATGTGACGTTTGTCACATCTGGCGGTCGCTATGACCGGCAGCTGTACCCCTGATAGGGGTGCAGTTAACCGAATCTTCGGCGCCGAATTGCCGCGGGAATCCTCCGATGAGCGGGATCCGGATGGTGCAGAAGAGGCCGTTCAGCGCGATCGCTGGCTGCGCGATAACGTTCCGCCGCACCACCTTTGAGCATGTCAGACCGTATTCGACCCGAATCCGATCGGGTCGTCAAGGTGTCGCACCGTTCACCCGGCGCCGACTGCTGTCCGCCTCCCCGGGCGGAACTCTGGGCCGGGCCGGCCAGCTAAGCCGGCGGCAGGTGGCACGGGTAGGTCCTGCGGACGGTTCGCGTTGCCCCGACGTCGTCGTACCCGATACCTTCCTCCTGACGAAGGCGCGGCGGTTGTCGCGGCCGAGTGCTGCCGTCCACCGGGGATCATGAGGATTTCCACCGACTCAAGCTGGGGAGACCATGAGAGTTGTCAGTCGTGTTCTGATGGCGATGGTCGTCGCGCTGGCGGGGTTGTT
>CAZGPT010000128.1:0-9208 GCA_964527015.1 uncultured Mycobacterium sp. | reverse complement strand
CCGGATGTTGGCGGTGATGCTGCGGCGGCGAATGCAGATGGCCGGTATGGACACCGCCGGGGTGGAGCCATGGGCCTTCCTGATCGTCGGCGGCGTACGGGAGGCCACCCACTCGTGGATGTCACACCCGCGAATGAGCAGCGACGAACTGATCGACTATCTGACGATGCTCTGCTGGAGTGCGTTGTGCGGCATCGTCGAAGTGGGCGGATCGCTGGAGCGGTTCAGATCCGAACCGCACCCCGCGCCGGTGGTTCCGGTCATGGAGTCCGCGCCCTCGGCGTAACCCCTGCCAGTGCGGGCCCCACCCGTCGGTCCCGCTCGCGCCTGCTGTGTCTAGTGTTCGACTATGACCGATCTGCCGTCGCTCTGGAGCCACGAGCCCCACAAGATTCTGCGATTCCGCCCCGGCGACCGACTCGCCGATATCGACGCCGACGCGAGCCCCGGCTTCACGGGCGACAAGGGTGATGCCGCCGCGGTCCTGGCCGAACGCAGCGAGCGGTTCGCCGGGCTGCAGGAACTGCTCCACGCCAACGGACGGGCCGGCGACAACCGCTCGGTTCTGCTGGTTCTCCAGGGCATGGATACCGCCGGTAAGGGCGGCATCGTCACCCACGTCGTCGGGGCGGGCAACCCGATGGGCATCCGCTACACGAGCTTCGGAAAACCGACCGCCGAGGAACGTGCGCACCACTTCCTGTGGCGTATCAACAAGGCGGTGCCCGCGGCCGGACAGATCGGGGTGTTCGACCGATCGCACTACGAGGACGTGCTGGTGGTGCGGGTGCACGGTCTGGTACCCGCCGGGGAGTTGGAGGGCCGCTACGACGAGATCAACACCTTCGAGTCCGAACTCCTCGATTCTGGGGTGACCCTGGTCAAGGTCGCTCTGATCGTCTCGCGCGACGAGCAGAAGCAGCGGCTGGCCGAGCGGCTCGATCGGCCTGACAAGTTCTGGAAGTACAACCCCGGCGACCTGGAGGAGCGCAAACTCTGGCCGGCGTATCAGGAGGCCTACCAGGTGGCCCTCGATCGCACCTCCACCGATCGGGCGCCGTGGTACGCGGTGCCGTGTAACAAGAAGTGGTACAGCCGACTGGCCGTCACCGAACTGCTCATCGAGGCGCTCAAGGACATGGACCTGCAGTGGCCACCGGCGGATTTCGACGTCGAGGCGGAAAAGCGGAAGCTCGCCGAGGCATGACCCGACGGTGCGCCCGGGTCAGTCCTTGACCAGGGTGAACTGACCGATATTGGTGATACCCCGGCGGAAGAAGTCGGCGCAGCCGGTCAGGTACTTCATATAGCGGTCGTAGATCTCCTCAGAGGTGATCGCGATGGCACGGTCGCGACTGGCGGACAGATTGTCGGCCCACATGTCGAGGGTGCGTGCGTAGTGCGGCTGCAACAGATGGACGCGCTCCAAGGTGAAGCCGGCACCATCGGCGAGCTCTTCGATGTCCTCCACGGCCGGCAGCTGACCACCGGGGAAGATCTCGGTGCCGATGAACTGCATGAACTTGAGGTCGCTGATGGTCAGCTTGACGCCGTTGTCCCGGAAGAACTTCTGCGTGTGCGCAAGGATCGTGTGCAGCAGCATCCGGCCGTCATTGGGCAGAATCTGATAGGCACGCTCGAAGAACAACGGGTAGCGCTCGGCCTTGAAGGCCTCGAACGCCCCGATACTCACGATCCGGTCGACGGGCTCGTCGAACTCCTCCCAGCCCTGCAGACGCACCTCCATCGAACGTTCGGAGTCGAGTTTGGCGAGCCGAGCGCGCGCGAACTCGGACTGGGCCTTGCTCAGCGTGATGCCGATGACGTTGACGTCGTAACGCTGCACAGCGACCTCCATCGCCCCGCCCCAGCCGCAACCCACATCGAGGAGGGTCATCCCCGGCTCCAGGTTGAGTTTGCCCAGGGCGAGTTCGAACTTGGCCCTCTGGGACTCGTCGAGCGTCATATCGTCGCGCTCGTAGTAGCCGCATGTGTAGCCCATCGTGGGTCCGAGGAACAGCGCGAAGAAATCGTTGGAGATGTCGTAGATGGACTGCGACTCCTCGTAGTACGGAGTCAGGTCGGTGTCGAGGTTGGACATCTGCAATTACCCTTCAGTATCTCTCCCCGGCCCGGATGCGCTGCCACACGGTTATCTGGTTTTTCACGGCTGGATCACCCGACCCCGGGCCCGGAGGTCCACTCGCGTCAGACTAGTCAATGGTGGCGGCGAATGCACACACCCGGCGATCAGTACGAGTAGAAGCCCTGCCCGGATTTCTTGCCCAGATGACCGGCCTCCACCATGCGCAGCAGCAGCGGCGGCGGACCGTAGTGCGGCTCCTTGAACTCCTCGAACATTTTGTCGGCAATCAGCTTCAGGGTATCCAGGCCGATCAGGTCAGACAACCGCAGCGGTCCCATCGGATGCGACAGCCCCGCGACAACCGCCTTGTCTACATCGGCCACCGTTGCCGACGCGGATTCCACCATCCTGATCGCCGAGAGCAGGTAGGGCACCAGCAGCGCGTTGACCACGAAACCCGAGCGATCCGAACACCGGACCACCTGCTTGCCCAGCACGGTCCCGGCGAACTGCTCGGTGCGGGCCGTGGCGGCTTCGGTGGTGGCCAGCGTGGTGACCAACTCGACCAACGGCAACACCGGAACCGGGTTGAAGAAGTGCAGGCCCAGAACCCGGCCCGGGTTTCGGGTGGCCGCGCCGAGCTTCATCACCGGAATGCTCGAGGTGTTCGAGGCCAGCACCGCATCGGGATCGGTGATGATCTCGTCGAGCTGGCGGAAGATTCCGGCCTTGATCGCCTCATCCTCGATCACCGCCTCGATGACCAGTTGGCGGTCGGACAGCTCGGACATCACGGTGGTGAAGCTCAAGCTGGCGAGGGCACCGTCGCGCTCGCGATCGGTGATCTTGCCCGCGCTGACGCCGCGTTCCAGCGACTTCACGATGCGGCCGCGGCCGGCGGTGACCAACGCTTCGGTGGTCTCGAAGACCGTGACGTCGACACCGGCCCGCGCACACACCTCGGCGATCCCGCCGCCCATCTGGCCCGCGCCGATGACGCCGACCCGCTCGATCCCTGCTGTACTCACGTTCGCACCTTCCCGGCGTTGAATTCCCGGCGTTGAGCCGCGACCTAGCGCGGTTGGACCTAGTGGAACTGGCCCTCTTCGGTCGAGCCGGCCAGCGCGGTGGTCGACGAGTTCGGGTCCACCGTGGTGGCGATCCGATCGAAGTAACCGGCACCGACCTCCCGCTGATGCCTGGTGGCGGTGTATCCGCGCTCCTCGGCGGCGAACTCGCGCTCCTGCAATTCGACGTAGGCCGACATCTGGTTGCGGGCGTAACCGTAAGCCAGGTCGAACATCGAGTAGTTCAGCGCGTGGAAACCGGCCAGCGTGATGAACTGGAACTTGAACCCCATGGCGCCGAGCTCCTTCTGGAACTTGGCGATGGTCGCGTCGTCGAGGTGGGCCTTCCAGTTGAACGACGGCGAGCAGTTATAGGCGAGCATCTGGTCGGGGAACTCGGACTTGACTCCCTCGGCGAACTTCGCGGCCAGCTCCAGATCCGGGGTACCGGTCTCCATCCAGATCAGGTCGGAGTAAGGCGCGTACGCCCGAGCGCGCGCGATACAGGGCTCGAGACCGTTGGAAATCCGGTAGAAACCCTCGGCGGTGCGATCGCCGGTGATGAACGGTCGATCGCGCTCATCGACGTCGGAGGTGATCAGGGTCGCCGCCTCGGCGTCGGTACGGGCGATGACGACGGTGGGAACGTCGGCGACATCGGCGGCGAGCCGGGCCGAGGTCAGGGTGCGGATGTGCTGCTGGGTGGGGATCAACACCTTGCCGCCGAGGTGCCCGCACTTCTTCTCCGAGGCCAGCTGGTCCTCCCAGTGCGAGCCGGCGACACCGGCGGCGATCATCGCCTTCTGCAGTTCGTAGACGTTGAGCGCGCCACCGAAACCGGCCTCACCGTCGGCGACGATCGGGGCCAGCCAGTTCTCGATGGAGGTGTCACCCTCGACCCGGGCGATCTCGTCGGCCCGCATCAGCGCGTTGTTGATCCGGCGGACCACGGCCGGCACCGAGTTGGCCGGATACAGGCTTTGATCGGGGTAGGTGTGGCTGGAGAGGTTGGCGTCACCGGCGACCTGCCAGCCGGAAAGGTAAATCGCCTTGAGTCCGCCGCGGACCTGCTGGACCGCCATATTGCCGGTCAGCGCCCCCAGCGCGTTGACGAATTCCAGATCGTGCAGCTGGCTCCAGAGGATCTCCGCCCCGCGGCGGGCCAGGGTCTGCTCCTCGACGACGGAACCCTGCAACGCGACGACATCCTCGGCGGTGTAGGTCCGATCCAGACCCTTCCAGCGCGGGTTGGTGTCCCAGTCGTGCTGGATCTGCGCTGCGCTCTTGGGCTTTCCGACCTCGGATATGGACCGGGACATCTGAATTCTCCTTCGTCTGCACCGCCGGGGGCCGCGACACGTCTATCTCTGCTAACACCCGGGGGCTCATGGCTGATATGCGCAGGAGCACGATCCCATAGCCGATATACGCTGGTCCAATCGTTCTCATTGCCAAGTTTGGCAACATTTTCGGGCTCGAACAGCTAACTTTGCGAAGGATAGGCCCGGCAGGGGTCCACATCGTCGGCAGTCGGCTTGATTCCGCAGGTCAATCAAGGTCCACCGATACCGGGCCGGATCAGAGGGCGAAGATCGCCGCGACGGCCTTGACCTGCTGGCTGGACTGCTGACCGACGACGTATGTGAGCGTTCTCACCGTGCGGTCGGTCAACTCCGGTCCGAACTTTTCGGTCGATCCGGGGGGATACACGTGCAGGAGCACTTCCAGCTTGTCCCCGTAGGCGACGGCCGCGTCGTGCTCGATCGCGACGCGCAACGGGGCCTCGAGCAACTCGGGGTGCGGAGCCAAGAACTCCTCCACGACCTTCCAGTAAACCGAGTTGTTGACATGGTCGAACAGATCGATATCGCTGACCCGGATCGGAAACTCCCGGATCTCGTCGGCGTCCTCCCGCGAACCGGCCGACAGGTAGGCCTTCCACCGCACCCGATCGATCTCGGTGGTGCGCAGCAGAGCCTCCATGAAGTCATCGGCGATACGGGCGGGCCCCTGGGTCTCCCGGTTGAAGTTGATCCAGAAGGCCTCGGACTCGATGCACCCCCCTCGCCGGCCGTCGATGCGCACCCGCATCTCACACCAGCGATTCGAGGCCCCGGAGCACCAGCGGCGCATGCGCAGCATGTCCTGAAATTCGATCGGCCCGACCATGTCCAGCATGGTCCGGCGGACGATCCACAGTGGGTGGGTGTCGTTATGGCCCATCTCGCGCAGCTGGTCCTGGCCGATGTCCTGGATGTGGCGCACCGCGGCGTCCATCCGCAACCGGCCCAGCCGGTCGACGTCGGCCGGCCGTAGCGGCCATTGCCGGTCGAACACGTCGGGATGCGGATCCGGCACGGGCATCAGCACCTTCGCCAAACCGCCGGTAGCCGCCGCTTTGCTGCTCCCCATGGATTCGGATCATGCCAAACGACCCGTTCCATGCCAACAGACCGTGCTTTTCGGCGTCGGTACGCTGTCGGCATGCCGAAGACCTTCGTCGGGTCGCGGGTGCGGCAACTACGGACCGAACGTGGGTTGAATCAGGCCTCGCTGGCGCAGATGCTGGAGATCTCGCCGAGTTACCTCAATCAGATCGAGCATGACGTCCGGCCGTTGACCGTGGCGGTACTCCTGCGGATCACCGAGGTGTTCGGCGTCGACGCGACGTTCTTCGCCTGGCGGGACGACACCAGATTGGTCGCCGAATTGCGTGAGGTGATGGTCGACCGGGATCTCGACGCCGCGGTGGACCCGGCCGAGCTGGCCGATATGGTCGGCAACCATCCCTCGATCGCGCGCGCGGTGGTCAACCTGCACCGGCGTTACCGGATCACCACTGCCCAACTCGCCGAGGCCACTGAGGACCGGTTCAACCTCAACACCGGCGGCAGCGGCACTGGATCCATCACCATGCCGCACGAGGAGGTACGGGACTACTTCTACCAGCGACAGAACTACCTGGACGAACTCGACACCGCCGCCGAGGACCTCACCACCCGAATGCGGATGCACCGCGGCGATCTCGCCGGTGAGCTGTCCCGCCTTCTCTCCGAGGTGCACCGGGTGCACATCGTCAAACGGATCGACCTCGGCGAGGTGGTACTGCACCGGTACCACCCCGGATCGAGGACGCTGGAGATCTCGACCAATCTGTCCGCCGGACAGCAGGTGTTCAAGATGGCGGCCGAGTTGGCCTACCTGGAGTTCGGGGACCTGATCGACACCATGGTGACCGACGGGAAGTTCACCAGCACGGAATCGCAGCGACTGGCCCGGCTCGGAATGGCCAACTATTTCGCCGCCGCGACGGTGCTGCCCTACCGGCAATTCCATGACGTCAGCGAGAACTTCGGGTACGACATCGAACGGCTCTCCGCGTTCTACCAGTTCAGCTACGAGACCATCTGCCACCGGCTGTCCACGCTGCAGCGGCCGTCGATGCGCGGGGTGCCCTTCTCGTTCGTCCGGGTGGACAAGGCCGGCAACATGTCAAAGCGTCAGTCCGCCACCGGATTTCACTTCTCGTCCTCGGGCGGAACCTGCCCGTTGTGGAATGTGTACGAGACATTCTCCAACCCGGGCCAGATCCTGGTGCAACTCGCCCAGATGCCGGACGGACGCAACTACCTGTGGGTAGCGCGGACCGTCGAGCGCCGCGCGCACCGGTACGGCCAGCCCGGGAAGACGTTCGCCATCGGGCTCGGTTGCGACGCGCGCCAAGCCAACCGGCTGGTGTACTCCCGCGGCCTGGACCTGTCCTCGGACAGCGCGACCCCGATCGGCTCCGGCTGTCGGGTCTGTGAGCGGGACAACTGTCCGCAGCGGGCCTTCCCCGCACTGGGCAGGGCCCTGGACATCGACGAGCACCGCAGCACGGTCTCGCCCTATCTGGTCAAGGAGAACCCGTGAGTCAACAGCCGCGCATCCCGGCCGGCGGACGCCGTGAACTCGGTCTGGTGAACTGGGGCATCGCCCGGGTGGCTGCCCGCTCCATCCGGGCACCGCAGATGCATTTGTTCACCCTGCTGGGTCAGCACAAACTGCTGTTCCTGTCCTTTTTGCCGTACTCGGGAATGCTGTTGAACTGGGGCAAGCTGGCCAAGCGGGACAAGGAACTGGTGATCCTGCGGGTGGGCCACCTGCGCGGCTCGGAATACGAGTTACAGCAGCACCGCCGACTGGCCCGCTCCCGCGGGCTGGACCCGGCTCAGCAACAGAAGATCTTCGCCGGACCCACCGCTCAGGGGTTGACGGAACGCGAGCGGGCCCTGCTCATCGCGGTCGACGAGTTCATCACCGAACGGGATATCACCGACGGGACTTTCGCGAGGCTGGCTCGGCATCTCAACCGCCAGCAGATCATCGAGTTCTGCGCCCTGGCCGGTCACTATGACGCAATCGCCGGGACGCTGGCGGCACTGCGAGTTCCGATGGATTTTCCGGACTGACACCCGTAATCCGGCGCGGTTTCCACGCCTGTGCGGGCACGAACCGCAAACGGGCAGGTCTAAGCGTGTGAGTACATCCAGGGGGCAGCCGGTGCGGACGAGGAGGATCGGCCAGGCGTGACCATCGACCGCTGTCCTGCCGCGAAATGCTTCTTCAACAACGCGATACCCGCGAGCTGGATCAACCCCACCAGCACCAGCGGCCAAGCCACTCCGCCCATCAGGGCGATCAACCCAGAATGCTCGGGCGGGCTGGCATCGGCCGTCCGGAACCGGGCCGCCAGCGCGAAGAACAGCGCAGCGAAGACCAGGGATGCGAACACATACGCAACGACCGGAATCAACATGGATTCGAAACTAGTTAGCCCGGCTGTGGGTTCTCCCACACCAATATGAAGTGTTTCCTGTTAAGACGGTCACGTTCCTGTTACGGCGGTTAGACCGCGCTATGAAACCGCAACCCGGCCCCGGACCGGCCAGTTGTGCACACGAGCGCGTTAGAGGTAGGTCACACCGAGCACGATCGTGGTGAAGATCATCGGCGCGACAGGCAGGGCGGCCAGGAAAGCCGCCTTGGTGAAGTCGCCACGTTGGTAGCGCTGCCAGGCCTGATAGATCGTCGCAGCGGCGCCGAGGACCACCAGGGCAGACACCACCAGCACCCAGGTGCTCACCGTGGAAGACCGCATCGCCATGGTGATGCCGATCAACCACAGGATGTGGCCGAGAACCAGTCCGCCGACACCGGCGATGAGGACCGGTCGCGCGGCATGCGCCTCAGAAATTGATCATGTGGCCGGCCAGGCCATGGAAGCACTCCTGCAGCGCCTCCGACAGCGTCGGATGGATATGCACGTTGCGGGCCAACTCAGTGACGGTGAGATCCCACTTCTGTGCCAGTGTCAGCTCCGGAACCAATTCCGAGACGTCCGGACCGATCAGGTGCGCACCGAGCAACTCGCCGTACTTGCCGTCGGCGATCACCTTGACGAAACCGACCGGGTCGGCGAGGCCGTGGGCCTTGCCGTTGGCGGTGAACGGAAACTTCGCCACCTTGACCTCATAGCCCTCTTCGCGGGCCTGCTCCTCGGTCAATCCGAAACTGGCGACCTGCGGCTGGCAGAACGTCGCCCGCGGCATCATCCGGTAGTCACCGAGGGTCAGAGTCTCGGCATCCCCGATGGTCTCGGCCGCGACCACGGCCATGGCCTCGGCCACATGGGCGAGCTGCAGCTTCGCGGTGACATCGCCGATGGCATAGATATGCGGGACCGTGGTGCGCATGTGATCGTCGATGGCGATGGCGCCGCGGTCGGTCAGCGCCACACCCGTCGTCTCCAGCCCGAAACCCTCCACGTTGGGTGCGAAGCCGATCGCCTGCATGACCTTATCGGCGCGGAGTTCCTCGGACTTGCCTTCCTTGCTGACCACCACGGTCACCATCGAGCCGTCGTCGGTGATGGACTCCACCTTGGTCCCGGTGCGGATCTTGACACCAAGTTTCTTGTACTGCTTCTCGATCTCCTTGGAGACCTCGGCATCCTCGTTGGGCAGAGCCCTGGGGAGGAACTCGACGATGGTCACGTCGACGCCGTAGTTGACCA
>CAZGPT010000127.1:0-9233 GCA_964527015.1 uncultured Mycobacterium sp. | reverse complement strand
GTGGCGCGGCGGTACTCGTCGGACTCCGGGGTGCAGTTGAGGTCCCCGGCGAGAATGGCGGGCAGTGCATGCCGCCGTTGGGTCTCATCTCCGAGGGTCTTGGCCAGGTGGTTCACCAGTGCCGTCAACTGGACGCTGCGCCGAGCTGACTGTTCGAGTCCATGCTCGAGGTGGGTGCCGGCGGCGACGAACGGGCCGCCCTCGTCGGCGGGCCGGTGTACCCGGGCCAACAGCGCGTGGCGCCAGGTCGGCTCACCGTGCTCATCGGGCAGCGGGGACAGCAATTCGATGGTGAGCGGCCATCGGGAAAGCACCGCGTTGACGACCCAGTACTGCGCCTCGGGGTAACGGTCGAACCCGGCGAGGTCCGCGGCGGTGATCGAGTGCATGCCCAGCTCCTCGCCGAGACGGGCGGCCTGGGTGGCGCCGTTGGGCTCGACCCACGATTCCTGAACAGCCAGCACGTCCGGCTCGGTCCGCTGGATCCAGGACCGCAGCGCGGCGTGCCGGTCGGCCCAGTCGCCGACCCGTCCTTGGACGTTCCACGTCATGATCCGCATCGACCCATCCTTGACTACCCGCCGTGATGCATCGGCATCGACGCCGACGTCGCCGCGGGACAGCTGCACCATTCCGGTAGGCATTTCCGTGCCGATACGATGCCCCAACTCGGACCGGTGCGCCGCGGTGATCGTGTCGATCAGCATGTTGCGCAGGGCGGTGAGGCCGCTCGTACTTCTGGGTGGCAGTGGGATTTGTCGCAGCGGGACGTTGGCAGTGGAAGTGGTCAGCGGACAGAAGCTTGTCGAGTCGGTCGCGTCTATTCGGTCATCACGTGGGCAGTGGTACTTTGCGCCGGTGGAGGCGATTCGCGCCCAGATCGTGCTCCGTCGAGTCCCGTTCCGTACCGCGATCTCTCCGGTGATTCGATTCGACGCGCCGACGGTGCTGTCGTGAACGTGCACGATCGTCACCAGGGACATGCCTTGGCGGGGATGGCCGGCTTCGGCACTTACACGCCCCAGGGTCGCGTCACATCGGCGGAATTGGCGCGGCGGGCAAACGTTCCGCTCGAACGGTTCACTCGCGGGATCGGCTTCGAATATGTTCATGTCGCCAACGACGATGAACACCCCTCGACGATGGGGTTGGCGGCGGCACAAGATGCCTTGGCCGAGGCCGGTGTCAAGGGGGAGGAACTCGACCTCGTCATCTTCGTCTCCGGGGGCGACTACGACTATCGGAACTGGTGTCCATCGACCTCGATCGTTCGCGAACTCGGCTGTCACCAGGCGTATTCGTTCGAGATCCGCAACGGCTGTGCCGGCGGCGTGCTGGCCTGCAACGTGGCCGCGGGGATGATGGATCGCGATCCTTCGGTGAACAACGCGCTCGTCGTATGCGCGGACACGCTGAGTCGGATCGTCTCGGCCGAAATTCCGGAGTGTCAGCCGCTCCTCTACTTCGGCGATGGCGCTGCGGCCGTCGTGCTTCGACGTGACCATCCGCGGTACCAACTGCTCAGCTTCGTCGAGCACACCGATGGCGAGTTGGGCGATTTGCTTCGCATCGATGTGGGCGGTACGCGGCAGCCCTTCACCAAAGAGTTCAGCGACTGGGATCGGGCGTACGTTCGTGTCGACGCCGATGTCTTCGCCGACATAATGAATCGCGTGTATCTGAAAGAGTATGTCTCAGTGATCAATCGCGCTGTTGAGCGTTGCGGGCATGAGCTCGCTGAGATGGAGTTCATCTTGATGAACCAGGTCAAGACGTCGCTGCGTGAACACATCCTGGACGCCATCGGCATGCCCCAGGACCACACCTACATCTCTTTGGACGAGTACGGGCATATGGGCCCTGCCGACTCCCTCTTCACGCTGGCGATGGCGCATCGCAAAGGGCTTCTGCCCGAGGGGAAGCTGGCGATTCTCGCGGCCAGCGGGCTCGGGTTCTCCTGGGTCGCCAGCGTTCTGCGCTGTTGAACGTGCGGCCATCCCGGCGTTTGCCGCCCTGTTCTCAGCCGGTGTGCCCCGGTGCCGTACACGCTCTCGCTCCAGACTGCGGCGACGGCGCTGGGTTGGTTCAAAGTGGCGATGGCCGCACACAGCGCCCTGGAGCGTTCGAGGTAAGGCCGAGTGACGTCCTGCTGCAGCCGAGACGAGGCGCGCTACTGGATCGCGGCCCGGCTCGACCGGACGCACTGCGCGCTGTGCGAGATCACCCACGGGCTGGTCACGGAGCGCGCTGACTGGCAGCGTTGTCGAGAACAGCTCGACGTCGGGTTCCGGGTCCATCACCGCCCTGACGCTCCTGAGGGCGTACTCGCTGTTGGCTCGCCGGCGTCGTTCGTGGTAACTCGCACGGATCATGGTCTGGTTGCCCTGCTCGGCCACGAGGACCTCGATGTGTACTTCGGCGATGTCGAGGATCCGCTGGGGTCTGAGCCCGGGCGTGTGCCTAGCGAAACCTCGACGGGATCTGAGGGCCGGGGTGATATCCGCCGTAGCGACGGTTGCGAAGTGGCCTGTAGGGCTGTTGCGAGGTGGCCTGTAGGGCTATGGCGGACCGGGCCGGGCCGGGCCGGGCCGGAAACAAGGTGGGTGTTTGTTTCATTCCGCCGGGTGAACCGTTGGCGCAATGACTGTGTCGACTCCTTCAGCCCGCGGATCGGTGGCGAGTGCCCCAACATCGACAACTTATGATCATTGGAGCACGCCCGAGAGGAATCAGACCGCAGGAGCCATGCCGAACTCGACGATCATTTACCGTGCCCGCCGCGTCGTGACGATGGACCCCGATCGTCCGGAAGGGACCGCGGTGGCGGTGTCGGACGGCCGGATCACCGCGGTGGGTTCGTTCGCGGACCTGCGCGATACCGGCGTGGTCGATAACACCTTCGCCGATGCGGTGCTGCTGCCCGGTCTGATCGACCAGCACCTGCACCCGCTGCTGGGCGCGACGACGTTGGTGACGGAGGTCATTGCCGTCGAGGACTGGGTGTTGCCGCATAGGACGTTTCCGGCCGCGTGCTCGCCCGAGGAGTACCGGCGACGGCTCACCGAAGCCGAGCAGGGGCTTGCCGATCCCGATGCGTGGCTGTTTTCCTGGGGGTATCACCGGTTGTGGCACGGACCGCTGGACCGGGCGGCGCTGGACGGGATCAGCGCGACGCGACCAATCGTGGTGTGGCAGCGGTCCTGCCACGAGTTCTTCCTCAATACCGCCGCCATCGACACGCTAGGGCTGAGCGCCGAGCAGATGGCCGGCGAGGGATCTGCCTCGGAGATGGTGGACTTCGCCGCCGGGCACTGGTGGGAGTCGGGAACCAACCTGATCCTGCCGGTCTTGTCGCCGCTGCTGATGTCGCCGGAGCGGATCGCCGCGGGTCTGCGCCAGATGGTTGCCTACCTGCACGCCAACGGAGTCACGGCGATCAACGAACCCGGCATTATGTGGGCGATCGAACCCTGGGATCTCTATCAGGAAATCCTGGGCTCGCAGGAAACCCCCTTCCTGTCAACGTTTCTCGTCGACGCCCGCAGTCAGGCCGACGCCGGGATGGATCCGGCCGAGGCGGTGGCCGACGCCGAGGCGCAGGTCGCGAAAGCCTCGACTGGGAAGGTGCGACTGCTGCCGCGGCAGGTCAAGCTGTTCGCCGACGGGGCGATCATCAGCCAGCTCATGCAGATGCGTGACCCGTACCTCGACGACGACGGGCACCCCGACCTGTGCCACCACGGCGAGTGGATGATGCAGCCCGACGCGTTTCGCGCTTTCGCCAAGGTGTACTGGAATGCGGGTTGGCAGTTGCACATCCACGTCAACGGCGACGCCGGGCTAGATCTGGTGCTCGACACCATCGAGGAGTGCATGACCGCGCACCCCCGCACCGACCACCGCACGGTCATCGTGCATTTCGCCAACTCCACCGAGGCGCAGATCGACCGCATCGCCCGCCTCGGCTGCCTGGTCTCGGCCAACTCGTACTACCCGGTCGGGTTCGCCGACAAGTACGCTGCGCACGGTTTGGGGCCGGCGCGTGCCGACACCATGGTCCGCGCCGCTTCGGTGTTGCAACGCGGGATCTCGTTGTCGCTGCATTCGGACTTGCCGATGGGACCGGCAGCGCCGCTGGCACTGGCCTCCTTTGCTGTCAACAGGCTCACCCCCAGCGGCCGGGTCGCGGGCCCCGACCAACGCATCAGCGTCGATGACGCCCTGCGCGCGATCACTATCGACGCCGCCTACTCCTGGCGCATGGAAGACCGACTGGGCAGCATCACCCCGGGCAAAGCAGCAACCTTCACCGTCCTGGCCGAAGACCCGTACGCGGTGGCCCCGGCCAAACTCGGGGATATCGCCATCGTCGGCACGCTCTACGACGGCCGGTGGTTCCCAGCGTAATAACCCTCCCGGCGGCGCCGTGCCGATGATGAACACGAGAGTGGAGGTGCGGGGATGTCCGGGCGGAATGATCATGTCTAGGCCATACCCCTGGCCTAATCGCGGCTGGTGAGGTAGTGCGTCCGCGAGCACGACACGGACCCGATGCTTGCCGGCTTCGATGCGGTTTACGTTCTCAAACCTGCTGTGGGCGCCGACTAGCGGAGGAAACGAGCTGGAGGTGTTGGCCGGCGCACGCAGTGACGACCGTCGGGCCTGGGACGCTGACCACGACCACGCCGCCGGTTCAACGGGGCAGATCCTCACCGGATAGCCCACAGGGCCGTGCCCCGCGCCGACCTTGGTTCAGCTGGGCGACGGAACGGGGCGCCCCATGCTGTTGTAAACGTCCTCGATCAACGCGATGCTCTTCTGCGCCAGCGCATTGTTGGGGTCGATCTCGAGGGCGCTTCGGAACATACCAAGCGACTTCGGATATTTCTGTTTGGGAGCCAGCAAGGGGTCGAGCATGATCTTCTCTGCTTCTTCGGCCAGCTGCTGGGCGTCGGTCTGTTTCTCCTCAGAGACAGCGGGTGCAGGACCGTTGTCGGTCTCCGAGCCTCCGTCGGCAGCCACGGCGATGCTCGGGTCGCTCGTTGCCGGCTCCTTGGCCTGGTTGTCCTCGGTCGCGGCGGTGCTGCAGCCGACGATGGTGAGGGCGGCGCAGGCCCCGGCGAGAAGAATCCTCAATCGGACTGACACTCCGCCAGTATGGTTCTTGAAGCGCCTATCTGGCTAGGCGGCCGGAGACAGGTTCATCGGCGGGCCCGTTCAACGTTGAAAAATTGGGACTCATCCAACAGTTGCGGGTCGGGCTTTCGGGCAATCTCGATACTCACGAACTCGATACTCACGAACTCGATACTCACGAACGCCGACCCGACAGCGAGGGCGACCTCGCACTTGCACGTCTGCGTCGCTACTGACCGCTACTGACCGCTACGGCGCTCCTGCCCTGCCGACCACTGCAATGATCGGCCAGAACGGTTGAAGCCACCCGATACGGCCACCGCAGCAACCGGTGCGGACAGAGACGTGGAACTCGGTCCGCACCATCATCGATTTCTCGCCGGGGAAAGCACCCGCTGATGTCGGGTCGCTCGTCGCCCGGGCGATACTGGGGTGTGCTCAGAAATCCTCGCGTCTGGATCTACCTGGTTGTCGCCCTGGTGGCTGCCGGCCTCATCGGTTACTCCGAGTGGCGTAACTCCGACGCCCAGCGACTGCAACGCTGCATTGACGCTTCCATCGCTCAAATGAAAGAGGAGAATCCTGTGCTGGCCGGGTTCGACAATGCCCAGTCCGCCTTGGTGGCGATGTCGCGGGCGAACTGTGCGCGGCAGCTCGGGATCGACCCGCAGACGCGGTAACACCCGATCGCGTCACCGGCACCTATCGAGGGGATCACCGTCCCCAGCCGGGCATAGGGTATGGCCATGATTTCAGTGCTCATCACCGGCTGCCCGGGCGGAATCGGCGCGGCCACTGCAGTCGTCCCCCTTTCGCGTGGCTACACCGTCTATGCCACCCGGCGACGACCCCAGACCCTGCAGGCTCTCGCCGGCCAAGGGGGGCGAACCCTCGATCTGGTTGTGACGGAGGAGGAGTCCATGGCCGTCGCCGCGGTGCAGCAGGCGGAAGGGTCGATCAGAGTTCTGAGGCGGGGTCAGTCGGCGCGGATGCTGAACCCGCATGTCTGAAGGCGCGAGCTTCGCCAGTGCGACCGGGCCCACGCTGGCCGGAATCGTCGATGTTCCTGCCGATGATGTCCGTGGGTGGGGGGTGTTCGCGCATGGATTCACCCTCGGTAAGGATTGCCCGGCCGCGAGCCGGATCTGCAAGCAGCTCGCCCGCGACGGCATCGGCATGCTCCGCTTCGACAACCTGGGGCTTGGAGATTCCGAAGGCGACTGGGGCGACGGCTCGTTCTCACACAAGGTCGCCGACACCGTCCGGGCGGTGGAGTTCATGAACAGCTCGGGTCGGCAGGTGCGCCTGCTGGTCGGGCATTCGTTCGGAGGTTCGGCCGTCATCGCGGCAGCACACGATTGTCCGGGTGTCGAAGCGGTGGCCAGCATCGGCGCTCCGTTCGAACCCGCCCACGTCGAGCGCAACTACGACGCCCTGGTCCACCGCATCGAGGAGGACGGCGAGGCCACGTTCCTCGCCGGCGGCAAGGCGCTGACACTCAAGCGGCACTTCATCGAGGATGTGCGCGCGGCGGATCTTCGCGAAAGGATCCGAAGCCTTCATCGGGCGCTGCTCGTCATGCATTCACCGACCGACAACACCGTGGGCATCGCGAATGCCAGTGACATTTTCCGCACCGCACGTCATCCCCGCAGCTTCGTCTCCCTAGAAGGAGCTGACCATCTCCTCACCGGGAAGAACCAGGCAGCGCGGGCGGCACGAATCATCAGCGCTTGGGCAGATCCGTACCTGTGACTCAGGTCGGTCTGCCATGAGCGCTCCGGATGTCGGCCTCTCCGAGTTGCGTCTCAGGGTAATTTCGGTGTGGTGAGTAAGGCATCGATTCCGGCGCGCCCAGACGACGGCACAACCGGGCTCGATCAGATGGTGTGCTACGACGATTTCCACCGGGCCGCGAAGGCCCGGCTCGACCCCATGAGCTACGACTACTACCGATCTGGGGCGTTGCGCGAGTGGACATTGGCCGAGAACGAGCTGGCCTGGAGTCGCTGGGTATTCCGCCGCCGCAGTCTGGTCGACGTTGCCGATATCGACATGAGCACCACGGTGCTGGGCCACCGACTGAGCTTCCCGGTCCTGGTGGCCCCGACCGCCTTCCACCGGCTCGCCGATCCAGACGGCGAGGTCGCTACGGCGCGGGCTGCCGCGGCAGTCGGTACGACGATGGTCGCGTCCACGTTGGCCACGGTGCGGATGGAGGACCTTGCCGCGACGGGAGTGCAGCGCTGGTTCCAGCTCTACGTGTTCGCTGACCGCGGCCTGACCCGCGAACTGGTGGATCGGGCGGTAGCGGCCGGCTACACCGCGCTGATGCCGACGGTCGACACCCCGACTGTGGGCATCCGGTATGCCGACCAGCGGAATCGGTTCGTCCTGCCGCCCGGCCTCGAGATGGCTAACGTCATGCATTCGCTGGACCCAGCGCTCGCCAAGTCCGGTTCGGCCCTGAGGGCGTTCAGTGCGAAATTCGACCAGTCCCTGACCTGGCGAGACATCGAGTGGCTGGCTGGCTTGAGCGAGTTGCCCATCATGCCGAAGGGAGTCACCCATCCTGACGACGCACGTGCCGCCCTGGGCGTGGGGGCTGCCGGGGTCATCGTCTCCAACCACGGTGGACGCCAACTCGACGGCGGACCGGGAACGGCTGAGGTGCTGCCCGGGGTGGTCGATGCGGTCGGCGATGCCGGAGTGGTGCTGGTGGACGGGGGTATTCGCAGCGGCACCGATGTGGTGAAGGCCCGGGCGCTCGGGGCCGCCGCGGTCCTGGTCGGCCGTCCCGTCCTGTGGGCACTCGCTGCCGGTGGGCAGGCCGGGGTCGAGCGCATGCTCACCCTGCTGCGCGACGAGGTGGCCGACACCCTGCGTCAACTCGGCGTGCCGAGGCTCGACGATATGCGCTCTGGGACCGTGGTGCGGGCCGCCACGCGTTAATTACTCCCAGGCCGCGCTTGACCTCAACGCAGCTTCACCATCCGGGTGGTCGAGCTCTCGTCGAGCTCGACGGTGTCGGCCCGCGAACGCAGGAAGTCGCTGAATGACTTGAAGCCCAGAGACTTCTCCGAGAACGACGGGTCCATCCGCTTCATCTGCCCCTTGACCGCCGAGTTGTGCAGCCACTCGGCGTCGTCCTTCTCCAAGCCGATCTGCAGCGCGCGTTTCAGCAGGGCCGTGGCCGCGGTCTGCGGATCCGGGACCGCCGGCTCCGAAGACGTGCTGGCCCGCTTTGGCTTGCCGACGTCGGCGGCGGTCGGCTCGAACACCGGAACCCCGGGCAGCGAGTCGTAGATGACGAAGTCGTCGCAGGCCGCCGCCAGCGACCGACTCGACGACCCGGCCACCCCGATGCCCACGACGTAGCGGCCCAGTCGCTTGCACCGCTGGGCCAGCGGGATGTAGTCCGAATCGCCGGCCACGATTACCACGTCAGTCAGGTCGGGAAGCCGGAACATGTCCTCTACGGCGTCGACGGCCAGCCGGATGTCGGCGCCGTTCTTGCCGTACGCGGCGGCCGGGAACAGCTGCACCAGGTCAACGGCCCTACCCACCAACTGCTCGCGGTACTCGGCGTTGACTCCGGCTGACCAGTCCGCGTACGCCCGGGTCAGCACCAGTGTGCCGAACGAGGACGCGAAGTCCAGGATCGCCCCCAGGTCGACCCGCGCCCGGCTCAGGCGCGCGGGTTCGAGGCCCTTGGATTTGTCGCGCTGGAACGAGTTGCGGCCGTTGACCTGGTCGTACCGGGAGATGACGATGTTGTCGAAGTCGAGGTACACCGCGACGCGGGCGGCACTGGGTTCGGTCATCTGGCCCAGTCTTCTCTATGGCGTGCCGTGCCGTCGGCGCCGGTATTCGTCGCTACCACCGAACGTCGTGACGTTCCATGACTCCGCGACCGGCGGTCCGTCTCGTCTGGCGGGCAAGGTACCCACGATAGTGGTCACCGCGGGCACGCAGACCTCCCGACCGGGCGACAAGCCATCGCAACAATTCACCGCGGGAACGTTTTCCAAATCGGGGGTTCACCGCTCCCGGCCATGCGCAGTCGCCTCCGGGGCCTCGGCACGGCAGAATCGACG
>CAZGPT010000126.1:0-9324 GCA_964527015.1 uncultured Mycobacterium sp. | reverse complement strand
ATGATGCCGATGTTGCGGACCTTGTTGAGGTCGGTCAGCACGTCCTGTGCCACAGGGTTCCCTCCGGGAAGTAATTGACTAGAAGACTGTTCAGGTTGTGGTGCTCGCTACGCTTGCGCGGCCTGCGCGCCGCAGCGAGCTTCGGCGATCACCAGCGGTAGTGCGCGAAGGCCCGGTTCGCCTCGGCCATCTTGTGGGTGTCCTCGCGGCGCTTGACGGCGGCACCGAGGCCGTTGCTGGCATCGAGGATCTCGTTGGCCAGGCGATCGACCATGGTCTTCTCGCGGCGGACCTTGGAGAAGCTGACCAGCCAGCGCAGCGCCAGCGTGGTGGACCGCTCCGGGCGAACCTCGACGGGCACCTGATAGGTGGCGCCGCCCACGCGACGGCTACGTACCTCGAGGGCGGGCTTGACGTTGTCCAGCGCCCGTTTGAGGGTGACGACCGGGTCGGTGCCGGTCTTGTCGCGGGCCTGTTCGAGCGCACCGTAGACGATGCGTTCGGCCAGCGACTTCTTGCCGTCCAGCAGGATTTTGTTGACCAACTGGGTTACCAGTTGCGAACCGTAGACCGGGTCATTGACCAGCGGACGCTTCGGAGCGGGTCCCTTGCGGGGCATTAGCTCTTCTCCTTCTTCGCGCCGTAGCGGCTGCGGGCCTGCTTGCGGTTCTTGACGCCCTGGGTGTCCAGCGAGCCGCGGATGATCTTGTAGCGAACACCGGGCAGGTCCTTCACCCGGCCGCCGCGAACCAGGACCATGGAGTGCTCCTGGAGATTGTGGCCCTCACCGGGGATATAGGCGGTGACCTCCACCTGGCTGGTCAGCTTGACGCGAGCGACCTTGCGCAGCGCCGAGTTCGGCTTCTTCGGCGTGGTGGTGTAGACGCGGGTGCACACGCCGCGGCGCTGCGGGCTGCCCTTGAGGGCCGCGGTCTTCACCTTGGCGACCTTGTCGCGGCGACCCTTGCGGACCAGCTGCTGAATGGTTGGCATCTACCGGCTTTCTCTCATCTCAAGTCTGTTCACGTCTGTCGTACTGCAGTTTGGCCGTGTCGCGCTATCCGCGACCTTGCATATCGCACGCGGTGCACACCACGGAAGTCCCGTTGGAAATCCAGTTGCATTTCCTGATGCTCCAAGACATGCGAAGTGGCCTGGCCAGCGCGCGAATTGCACCTGTCGGCCAGGCGCGATAGTCCACGATACCAGGGCGGGGGACCACCGCCAAAAGCTGATTGGAGGCGAGCTTATCGCAGGTCAAACGTCAGTGCCGGGCGAGGGCTGCGCGCCGTCGCGGTGCCCCATACCGGTGGCCAGCCGGATCACCATGTCC
Organism: uncultured Mycobacterium sp.; assembly: GCA_964527015.1. GTDB lineage: Bacteria > Actinomycetota > Actinomycetes > Mycobacteriales > Mycobacteriaceae > Mycobacterium. The sequence continues at coordinate 7,991 of CAZGPT010000126.1, read as the reverse complement.
GAGAACACCGCATCGGTGTCGATCCTGCCGTTATCGCCGGGACCCATCACCCCGGACTCCATCACCCCGGTCATCTCCAGCAGGACGAAACCGTGCAGCGCGGCCCAGAATTCCAGCGCCGCGTAGAACGCGTCCTGGCCCTCGAGCCCGTAGGACGCCAGGACATCGATCACCGGGATGGCCGCCGCATGCGAGGCCGCGGTGAACTCAGGGTCATCGCCACCCAACGGCATCCGGGTGAATGCCGAGTAGCGACCGGGATGGTGGTGGGCATAGCTGCGGTAAGCGCTGGCCATCGCCATCACGGCGTCATCGCGGGTGCGCCCCGAGCCGACCCTGCTGAGCATCTGCAGAATGTCGTCGATGACCCGCATCCGCACGGTGCGGCGGAGGTCATCAAGACTGTGCACATGGTTGTAGAGCGACGGGCCCTTGGTGCCCAACTGGGTGGCCAGGGCGTTGATCGTCAAGGCGTCCCAGCCCTCGCGATCCAGGAACGTCAACGCCGCGTTGACGACCACCTCGCGACTGAGCTTGGGCGACTTGGCACGAGATGTCATTCGATCGCCTCCGAGCGTTGCGCCCCCGCACTCTAGTGGCACCCGATGGCCGGGCGCCCGGAGGGAGATCCTGAGGTACAACTGTTCCGATGCCTGCGCGCTGCTTTTTCTCCTTCCAGACCCCGGTTGCCGGGGGTGCCGCCGTTGCCGCGGTGGCCATGGTCGCTGTCGCGGCGGCGCTGGCCGGCTGCGGGGGCGACCAGGCCGACCCACCGGCCCCGCCGGCCCCGCCGCCGGGCAGCATCACCTACGGCTCGTTCGGGACCTCGGCCGATATCGACTGCGGCCGGGGTAGTTCGCTCGACGTGAGCGGGTCGAACAACATCCTGACCGTCAGTGGCAGCTGCGCGTCGATCAGCGTCGGCGGCGCCGACAACACGATCGTCGCCGAGCGGATAGACGGCACGCTGTCGGTGGCCGGGCTGAACAACATCGTCAGCTACCAGCAGGGTGAGCCGACGATTCACGACAACGGGCCGGGGAACCGGATCAGCAAGGCCTGAGCCGTCGGCCTGCCAGTGCCAGTGCCCGCACCCGCACCCGCACCCGCGAGCGTCGGGGGCGGGCCTCAGGTCGGTTGGCCGTGCCGCCCCGCACCGTCGGCGAACCGCTTCGCGCCGGCGATGGTCTCCAAGGCCACCCGGGACAGGCTGCCGAACTCGAAGTCCATCGCCTCGGCCTCGGGCTGCCCCCATTGGCGCAGTGCCGACAGCCGGTCGGCGCGTAGACATCCCTGCGGGGAGCGCGCCAGTTCGGCAGCCAATGCCTCGGCGGCGGTGCGGGCCTGTCCGGTCGGCACCACGCGGTTGGCCAGGCCGATCGCCAGCGCCTCCTCGGCCTCGACGGCTCGGCCGGTGAGGATCATGTCCATGGCGCGGCTGTGGCCGATCAGGCGGGGCAGTCGCACGGTGCCGCCGTCGATGAGCGGCACACCCCAGCGCCGGCAGAACACCCCGAACACGGCGTCCTGTTCGACCACCCGCAGATCGCACCAGAGGGCGAGTTCCAGACCCCCGGCCACGGCGTAGCCGCTGACCGCCGCGATCACCGGTTTGGACAGCACCATCCGGGACGGGCCCATCGGCGCCGGGCCGCTGCGGTGGGTCGGGTTGGAATGCGGTGTGCCGATAGCCTTGAGATCAGCTCCGGCGCAGAAGGTTCCATGGTCTCCCCATAACACTGCCACCGCTGCCGACTCGTCCCGGTCGAATTCCTCGAACGCGTCGAACAACGCTGTCGCGGTGGGTCCGTCGACGGCGTTGCGGGCATGCGGACGGTCCAGGACGACCGTCGTCACCGCTCCGTTGCGGACCACGTGCACACTCATGGGGCCTCCACTCGATCCGTCGCCCGGGGCGTTTCCCGGCGGGTCGCCAGCATCGCGGCGAAATCTGCGTAGGCGGCCCGCAACCGGTCCGCGGGCCAGTCCGGCGGCAGCAGTTCTTCGGGCAGAACCGGATCGGTGAGCAGGTGGCGCACCATGCCCGCGGCGACGGAGAACCGGCCGGGGATACCGTCGGCGGCGTCCATCTCGCGCAGCAGTCGCCGGCCGATGTCTGCCCAGCAGGGCAGATTCCACAGCCGGGCGGCCAACTCGGCGGGGGCGTCGTCACAGGACTGCAGCACCCGGACCCGCCCAACGGTTTCCGCCGGCACACCGTCTGCCAGGTTATCCGGCCGCATCCATACCCCCTCGCGGAGTTCACCGAACCTGTTTTCCTGCAGGGCCGTTCGCAGTTTGGAACGGGATCGGGCGTCGGCGCCCACCGCGGTGACCACTACGGTGAGCCAACGTGATTCCCAGTCCCGGGTCACCGGATGCAGGGCCGCGTCCTGACGGCGCTGCCGCGCCAGCAACCGCGCCGACAGCCGGTAGCCGTCCCCGGAGCGCACCAGATCTCCGGCACTGACCATCCGGGTCAGCGCGACCCGCAGCGTCGCATCTTTGATACCGAAACCCGCGGTGAGGTCCAGCAATTCAGCCGAGGTGGCCCGGGCGGGATATGCCCCCAGCAGCACCGAGAGCACGACCGATCGGGCGGCCATCCGCATGGTTATACCCCGGAGGCGGTGCGGCCGTGATCGCCGAACGGCTCGTCGCGGTGGCGGACGGCCGCACGAAATCCATGTTCCCGGGCGTCGGCGACGAATGCATGCCCTTCCGGGGTGTGCCGGGCGATACCGTCGAATACCGTGCTGACCATCCGGCTGGTGGCCACGCCCTGCTGGTAGAGCGCCGAGTTCATCGCCAGCTTGACCATGATGAGCTGGTTGACCGGCATCGCCGCAATCCGCTCGACCAGCCGCTCGGTGCGCTCGTCGAGGTCCGCAGGGTCGGGCGCCTCGACTGCCAGACCCCACTGCGCGGCCTGTGCGCCGGTGATGCTGTCCCCGGTCAGCAGCAGGCGCTTGGCCCGCTGATCGCCCAGGCGGTGCGCCCACAGCCCGGCGGCCGGAACCCCCCAGACCCGGGTCGGCGGGTAGCCGATCTTGGCGTCCGCGGCGGCGATCACCTGGTCGGCGTGCAGGGCGATATCGGTACCCCCGGCCACGCAGTAGCCGTGGATCTTGACCACGGTCGGCTTGTCGGCGTGCATGAGACTGGCGAAGCCGCGGACGAACCGGCTCATCATCTGGTAGTCCAGCATCGGATCCCACGGCTGGTCCGGTTGCTGATTGACCGCCTGGATATCGGCGTCGAGGACGGTTCCCGCCCGGTCCTCTCCCCCGCCCGAACCCGAGCCGTCGGCGTAGGCGCTCAGGTCGAATCCGGCGCAGAAGCCCTCCCCCCGGCCAGACACCAGGATGACGTGGACACTCGGATCAAGGTCGGCACGTTCCACGCAGGTCGCCAGTTCCAGCGGGGTGGCGGCGATGATCGCGTTGCCCTTGTCCGGTCGGTCGAAGGTGATTCGCGCGACCCGTCCGGTGACCTCGTAGGTCATCGTGGTCAGCTCGGTCGACACCCGTTCGGCCCTCCCCATTCCCTCCGCGAGCAGACGTAAATGTCCCCCGACACGCCGCGTTTCAGGGTCATTAGTGTCTGCTCGCCGAAGGAGATCATCCCTTCACCAGGGCGCGCTCGATGATCGGTGCGAGATCCAGGCCGGGGGGCAGGGTGCCGAACGCCCCGCCCCAGTCGCCGGCCATCCGGGTCGCCAGGAACGCCTCGGCGACCGCCGGATGGCCGTGGCGCACCAGCAGCGAGCCCTGCAGGGTCAGGCTGATGTCCTCGGCAACCCTCCGGGCCCGGTACTCGATGCCGGCCACATCGGCCAGAGAGGCGCGGAGCGCGTCGGTGCGGGCGTCCAGTCGGGCGTCCTGACCGGCGGTGGTGCCCAGTTCGTCGAACAGCACCTCCACACATTCCGGACGGGTTGCCATGGCGCGCAATGTATCCAGCGCGCTGACATTGCCCGACCCCTCCCAGATGCCCATCAGCGGTGCCTCCCGGTATAGCCGCGGCATCCCGGAGTCCTCCGCATAACCGTTGCCGCCCAGGCATTCCATCGCCTCGCCGGCGTGTGGGGTGGCCCGTTTGCACACCCAGTACTTCGAGGCGGCCAGACCGATCCGGCGCAGGAGGGTCTCGCGCTGGTCACCCCGGGTTGCGGCGTCGGTGGCACCTGCCATTCGCATCGCGATAATGGTGGCGGCCTCCGCCTCGACGGCCAAGTCGGCGATCACGTTACGCATCAACGGTTGGTCAATCAGGTAGGCGCCGAACGCTTTCCGGTGCTGGGTGTGGTGGATGGCGCGGGCCAGACCCTGCCGCATACTGGTGGCGCTGCCCAGGGTGCAGTCCAGCCGGGTGAGGTTCACCATCTCGATGATGGTCGCCACCCCGCGGCCCTCCTCCCCGACCGGCCAGGCGAGGGCGCCGTCGTACTCGATCTCGCTGGAGGCGTTGGCGTGGTTGCCGAGTTTGTCCTTCAGCCGCTGGATCAGCATCCGGTTACGGGATCCATCGGGCAGTACCCGTGGCAGGAAGAAGCAACTCAACCCGCCGGGCGCCTGGGCAAGCACCAGGAACACGTCGCTGTTGGGGGCGGAGGTGAACCATTTATGCCCGGTCAGGGTGTAGCTGCCGTCGGCGTTGGGCACCGCCGCCGTGGTGCCGGCCCGCACATCGGAACCGCCCTGTTTCTCGGTCATCGACATGCCAGCGGTGATCCCCGCCTTGGTGGCGGGCACCGCGAGGTCGGGGTCATAGACACGGCTGGTGAGCAGAGGTTCGTACACCGCCGACAGCGCGGGGTTGTGCCGCAGTGCCGGCACGACGGCATAGGTCATGGAGATGGGGCAGACGTGGCCCGGTTCCGGGGTCCAGACGCCCATCTTCGCCGCCCGCACCACATGGGCCCCGGGGCGATCGTCGGCCCACGGTGCGGCGTGCAGTCCGTGGTCGATGGCCGTGCGCATGAGTTCGTGGTAGGCGGGGTCGTACTCGATCTCGTCGATGCGGTGGCCGTAGCGGTCGTGGGTGTGCAGCACCGGCCGATTGCGGTCGGCCAGGTCACCCCAGCGCTGGGCGGTGGCGCCGCCGGCGATCGCGCCGAGTTCGGTGACGTCCTCGGCACCCCACTCACCGCCCTCGCGGATCAGCGCCTCCATCAGCACCGGGGCGCCGGCGGGGTTGTAGTCGAGCAGCGGGGTCACCTGATTGGTGACGAGATGGGTGTCGGGCATCCCGCTACTGTTACATCTTCCCGACAGCTGCACAAGATCGGTAATCAGTGGCAGGCTTGCCGGTATGAGACCGAACGCCCTCGTGCACGCCGGCGGACTGTTCGTTGAGCACGAGTCCGTCGCCCCTGATCGGGTGGTCGACGGCCACCCGCACACCGGGGTCGGAACGCTGGGCCGGTTCGCCGGCCTGGAGGTCGGCGTCTGGGAGATGACGCCCGGAACGGTGCGAACCACCGAGGGCGAGGAGGTGTTCGTCGTCATCGCGGGAGCGGCCACCGTGAAGTTCAACGACGGCACGGCGCCGTTGACGCTGGGACCAGGCGATGTGGTGCGCCTCGCCGAGGGGACGGAGACGGTGTGGACGGTCACGGAGACGCTGCGGAAGGTGTACCTGGTCTAGTACGCGGCCCGGGGGGAGTCGCGGGCTCTCCGGGTATGAGCGTTGTGCCCGCCTTTAAGCGACACTTGAGCGACGAAGGGCACCCTAAGTTGGGGATTGTCGCTCCAAGGTGGGCAGAAGTGGTGTGCCCCGGACGGGGGCCGCCGCTGCGGGGGGCGTGGCGCTGCGGCGGGGGGTGACGCGGCTAGAGGTTGTCCCGCAGGAACGCGATGTCGTTGCGGCGGCCCTCGTCGGCGGTCTCGCATATCACCGGGGCGCCGGCCGCCTTGACCACGGCCACCAGAAGCTGCGGGTCGATCTGTCCGGCACCGAAATTGGCGTGCCGGTCGGCACCGGAGCCCGCGGCGTCGCGGGAGTCGTTGCAGTGCACCAGGTCGATACGTCCGGTGATCGCCTTGATCCGCTCGACGGCATCGATCAGGCCCTCCCCGGCCGCCCAGGCGTGGCAGGTGTCCAGGCAGAAGCCGATGCCCATATCGCCGATCCGGTCCCAGAGCCGGCCGATGGTGTCGAAGTGCCGGGCCATCGCATGGTTGCCGCCCGCGGTGTTCTCCAGATAGACCGGCACCTCGGTATCCAGTGCGGTCAGTGCCTTCACCCAGCGCTCGAAACCGGCCTCGAGGTCGCGGTCGTCGGCATGACCTCCGTGCACGATCACCGCCGTCGCATTGATCTCGGCGGCGCCGTCGCAGGTGTCCTGCAGGATCTTGCGGGACGGAATCCGCACCCGATTGTTGGCTGAGGCCACGTTGATCAGGTATGGCGCATGCACATAGAGCGGGATCGGTGACCGGCGCAGCAGATCCGCGTCGGGCCGCGGCGGCGCCTTCTTCCAACTCTGCGGGTCTCCGAGGAAGAACTGAACGGCATCAGCCTCGTCGTCGAGGGCTCCGGCCAAGGGGTTGTCGGAGCGGACGTGGGAACCGATGAGCACGACGAACAGTCTAGTTTCCCGCGCGAGCAGACGCGAAAGTCCCCGACACGCCGGGATTCTCGAGTCGTTTACGTCTGCTCAGCCGGCGAGACGACGGGCGTCGAGCCGGTTGGACAGCGTCAAAACCAAGTTCGCCGGATGCCGTCGCACGTCATCAACGACGAACCGGACAAGACTCCAGCCGCACTCGCCTAACCGTGCGCTCTTGATCCGGTCGCGTTTCCACCGCTCAGGGTTCGCATGCCATTGCATGCTGTCGTACTCCGCGGCCACCATCGCGTCCGGCCACGCGAAATCGACCCGCCAGAGTTGGCCGCAATGGTCGATGATCTCGTGCTGCAATACCGGGGTCGGGAGCCCACCGTCGATGAAGACCAGCCGGGCCTCGCTTTCCATCGGGGACTCCGATCGGGCGTCGGTGTGGGCGAACAACTCCCGGACGGTGACGATGCCCCGGCGTCCTTTCTGCTCTCCGATGGCCTCCTGCAACTCCATCGGGGTGCATTTCCCTGACCGCAGCGCCACGTCGAGGGTCGCCAAAACCCGCCGGCGTTTCAGTGTCCGCGCAATCTCTACCGCCGTCCACCCCGGGGATGTCACCAGCCGGCCCTGTATCCGAGACAATGGGGCTCCGTTGCGCTGATGCACCATCAACTCTGGGGTCGGGCGGATCCGGATACCGGGATCCAGCACATGGATAAGGCCATCGTTCTCGATGTCGAACCCGTGGAGCTCCGCCGCGGTCCCCATGCATGCCACGATGGGCTTTCCGGTCGCCAGTTCGAGGGCCGCCAGTCTTCCGAGGGTGTCGGGGGTCTCGGGCGCGTAGACGCCGTGGCAGACCCGAACGATCGCGCCGGCCTGGAGATGGGATGCCAGCGCCTTCCGGGAGATCACCGACAACAGTTGACCCCTCGTCACCAACCCCTCATTGGAGAAGAACAGTTCATCGAGATGCACAGGCCGATGCTCTGTGTTGCAGTGCGTCTTGCCAATTCAGCCCTGTGCACAACGTCCACCACCCCGCCGAGCAGACGTAAACGACCCCGCACGCTCGGCGTGTCGGGGTCGTTTACGTCTGCTCGCGCAGAGGGGTGACTAGCGGTAGTCGCTGTATCCGTAGTCGTCCAGCGGCACCGCAGGTCCGGTGGCCTGGCCGAAGTCCGGGCTGTAGTACTGATCCTCATACGACGGGATCGTGTACGCCGCAGCCCGGGCCTCCTCGGTGGGCTGAACCTGGATGTTGCGGTACCGGTTGATACCGGTACCGGCCGGGATCAGCTTGCCGATGATCACGTTCTCCTTCAGGCCCTGGAGCTTGTCGCTGCGGCAGTTGATCGCCGCATCGGTCAACACCCGGGTGGTCTCCTGGAAGGAGGCCGCACTCAACCACGAGTCGGTGGCCAGG
>CAZGPT010000125.1:0-9426 GCA_964527015.1 uncultured Mycobacterium sp. | reverse complement strand
CGAAGGTGACGACCAGCGCCGACTTGCGGCTGGGGTCCTTCCACACCTCTGAGTTGATCACGACCGGGACCGTCTCCGAGAGGAACTGGTCGAGCGCCGGGATGTTGTACGGGTTGCCAGGCTCGAGTTGGCTCAACGCGAATTTCAGCATGCCCCAGGGGAAGTCGATCGGGCCTTCGCCATTGAAATCCTCGTTGGCGGCGAACCAGGCGTAGTTGGGTGCAGTGTCAACCGATTTCAGATCTTCGGCCATCTGCTCCAGTGGGACGACATTCGCCAGTGCCTGGGGGTCGTTGGCGATCGATTTGAATGCGGGGAAGGGCAGTTGGTCGGGGGAGTAGTCGCCGCTGGCCACCAGCGGATCGGCTCCGGGTTGAAGGCTTTGCGCGTAACCCTTCCATGTCTTTCCGGCATCCTCGATATTGGAGACAAGTGTGGTTGCGGCGTCGATACAGGGGGTGGCGCAGTTGTAGGTCAGGCCGAAGTCGGTGCCGCCGATGACCGGGTAGTAGTTCGGCAGGCTCGGGTGGGTCAGGCCGTGGTACTGGGTGGCGCTTCCGTAGGCGTCGATGAGGCTGTTGAGGAAGGGAGCTTTCGTGCTGCCGGTGATGTCGGTATAGCCCTTGTTCTCCATGTAAACCATGAAGACGTGGTCGAGCTCCCCGACCGTCGACACCGGCGGGATCGGGTCTGGCGGTGCGGGAAGGGCGGCGTCGATGGTGAAGGAGATGTTATCGGCGTAGGCATTGTTGTAGTCGAAATCCACTCCACCGAGCAGCCAGGGGATCCCGAAGGTCACGAAGTTGCGGTCTTCGAGGGTCAGAACGACTTGCGCGTAGCGGGTCCCGGTCGGGAGTATGCCCGCGGTGGAGCGTTGTTTGAACCCGGTCTGGAACCACCGTTCGAGCGGGCCGACGCGCTGCAACTGGGCATCGCCGAGGTAGGTCTTGTTGTCGTCGAGGAAGTTGACCTTCACCGAAGACCCCGAATGATCGAACAGGAACCCGCCCAGCCAGCCACTGAGATTGTAGGTCGTGGCGCCCTGGTCGATCTCGGTGGCAGCACCGCGGAGATCGACAGTCTGGGTCAGCGTGCCGGTCGCGATATCGCCACCGCCGAAGAACTGGTTTCCGCCGTCAGCGGGTCCGCTCCCGGCCTTGGGGAAGCTCAGGAAGGACGGCAGGTCGGGCATCTTGAAGCTGGTGCCGATCGGCCAGAGATTGCGGGGGGTGCCGTATTCGATCACCGTGGGGGTCCCAGTCAGCGTCCAGCCCGGGATCGTAACGGCGCTGAATCCTGACAGGGATGGATCCCCCAACTCGGCGCCGGGATTGACCAGCAGGTTGGGGGCCTGCGCCAGCAAATCGGGGTTCTGCGCCAGCAAGTCGGGGTTCTGCGCCAGCAAGTCGGGGTTCTGCGCCAGCAAGTCGGGGTTCTGCGCCAGCAACGTCGCGGTCGGTGCCGCGGCGCGGGCCCGCACGGCAGCGCCCCTGGCCTCGCGCCGGGTCCACGCCATGGTCGCCCACATCAGCGGGGCGGCCGAGGGGGAATCGCCGGATCCGTCGCCCACCAGCGGGCCGGTGGTGTCGGCGATCAACTGGGTTGTCGAGGTGGCGGCGCGCACCTGTGGCGCGGCGGGAGCCGCCTGGAATGTCGGCGATGCCTTCGATACCGGCGATATCGAGGCGACGAGCGGCTGCGGCGTGGAGGGAAGGCCGGTGGAGTTATTCACGGCGGTTGTGGCGGCCGGGACCACCGGAATGCCGGCGGCAACAGCCGCCGGCGCCGGAGCCGTGTCAACCGAAACCGCGATGACAGGGCGGGTGACGGCGGCCGCCGGGATGCCGGACCCGCTGCTGTCGCGGTTCGCCGACACTCGCTGGGATGTGGTTCCGGCTGGGGAGTTCGTTGCGGCGGAGCGGGATTGGGCTGCGGATGCACGCGGCCGATCGATAGGCGACGGCCCCGCAGCGGTCCGGCCCTTCGCCGCTGATCGGGACGGGGACGTCTGAGCCGAACTGGAATCCCCGGATATGGAGCCGTCGGCCGGCCGCGCGAACGCCGGTGCGTCGGCCACCGCGTAGCCGACTCCCAGTGCCACCGCGAGGGCTCCGATCCGGCCGATATTCCTGGCGTATCCCATGATTGTCCCTTCCGGTAGCGCTGTTCAGACGAGGACCGCGGTGTCCAGCAGGACTGCGGCCGGAGGAGCGGGAAGCGGCGGATCGGTGGGCGCGATGACACCCGCGCCGGTCAACGTGGCCACGACGCGGGCGATGGCCTGGGTCACGCCGACGAGGACGTCACCGGTGAACTGGACCGCCAGCTCGGTCAACCCGGCCAGCGCGCTGATGAGGAAGATGTCCTGGTCGACGATCGCCTGCAACTGGTCGGTGACAGTGGTGACGAATCCGTCGAGGAAATAGGGGATCGACGCGAAGATCGTCCGGGCGCCCAGGGCGATGTCGGTGCCGATATCGGGGTAGCCGTACATCCCGATGGCATCGTCGAGGGTCTGCTCGAGATTGGGCCCGGGATCGACGATGCTCGTCGCCCGGGTCTGTAGAGGCACGCCGTCGAAGTCTGACCGCTGGGCGATCCCGAACAGGTCGACGATGGTCGGCGTGATGTCGGCGGTGTTGTAGGCCAGGTTCTGGTCGCCGTCATTGGTGTCATCGCCCTCGATGTCGAACATCACGAACGACGATGTCTCGTCCGGCGATTGGAATCCGTGACCAAAGCCCACCGAAGGCTGGTGGCCATGATCGGTGGTGACGATCACCGTCCACTCCTCCCCGGGGTTGGCGGTTTCCCAGGAGTCGATGGCGTCGAGGATGGCCTTGATGTTCTCGCTGGTGTTGATGACCGCGGCCTTGTACTCCGGTGAGGCTCCACCATGTAAATGACCCGCTTCATCGACACCCACCTGGTAGGAGAAGATGAATGCGGAGTCGCCGCCGCCCGTCCCGTTGATGAGGTCGATGGTCCTGGCGGCGACCTCATCGTCGGTCTCTTCCCAGGTATTGGTGAACTCGACGAACTCGTTCACATCGGCCGGGTAGCCGCCAGCTGCGGCCATGTCGTTGATGTACTGCCAGTTGGCGATCACCGCGGTGTTCACACCGGGTTTGTTGTACTCGATCAGATTGAACGCCGTCGGCCAGGCGTCATAGGGCGCCGGGTCGAACAGGTTGTTGATGACGCCGGTTTTGTCGTCCCACGCTCCGGTCAGAATGGTCGTCCAGGATGGACCGGAGATGGTGGTGTGGCCCACCAGGCTCGTCGCGCCGGTGATGCCCTCGTCCATCAGCTCTCTGAACCCACTGTCGGGCAGGTCGTAGGTGTATTCGAGGATCTTGCTCAGGTTTGTTCCGTCGGTGCCGATCAGCAGGACGTGGGTCGGTGTCTCGGCGACCTGGGCGGCGGCGACCGGCACGCTGCGGCGAGTGTTCGTGGCGGCGGCGGTGACGGCGACCGCGCTGGCAGGAGGCACCGGTAGCGCCGGGATCGGTAGCGCCGGTAAGGCTGGAACCGGGGCGGGAGACGGAGCTGCCGGGGCGGGCCTCGCAGCCGGAGGTGCCGCGGCGGCCACCCTCGCCGCCGCGGTGGCGGCAGCGGGTGCCGTGGCGATGGCGGGTGCGGCGGCCGGGGCGGAGTTCTGCGGGGCGGTAGTGGGGATCGCCTGCGCCGGAGTCGCCGCGAAATCCTCCCGCGGTGCGGCCGTCGGCGGGATCGTCACGGAGAGATCCGCGGGCTTGGTGTTCAGGAACGCCCGCGGGAGCTCGTTCTGCTTCGCCGTGTCGCGGCTGGCTCCGGCGGCCTTTGCCGGTCCGCGGGCACCGGCGGTTGCCGCGGCGGCCGGATTGCCGGCGCGGGTGCGGGACCGGCTTGTGGGGCCGGCCGCGCGGCCGGACTCACCGGTCGAGGCGCCGGCCGACGAGTTCGAGTCGGGTGCGGACGGTTCCGCGTTGGCTACCGCAGCCGCCACCGCGGATCCGCCGCCGGCCATCACCCCGGCGACCGCGACCCGGAGGCAAACTTGTTTGATCGACGTCATGGTTCGTTCCCCGTTCTAAGCCGACTCGCGGGCTGACTCGCGGGCCGCCGCGCGACGTGAGCACGACGCTAGCGGTTTTTCAGGGCTTTCACAGACTTTTAACATTTTCTCGCAGGTCGATATCAGCCCACCGAAACGGGTTCGATCGGGAAAATGGGGCCTGCCGCCGGGTCCCGCAACAGGTCGGGCAGCGCGGGTTTCCAAAGGGCTCGGCGGGTACCCTCCGGCCATGGAAACTGTCGAGGTCTTCGCGGACGTCCTATGCCCGTTCACCCATGTGGGATTGCACACACTGCTCGACCGGCGCGGTGAGCGCGGTCTGGACGAGCCGAGGCTGCGGATCCGGGCCTGGCCGCTGGAACTGATCAACGGCAAACCGCTGGATGCGCATCATGTCGCGGCGGAGATCGAGGCCATTCGCGAGTCCATCCGGCCCGACCTCTTCGCCGGGTTCTCCGTCGAAACCTTTCCGAAGACGTCGATGACCGCGTTCGCGCTCAGCGCCGCCGCGGACCGCACCGGAGACCCGGTGTTGATCGAGACCGTCGGGATGGCACTCCGCGACGCGGTGTTCGAAAAAGGCCTCGATATCGGTCAGTCGCACGTGGTGGCGGAGATCGCCACCCGGTTCGGTCTGGACGCCCTCGACCGCGACGCCACCGCCACGGCCATCCAGGCCGACTTGGACGAGGGCAAGAGTCGTGGCGTCATCGGATCGCCGTACTTCTTCACCAGCGGAGCCGGTGAGTTTTTCTGCCCCGCCCTGGCGATCAGCCGTGATGACGTCGGAAACTTCATCGTCGCCTGGAAACAGGGCAATGAGGCGTTCGTCGACAGCATCTTCGGTGCCCGCTGAGATCGGCGCCGGTGGATCCCCGGTGAGTCAGATGTGCGGCCATGGATAAGCCGCCGGAGCGGGATGATCGGCGAGCTGCCCCGGCGGAACTACAGCGCTGGCGGCGACACTTGGCCAATGAACGGGCCGAGGCGGCGGTGTACCGGGACCTGGCCGAGAAATACGACGGCGAGGAACGGGAGATCCTGGCCGCCATCGCCGCCGCCGAGGAGCGCCACGAACAGCACTGGCTGACCCTGCTCGGTGAGAGTGTCGGTGAGCCGGTCCGCGCTGACCTCGGCACCCGGATCCTGGCCTTCCTGGCCCGGCATTTCGGGTCGGTTTTCGTGCTGGCTCTGGTCCAGCGCTTCGAAGCCCGTGCCAGCTACGACGCCGACGCCGACGCCACCGCCACCATGGCCGCCGACGAACAGATTCATGAGGAGGTCATCCGGGCGCTGGCCGCCCGCGGCAGGGACCGGCTGTCGGGCAGTTTCCGGGCTGCGGTGTTCGGCGCCAATGACGGGCTGGTGAGCAATCTGGCGCTGATCCTCGGCGTCGGTGCCAGCGGGGCGTCCAATCACACCGTGCTGGTCACCGGGCTGGCCGGGTTGCTGGCCGGCGCGCTGTCGATGGCTGCGGGCGAGTACGTGTCGGTCAGCTCGCAGCGTGAGTTGTTGCAGGCCTCCGCGCCGAGCCCCCACGTGGGTTCCGCGCTCACCCAGCTCGATGTCAACACCAACGAGTTGGAACTCGTCTACCGGGCACGGGGCCTGAGTTCCGAGGAGGCGAAGGCCTATGCCGACAAGGTGCTGCGGGAGGCGGCCGCGGGCACCGCTGCATCGGCGGTCAGCGGAACCGAACGCAATGAAGCCATCGGAACCGGGCTCGGTGCGGCAGTGTCGAGCTTCCTGTTCTTCGCCACCGGGGCATCGATCCCGGTGCTGCCCTACTTGTTCGGCCTCACCGGTATGACGGCTGCGCTCACGGCGGCGGCGCTGGTCGGCGCCGCGCTACTGACCACCGGGGTCATCGTCGGACTGCTCTCCGGCGCCCCACCGTTGCGGCGGGCGTTGCGCCAGTTGATGATCGGTTACGGTGCCGCTGCGATCACCTACCTGCTTGGTCTGGCCGTCGGAAGCGGCCTGGGCTGAAGCCGGCGGCGCCTCCGGCCTGCGCTGCCGGTCTACTGTGGGTGGGAAGCGAGATACTCGCTGACCGGAATCCGTTGTGTCTCTGCGTAACCGATGGGCAGCAGGACGTCGCCGGAGGTGGTGTAGTAGTACACCTCCCAGCGGTAGTAGCCGGCGAATGAGCCCGGGTCGGCGGCCAGGATTGCCGCGTAGTCCTGGACCGCCTGCACGTACTCGTTGGCGTGGTTGTACGCGTAGACGGCCCGACCGGGGTTCTCGGCGAAACCACTGGCGGCCAGATAGTTACCGGCCGACATGATGGCGTCGCGGGGGGAGTTCACGTCGCCCCGGCCGTAGGCTGCCCACGTCTGCGGCATGAACTGCATCGGACCTTGTGCTCCGGCCGTGCTCACTCCCGCGATACTGCCGAACCGGGTCTCGATCAGGTTGATCGCCGCCAGGTAGTTCCAGCTCACTCCGGTCGCCGCCTCCGCGTCGCGGTAGTAGCCCAGGAGCTCCTCGGCCGGGGCTGGGGCGATGATGCGCCACGCGGGCAGGGTGTCGCGCACCGGGGCCATCGCGGTCAATTGGCGGCGAGCGTCGATATTGCGGTCATAGGTCTCGATCAGGCCCGGTGGGATCATCGGCCGGATGGTCCTGTCCCAGTCGGGATTGCGGCCGATGGCCCGGTAGGCCGCCTGCTGGCGGCGCGCGGCGGCGACCAGGGCCGGTTCCGGTGTGGCCGGATCCCGCAGCGCCAACTCATCGGCGATCAGGTCTTCGCCGATCTGGGCGGGGGTCGCGGCCAATCGCGGTTGGGCACCGGCGGGTGGGGCCGGCGCATCGTCCATCTTGGTGACGGGCGCGGCGGTGATTCCGGCCGGTCGGGTTGGCTGCGAGCAGCCGAGCAGGGTCGCCGCGGCAAGGGTGAGGGCCGCCGACGCGGTTGTTATCCGATTGGTGCGCGTTTTGGTGCGCATTGCGGTCTCCCTGTCTGCCTGTCTGCCTGGGGCCTGCTGTCTACGGCCTGAATAGCAACCTAGCGAAGTCCCGGTATCGGACCGTCCTGAGCGCCCCGGAAGTCGATAGGGTGACCTGCGATGGATTCTCATCTCGTCGTCCTGGCATCGTTGGCGCTGGCGATTTCCCTCAGCCCGGAGACGCTGGTGCTCGGGCTGGTCATCGCCGGCGACAAGAAGGTCCCCCGGCTGACGGCTGGGTTCTTCGCTGTAGGCGCCGTTCTCGGTATCGCGTTCGCCACCGGGATCGGGCTCTGGATTGCGCACGTCTCCGATTCCGGTGCCACCGAGTCGGCCCATCACGGCTGGCCGGGTTTCATCGTCCGTGTGTGCATCGCCGCAGCCCTGCTGGCCATCGGCTTGTATCGCGCGGTGAAGGCTTTACGGCACACGCCGATCGCCGATATCTCGAAGCCGGAGCGCGAGCCCGGTCGGCTCCGCAACACGTTGACGAAGCGTTTCCCGGCGGTGATGCGCCAACTCGATCCGGATACTGATCTGCCGGTTTCACACCGGGTGGCCCGCGCCGGTCTGGCCGGGTTCGCCATCTGTGGGTTACATCCGAAGGTGTTCCCGATCGCGATCGCCGCCGGACATCAGATCGTCCAGATAGACCAGCGGCCGGTGCGGACCCTGGGCATCGCTGTATTCGCGGTGATCGCCGTGCTGCCCGCCCTGGTGCCGGCGGTCATCGAGTTCGTCAACCCGGGAGCCTCGGTCCGCATCAAAGAGGGGTACGAGCGCATCATGGCAGTCCACGGCCGGTGGATCATCGCGCTGCTGTTGCTGGGCGCCGGGACGTTCGTCGGGTTCGACGCGTGGCGAGGGATGCCGGGCCGCTGAATCGGTGCCGCACCGATCAGATCCATCAAGGGATCGTCAACGGGCGTCCGTGGTTCGTCGAGGGATCAATCCGAGCGCAGCCATGCCCAGGCGGCTTCGACATCCGGGAAGTAGCGGACCTCCCGGGCGTAGAACGGCGCGGCCGCCTTGGCGATCCACTCTTCCCAGTGGTGCGGGCCGGCAATCGCCATTTTCGAGATGCTGGTGTGGAATTCTTTACCGAACTTCAGGTCGGCCAGCCAAGCGCTCGGTTTCTCCGAGGTGAAGTCGCTGAGGTCGCAGAGAATCTGGACATCACCGTGTTCGGCGACGAGTTTCTCCATCTCCGGTACCAAGACCGCGTAGTCGGCCTTGTCGATCGCGCCGGAGAACCGGTAGCCGACAGTCGAACCGGAACTTGCGTGAAGTCGAGTGATCACCCTTCTAGTTAACCGCGGGAGTCAACCCCGGTGGCGCTGATCGATGCCGGGTAGCGGGCCGGGAACAAAAGTTGGACGTCCGCGGTTGTGACTGAAGGAAACTTGAGTCGAGTTCGCTCAACTGCTGGTTGACAGCGCGGTGCGCTTCCAGCAAGCTTGAGTGCGGTCGGCTCACAGTAGCTGCACCACTGTTAATCCAGTGGTGTCCAACCAAACTGTTCAACCAATCAAAGACATCTCTATCAGGAGGAATTCACTATGGCTCGTGCGGTCGGTATCGACCTCGGGACCACCAACTCCGTCGTCGCGGTTCTCGAAGGTGGCGACCCTGTCGTCGTCGCCAACTCGGAGGGCTCGCGCACCACACCGTCGGTGGTCGCCTTTGCGCGCAACGGCGAAGTGCTGGTCGGCCAGCCCGCCAAGAACCAGGCGGTCACCAACGTTGATCGCACCATTCGATCGGTCAAGCGCCATATGGGCACCGACTGGGCCGTCGATATCGATGGGAAGAACTACACCGCCCAGGAGATCAGCGCCCGGGTGCTGCAGAAGCTCAAGCGCGACGCGGAGAGCTATCTCGGCGAGGACATCACCGACGCGGTCATCACCGTGCCGGCGTACTTCAACGACGCCCAGCGGCAGGCCACCAAGGAAGCCGGTCAGATCGCCGGGCTGAACGTCCTGCGGATCGTCAACGAGCCGACCGCGGCGGCGCTCGCCTACGGTTTGGACAAGGGCAGCAAGGAACAGACCATTCTGGTGTTCGACCTCGGCGGCGGCACGTTCGACGTCTCGCTGCTGGAGATCGGCGATGGAGTCGTCGAGGTCCGGGCCACCTCGGGTGACAACCACCTCGGTGGCGACGACTGGGATGACCGGATCGTCGAGTGGCTCGTCGACAAGTTCAAGGCCTCGTCCGGAATCGACCTGACCAAGGACAAGATGGCGATGCAGCGGTTGCGGGAGGCCGCCGAGAAGGCCAAGATCGAGCTGAGCTCAAGCCAGTCCACCTCGATCAACCTGCCCTACATCACCGTCGACGCCGACAAGAACCCGCTGTTCCTGGACGAGCAGCTGACCCGTTCGGAGTTCCAGAAGATCACCCAGGATCTGCTGGACC
>CAZGPT010000124.1:0-9688 GCA_964527015.1 uncultured Mycobacterium sp. | reverse complement strand
CCGTCGCCGACCATCGCCACCACCCGGCCCTGCCCGCGCAACTGCTCGATGACGTCGACTTTGCCCTCGGGCAGCACCTCGGCGATAACGTCGTCGATGCTCACCTGGGCGGCCACCTCGGCGGCCGCGGCGGCATTGTCGCCGGTCAGAAGGACCGTTCGCAGGCCCCGCTGATGTAGCGCCGCGACGGCGTCGGCAGCGCTGGGCTTGACCGCATCGGCCACTGTGATCGACCCGAGCACAAGCCCGCCGGCAGCCACCAGGACGACGGTGTGCCCGAGCGACTCGCCCTCCCTGCGGGCCGATTCGATCGCGTCGGGCACCGCCTTGTCGCGCCCGACCCAGGCCGGCCGTCCCACCTCGACCCTGCGCTCACCGACATCCCCGCTCACCCCCCGGCCCGGTAGCGCCCGGAAGTCCTCGACCGCCGTCCGGTCGCCGGTCGCCGCGACGATCGCGGTGGCGATGGCGTGTTCGGAACCGGATTCCACCGCTGCGGCCATTGCCAGCAGGTCCGCGGTGCCGCAGCCATCCACGGCGGTCACATCGGTCACCGCAAGATGACCGGTGGTCAGGGTTCCGGTCTTGTCGAACACGACGGTGTCGATGTCCCGGATGGCCTCCAATGCGCGGTAGCCCTTGAGGAAGATGCCCAACTGAGCCCCCCGCCCGGAGGCCACCATCATGGCCGTGGGAGTGGCCAACCCCAGGGCGCACGGGCACGCGATGACCAGCACCGCCAATGCCGCCGAGAAGGCCCGGTCCGCTCCGGCGCCGGTCAGCAGCCATCCGGCGGCGGTGAGCAGTGCGATCATGAACACCGCCGGGACGAAAACCCTGGAAATGCGGTCGGCGAGGCGTTGAGCGTCGGCCTTCTGCGCCTGCGCCTCTTCGACGAGGCGCACCATGCCGGCGAAGTGGGTATCGGCACCGACGGCCGCGGCCTCGACCATCAGCCGACCGTCAAGGACGACTGTCCCGCCGATCACGCTGGCGCCGGGTTGCACCCGGGCCGGTGTCGATTCCCCGGTCATCGCGCTCATATCGACCGCCGCACCGCCGTCGACGACCAGTCCGTCTGCGGCGATGGTTTCCCCGGGGCGGACGACGAAGCGCTGCTCCTCCTTGAGTTCCTCCGCGGGAATCACCATCTCGGTGCCGTCCGGCAGTAGCACCGAGACACTCTTGGCACTCAGTGCGGCCAGTGCTCGCAGTGCGCTGCCCGCCTTCGACTTGGCCCGCGCCTCGAAGTAGCGGCCGGCGAGCACGAACACCGTCACCCCGGCGGCCACCTCCAGGTAGATGGCATCGCTACTCATCAGCGCCTGCCAGACCCCGGTCGTGGGCTGTTTCCGGTCAGCCGCGAAAATCGTGTAGAGCGACCACAAGGTGGCCGCCGTGATGCCGACCGAGATCAACGTCTCCATGGACGCGGTCCGGTGCCGGGCATTGCGCAGCGCCACCCGGTGAAAGGGCCACGCCGCCCAGACGACGATGGGTAGCGCCAAGGCGCACAGCACCCACTGCCATCCGGCGAACCGGCTCGCCGGCAGGACCGCGAACATCACCGCCAAATGCGACAACGGGACGAACAGCACCGCCGCCACCGCCAGTCGCAGCAGCAGCGAACGCGCCGCCGCGTCATCGGGGTCGGACCGCTCATCGTTGCCGGATGCCCGCAGGCCCGCCTCGTAGCCGGCCTTTCGAATTACCGCGCACAACTCGTCGGTCTCCACCTCGGCCGGCGCATCAACGGTCGCCACCCTGGTGGCGTAGTTCACCGAGGCCCGGACACCATCGAGTTTGTTCAGCCGCGCCTCCACCCGGGTCGCACAGGCCGCACAGGTCATACCCGAGACGTCCAGTTCGACGCGGCGCGAGGACAGAGCCCCCGTAGCTTCCGTAGCTTCGGTGCCGCCGACGACGGTGGTCATCGTCCTCCTCACTGCTCTGGCTCAGGCCGCCGCGGCGACTCGGCGCAGGCGTCCCGCTTAAACGAGTCGGATCGACCCGGCTCAAAGTTCCGTCGCGCTGATAGCCAAATTACCCGTCGATTGCACGCCTGCGTCCCGGTCCGGTGGTTCCATCCCCTAGAGTTCGGGGCGTGGCAGACGACGATCCGCTGACCGAGTGGGCGCTTGCCGCCGGTCGAGGTGATCGCCGTGCCCTGGACGAGTTCATCAGGTCCAGCCAGCGTGACGTCTGGCGGACGGTGGCATTTCTCGCCGATCCCGGTATCGCCGACGATCTCACCCAGGAAACCTTCATCCGGGCCATCGGGGCGCTGCCGCGCTTCGCCGGCCGGTCCTCGGCACGGACCTGGCTACTGTCGATCGCGCGTCGCGTCGTCGTCGATCAGATCCGCCGCAATCAGGCCCGGCCCCGCACCACCGGTCAGGTGGATATGGAGGAGTTGCTCAGCACCTCCCCCGGCCAGGCCCGATTCGAGGACGTCGTCGAGATCAGGATGCTTCTTGACGGTCTGGAACCCGATCGACGCGACGCCCTGATCCTGACTCAGGTGCTGGGGCTGTCCTACGCCGAAGCCGCGGAGATCTGCGGGTGCCCACTGGGCACGATCCGCTCGCGGGTAGCCCGCGCCCGGGACGACCTCATCACCGCCGCCCGGCGGGACGACCGGGCAGGCTGACACCTTCCTGCCACGCAGAACGTGTGAAACACTGTCGGTATGAGCGCAACGGCAACCTGCGAGAACCCGAACTGCACCTGCTCGCCGTGTACCTGCGAACTTCCGTGCACCTGCGGGAAGGACTCCGGCTGCGGCAACGCGAGCTGCAACTGCTCGCCCTGCACCTGCGGACCCAGCTGTTCCTGCGGTACCGACTGAGCCTTCGCCTCAGTCGGTGGCCGTCGAGGCGATCGGCGATCCTGACGGCCGTGGTTGCCACTGCGGCCTGCCATGTCGTCGCTGCCCCGGCTGTTGTCGCGTTGCCCGATTATCCCGACGACACTTCTTCCTGTGTGGGCGCTGAACTCCACAGCTGCCAACTCGGTGAACAGCTGCACGAAGTCGTCGGAGCCGGCGAACGTTTAGTGACCGAATACATCACCCAGTTCGGCATCGCCGACGATTCACTGCCCAGGCTCGTCTACGTCCGTTCGGGCACCAGTGCCAGCAGTCGGTGCGTTGATGTCTACGGCCAAGCAACCCAACGTGATCGCTCCTATAACTACTGCCTGACCGACAACACCGTCTACATCGGCCAGCAAACCCTCCGGGATTTCTACCAGCGGTACGGGCCATGGGGACCGATCTCCGGGATCGCACACGAATACGGGCACTTTCTTCAGGCGGCCCGGCAGGTGCCGACTCCGGGCAACGCCCGCGAAACAATCCGTAGCGAAAATCAAGCCGACTGCGTTTCAGGCGCTTTCGTCGGCTTCCAGGCTGCCCGCGGGACGATCGAAAACCCGGGTGATGTGGATCGGGTCAAGCAGTACCTCGCCGCGACCGCATCCGTTGAAGCACCCGGACGAGACCATGGAACCGCCGGGGAACGGATCGACTCCTTCGAACTGGGATACCGAGGCGCACTCGAGGCGTGCAGTCAGTTCTTCCCCGCAACGCCGCTCACCCGGTAACGCGGCGCGGCTGCCTGTAGTGTCGGCAGCACCCGGGCGGGATTCGGTTTCGACGGCACGCCTCTGTGGGCGTGCTACGCCGGCCAAGGGGCTGGGGGCAGCAGCGGTGAGGAGCCCAATGCACACCAGAACCACGTCGCTTATCGGGCCCGCGGAATGACGTACTGCATCGGGGTATTGCTTGATGATGGACTGATTTTCGCCTCGGATTCGCGCACCAACGCCGGCATGGACAGCGTCGCCAAGTTCTGCAAAATGACAGTGTTCGAAATTCCCGGTGACCGCGCCATCGTTCTGCTGAGTTCGGGAAACCTGGCCGGCACGCAGGCCGTCATCAGCGTGTTGAACCAACGCTGCGCAGGCGGCCCCGGTGTGGAAAATCTGCTCGGCGCTACGACGATGTTCGACGCCGTGACATTGGTTTCCGACGCGATGCGTGACATCGAAGAGCGCGACGGCGGCCATCTGGAACAAAACGACATCCGATTCAACGCCTCGTTCATCGTCGGCGGTCAGATCGACGGCGAACCAATGCGACTGTTCCGGACCTACGCCGAAGGCAACTTCATCGAAGCCGGCACGGACACCCATTTCTTCCAGACCGGCGAGACGAAATACGGCAAGCCGATCCTGGATCGTGTGCTGACCAAACAGACACCCGTAGCCGACGCCACGAAATGCGTTCTGGTTTCTTTCGATTCGACCATGCGGAGCAATCTTTCGGTGGGTATGCCGATCGACCTCGCGTGCTACCGGAAAGACAGCCTTCAGGTGAATCTGCGGCGGCGATTCGATTCGGGTGATGAGTATTTCAGTGCGCTCAGCCACGACTGGAGCGAAGGCACCCGCCAGGTGTTTCGCCGCCTGCCCGAGTTGAGTTGGTGACGGGTCGTCTCGGCGATGGACACGGTCATCATCACCTGCGAACACGGCGGTAACCGGATACCTGCGGCCTATCGGGGGCTTTTCCGCGGTCAGCGGGTCCTGCTGGATTCCCACCGCGGGTACGACCACGGCGCGCTGACGATGGCGACGGCCCTCTCCGGCGCCTTCAGCGCACCTCTGGTGGCTTCGACCACCAGCCGCCTACTCGTCGACCTCAACCGATCGACCGGTCACCGGCAACTATTCTCGGCGGCGACCCGGGGCCTCCCAGCCGGTACCCGGACCCGGATTCTGGACGACCACTACCGGCCTTACCGCTCCCGGGTCGAGCACCTGGTGACACAAGCGGTCGCCCGCGGTAATCGCGTCATCCACGTTTCATCGCACAGTTTCACCCCCGAATTAGACGGCAAAGTCCGAAACGCCGACGTGGGTCTGCTCTATGACCCGGCACGGCGCGAGGAGGCCGCGCTGTGCGCCCGCTGGAAGACCTCGCTGGCGACCTTCGCTCCGCAACTGCGGGTACGCCGCAACTACCCCTACGCCGGTAGCGGAGACGGATTGACCTCGCACCTGCGCCATCGCTTCGCCCCCGGCGAGTACGTCGGAATCGAACTGGAGGTCAACCAGGGCATCGCTCTGTCTGCCGGGCAGCGTTGGACCGCTACGCAACGCATACTGATCGAATCGTTGAGCACGGCATCTGCTGACATCTGCCGCCCTTCGCGAGTCAGCGCAACCACATCTGGCCGATAACGGAAGGCAATGATGCAAATTCAGGTCGGCTTCGAGATGGTGTACGACTGCCCGAAACCCACCCCGATGATCTTCAACCTCAACGTGCACTTCACCCGGGTTTCCGATCTTCGCGGCCGTGACGACTTGGTATTCGACCCGCCGGTTCCGGTAGACGCTTATCGAGACAGCTTCGGAAACTGGTGCTCCCGCATAGTCGCACCCGCAGGCCGCATGCGAGTCACGGCGAATGCGCTAGTTAACGATACCGGGCTCCCAGACATGATTGCGCCCGAGGCACAACAGATTCCGGTACCCGAACTGCCCGTCGACACGCTCGTCTACCTGCTTGGCAGCCGATACTGCGAGACCGACCGGCTCTCCAAGACCGCGTGGGATCTCTTCGAACACGCGCCGACCGGGTGGGGTCGCGTTCAGGCCATCTGCGATTACGTCCACCGGCATGTGACCTTCGGCTACGAGTACGCGCGAGTGACCCAGACAGCGCTGGAAACGTTCAATGAACGGACCGGGGTCTGCCGGGACTTCAACCACCTCGCCGTCGCCCTGTGCCGTTGCATGAACATCCCGGCCCGGTACTGCACCGGCTACCTGGGCGACATCGGCATGCCACCGCCGTACGGCCCGATGGATTTCGCCGCCTGGTTCGAGGTGTTCCTCGGCGGCCAATGGCACACCTTCGACGCCCGCAACAACACTCCCCGTATTGGCAGGGTGTTGATAGCACGCGGCCGCGACGCCGCCGACGTAGCGCTCAGCAATGCTTTCGGGGACAACACATTGACCAGCTTCCGGGTGTGGACCGACGAGGTGACTGCCGGTTGAAACGCCCCGCGGCTGTCGGGAACCGGCGGCAATCCCGGGCAGCTATGCCAGGCGGGTCTGCGCGCCTCGGGCATCGTCCTCGCCCTGCACCATGCGGTAGTGGTCGATCAGTTGTTCGCAGACCGTAGGCCAGGTGCGCCCCAGCACGCTGCGCCGTGCGGCTTGCGAGTATCGGTGCCGCTCACCGAGTAGATGGTCGACCGATTGATCCAACTGCGATTCGAACCCAGGCACCGGATGCAGCAGACCGCTGCGGAATGGAATGACGAGATCGCGGGGACCGCCGGCGTCCGGCGCGATCACCGGGACTCCGGAAGCAAGTGCCTCTTGCACTGCCTGGCAGAAGGTTTCATGTTCACCAGGGTGGACGAATACGTCCATGCTCGCGTAGGCGGCCGCTAATTTCTCGCCGTACAGCGCACCGGTGAAGACCGCCGACGGCAGTGCGGTGCGCAGCTTGGCCCGGTCGACACCATCGCCGACGATCACCACCTGCAGGTCGGCGCGGCGAGCCAGGCCGGCAAGCCGCTCCACCCGTTTCTCCGGTGCCAGCCGTCCGACGAATCCGATGATCGGCTTGCCATCTGGGGACCACATCCGGCGAAGCTGCTCATCGCGTGCCGACGGAGCGAATCCGGTGACGTCCACGCCCCGCGGCCAGTAGTGGACGCGGGCGATACCGTGAGACCGAAGATCGTCAATGGCCGCCGTGGACGGCGCCAGGGTTCGGTCGGACCGGGAATGCACGTGCCGGGTCCACGCCCACGCCGGACCGGCGGCGAACCGTGCCCCGTAACTCGCGGCGAAGCCCGCGACGTCGGTCTGGTAAACGGCCACCGTCGGTACGCCGAGACGCCGGGCGGCCAGCAGCCCGCCGTAGCCCAGCAACGCGGGCGATGCGAGATGCACGACATGCGGCGCGAACCCACGCAGCACACCGAGCATCCGCGGCCGGGGCACACCGAGGGGAAGAGAAGTCACCTTCGGCAGCATCGTGGACGGAACCCGGTGAACCCTGACCCCATCATGAACACGCATTGCGGGGGGTTCACCGCGGGGACTATCCGGGGCAATGACGAGCGCCTCATGGCCCTCGCGGCGCAGATGCTCAAGCACCCGCAGTACCGAGTTTGAGACACCGTTCACATTGGGAAGGAAGGACTCTGAGACGATTGCGACTCGCACGCCGTTACCGTCTCATCGGCGGGTGTCGCCGAGGTTGCACGCCCGGATACGGCCGGCGTCGAGTTACCGTCGACTCAGCACGGGCTTCGCCGGCCGAGCGCGTACAGCATCCAACCGGCCGCCGATCAGCGTAGGGCATCAGGACAATGACGGCCGTCTATGACCACTCGGGAACGCACCGTCGCGCTCAGTTCCGCCGGCTCATCAGGATCCAGGCCGGTCAATTCGGGCCAATCGGTGAGCACCATGACCCATCGGCGTGTTCACAGGCTTCCAATACCGATGCCGCATAGTTTCAGCGTCGAGAAGACGCGCTGCGAATGCTCCATCGCCTTGGGGTCGTACACGTCAACGGTGGCCCCGTTCAGTTGCAGCATGCCTGCGACGTTGAGCGCCGGCGAGTCACGCGCATCGTCGGAGTCCGGCTTGAAAGCCGCGCCAAGCACCGCGATATTGGCGCCGAGCAGACCAAGGCGACAACGAGATAGCCGGTGCCGAATACGGTGCATCCCACGGTTCATGTCTAGGGATCCGCCGCGGGCTGACTGGTTCTCGACCCGATGCATCAGACCAACAACGGATGAACAATCCGACCACGCTGCAGCAGTGGTCACCACCCGTACACCGACACAACACCCGGCCGTAGAAGTTTGGCCATGCGACTCCGTGACTGTGCACGGTGTGAGCAGTGCTTCCGTCCTCATATCCCCTGACCACAACGACGCCCGCCGACTGGCCGGTCCGCGCTACACGCTGTTGCTGACCGCCGACCCGACCCTGATCCGTGCCGCGCAACGGTTGCGCTACGACGTCTTCTCGACCGAACCGGGGTTCACCCTCCGCAACGAGACCGAGGTGGACGCCGACCGGTTCGATCAGCATTGCGATCACATCCTTGTGCGCGATGACGACTCCGGCGAGATCATCGGCTGCTACCGGATGTTGCCGCCGCCGGGTGCGATCGCCGCCGGGGGTCTTTACACCGCCAACGAATTCGACATCAGGGCACTCGACCCACTGCGGCCGTCCGTCGTCGAAATGGGCCGCGCGGTGGTGCGCAGTGACCACCGCAACGGGGCGGTCATCCTGATGATGTGGGCCGGCATTCTGGCCTATCTCGACCGATGTGACTACGACTACGTCATTGGCTGCGTATCGGTACCGACTCACGGCGACGGCCCCCCTGGCAGCCACCTGCGCGCGGTTCGCGACTTCACCCTCGGCCGGCATGCCGCCCCCGCCGAATACACCGTGCATCCCCACCGCCCGGTGCTGCTCGAGGGCCGGGACCTCGACAGCATCGAGCCACCCCGGCGGACGACGGTCCCAGCACTGATGCGGGGCTACCTGCGACTGGGCGCCCGGATCTGCGGCGAGCCCGCCCACGACCCCGCCTTCGGTGTGGGCGACTTCCCGACGCTGCTGGACAAGCGACAGGCCGATATCCGCTACCTGACCCGGCTTCGCTCCGCCTCGGCTGCCGCGCAGGGTGGCGATGTGCGATGAGCACGGCCGAACACGCCTGGCTGCCCAAGACATCGTGCACCGAAGGCTGCGTGCGGTCCGGGCTCGGATCGCCCGGACACCGCGTCGTCGAGGCCGTCCGGTCGGCCCGGCGGATCACTGCCGCAACGCTTTTGTTGACGATGCTGCCGCTGCTGGCCCTACCGCTGCCGGGTCAACTGCATGTCAAGCGGATCTACTGCCGGATGGTCCTGCTCAGTCTCGGCGTGCGAATCGCCCTGTCCGGCGGCCCGATCCGCAACCTGCGCGGCATGCTGGTCGTGAGCAACCACGTGTCGTGGGTCGACGTCTTTGCCGTCGGCGCGGTTCTCCCGGGTGCCTTTGTCGCGCGCGCCGATCTCATCGACTGGCCGGCGGTGGGACTGGCCGCTCGTCTGGCCAACGTGATCCCCATCGAACGCAGAAACCTCCGGGGGCTGCCCGGGGTGGTCGGGACCGTGGTCCAGCGGTTGCGCGACGGGCATACGGTGGTTGTCTTCCCCGAGGGCACCACCTATTGCGGCCGCGACCACGGCCAGTTCCGCCCGGCGCTGTTCCAGGCCGCGATCGATGCCGCACGCCCGGTCCAACCCCTGCGCCTGAGCTATTTTCATCGGGACGGCAGCCCCTCGACCGTCGCGGCCTTCCTGGGCGAGGATTCGCTGGGGGCATCGCTGAAACGGACCGCCCGCGCCCGCCGGACCATCGTGAGTATCGAACTGGGCGCATTGCAGCTTCCGGGAACCGGACGCGGGGAACTCGCCGCGCGGTGTGAGGCGGCCGTGCGCACGGGGCCCCGCACCGCCGCGAAGGTCGGCCCGCACAACGGCTGATCCCCAGCTCAGCCGCGTATGCCGGCGTACGTGGGTCGTTCAACTTCGGCGGGTACGGTTGCCGGGTGATTCCGCGGCCGGGTGTGCCGGGGCTCGGG
>CAZGPT010000123.1:0-9714 GCA_964527015.1 uncultured Mycobacterium sp. | reverse complement strand
TGGAAGGCCGGGCTGTCGTCGTCCTGGGTGTAGCCGACGTCGCGGACGAAGTACAGCACGCCGCGATACTGATCGTTGGCGAATTGTTTCAGTCCGAGGCTGGCCGGGAGTTGTTCGGGGGTTACGGGGTTGCCGTCGGCGTCGCGCAGCCAGGTCCAGCCTTTGTCCTGCATCGCGGGCCAGAACGCGTCCGGCTCCAGTTCCAATAGATTTCCGGTGACCCTGAGCCTCACCAGGGTGTTCGGCCCTCCGCCGGGGGCCTCCCAGAACGAGGTCAACGTGTGGTGGCCGTCGGTCAGATAGGGCTGGCCGCCCGGGCCGATGACCGCGGTCTTCATCGGGGTCTGCGACTCGGCGGTCTCGGAGCCGACCGCCACCGCGCAGGTGAACGAACCGGGGTCGGTGATCGTGGCATCAGGTCGAGCCGACTGCAGACCCTGTTGACCGTTGGTGACGCACCACTGATCCAGAAGCGCGCCAGCGGCTCCTTCGCCGATGGTGTAGCGGCCCAGTCGGTAGTACACCTCGTCGTAGCCGAGCGAGGGCTGGGTGGGACGCAGATCGCTAAGGGGGATCTCCAGCAGGTCACCGACTGCGGCTGTGCAGTAGCGGTCATTGCCCGGGGCGCACGTCTGGGCGGCGGGCTCCTCGGTGCCCGCCGCGGTCGGCTCGGTTGGGCTCGAACAGGCGGTCAACGTGAGGGCGACGGTGAGGGCGCAGAGCGCATTTCGGATCACAGGGGGATTCTGGCCATGGCAGCGAGGCTCCGCAGCACTAGAACACCCCTGAACTCAGATGTTCAACTGGTGGGCAGCTTTCGTTCACCCTGCCCGGCGCTAGCGTTGCGAACCCGCTGAGATCGCCCGGACTCAGGCCCCGGCGACTTGTGCCTCGACGACAGTCTGTGTCGGGGCGGTACGTTCCCACAGCACGGCTCCGACGCAGGCGGTGACGACCCAGCCGGCACCCAGTACCCCGCACCATGTCATCAATGCCATGGCGATACCGATCGGGCCGAACTCGGTCCAGGCGCCGATCACCGTGGGGAAGATGAGCCGCCCAGCCACCGGAATGAGGATGCCGTCGATGGCGACCCCGGCGAGGCCCGCGAGGGCAAGGTACCTGGTGCCACGGGCGCCGTCGCGCACCAGAACAACCGGGGTCAGCGACCAGAACACCCATACCGGCACGAGGGCGATGACGAACATCAGTAACTGAGTGGGGCCGGTGTAGTCGGCGCCGTAGGCGATCCGTTCCCGCAGCAAGATCATCATCAGATACAGCAGGAACCAGAGCAATCCGCGGGCCAGGCGCTGGCCCGCCCCGAACTGTTCGCGGTCCCAGGCTTTGGCGAACATGCTCGCCACCATGATCGACATCGGTATACCCCAGAAGAGGAATGCCGCGATTCCGAGCAGGGTCCAGTACGACTGCAGTTCCGCGGTGTCGCCGAAGGCGCCGCGGACCGCCTCGCTGTTGGCGCCGTCCAGACCCAGTTCGCGGATCCAGACGGTACCGGGACTGGCGTTCTCGGCGAACCCGCTGAAATAACTGAACCCGAGGATCATGAGCGGGATCACCACGGTGAACAACTGCACGGCCATCAACACGCCCTGGGTGCCGCCGTCAATCTCCTTGAAACGGGCCACAACCGCCGCGGCTGGACTCAATTTGCGCGATTCCATCAGCTGCCTTCGGCGCTTCTCGACGCGCCGACGGATATCGTCGCGGCTCACGGCGGGGCCCATGGGAGCGGAATCTACCGTGACGCGGCCCGGTCGACTGGCCCAGACTGGTCCAGACTGGTCCAGACTGAGGTGGTGAACAGTGGCGGTCCCCGCGCGGCGCGGCTGGCGGCCCTGTCGACTCTGGCGGCGACGATCATCTTCGCGCTACCGGGGTGTACCGCCCATTCCGGGGAAGGCGAGCGTCCGATGAATCAGCGTCCTGCGAGCCAGAGCCCGGCCGCCGCCGGCCTTCCCATCGCCGCGACGGTGACCTATTCCTTCCAGGATTCGTCGGTGCCACCGCCGTATCACCGCAGCTTTGTGATCACGTTCGATCGCAGCCAGGCGCGCATGGTGGTCGACAGTTACGGGACGGTACTGGCCGATCGGACCGCGCCGATGCCGCCCGGCGCCTGGACGCGGATGTCGGACACGGTCGCCGACCTGGACGGGATCGTCATCGAGGAGCCCGAGCAGGGCTGCACCGGCGGCACCGGTTTCTCGCTGGCGGTCACCGGCGGCGGTCCGACGCTGACGGGCTCGGCCTGTGGCGGGGCCAATTCCAACGCCGAGGAGCGGGTGACGGCCTGGATTCAGCCGGTTCGCTCGTTGTTCCCGTCGATGGACGAACTGGCGCCCGAGGGGGCCGGCTGATCGGCCCAGCGGTTGTGTGCCACCCACGGCGACGCGGCCGCAGCGATCGACCAGGCCAGGTCCACGGGAACGTCGACCACCTGGTAACGCTTGAAGCCCGCCGCGGTCGCGGCGATCAGCGTCGCCAGCCCGGCCCGCCGCTGCGGACAGCTCTGCCGCACCGTCCAGCCGATGATGCCGGCGCCGGCAATGCAGTCGCGGCGGCGTTCCAGGCTGCCGGCGCGGGCGACCAGCCAGCCGCCGGAAACCCGGTGCCCGAGCGAGCGTGACCGGTCGGCGGCCAGTAGCGCGCAGCACACCGTCGCAACGGCCAACACCACCCACACCCAGACCGGCACCCCCACCACCGCGCTGACCAGGGCGAGCGCCGCCGGGATCGCCAGGGCCCGCGTCCAGCGTCGCCGCGTCGCCGCGGGACCGTGGCCACGCAGCGGACCGCTCGCTGCGTCATGATTGGCGATCAGATCGGCCAGCACCGCCTTCCCGGTGGCCGCCGGGCAGGGCGGCAGGAGCAGTGAGGACTCGCCGGCGCCGTTGACCCCGGTCATCACCGCATCGAGCCGGGCGCCGCCGAAGACCCGCACGGGCAGTGCCTCGCGGAGCGTGGCGCCGCGCAGCCGTCGCATATCGAAGGTGTTCTCGCGCAACCGGAGTAGGCCGTGCTCGAGGTGCAGCAGGTCGGCGTCGCGGCGCAGCACCAGGTTCCCGTAGGTCACCAGTGAGCGCAGCACCGACAGCGCCAACGAGGCCGTCAGAACCACGATCGCCGCGGTGGCGGCAATGGCGACGGGCCCGAACCGTTGGGCGGCTTGTAGGCCCGGCTGCAGCAGGGACGAATTGCGCAGCGCGGCAGCCGCTCCCGCCTGATACGTGATACCCAGCGCGGCCAGGATCATGGCCAGCCCGGTGAGGTTCAAGGGGCTGTAGCGCAGCCAGCTCGGATGCCACCGCGCCAGGATCCGACCGGGTGCCGCCTCAAGGTCGGCAACGGCCAGAGAATCGGCCAGCAGGATAGCCCGCAGTCGCGGTACCTGTTGTGCCGCAACGGCATCAAGGGCGAACTCGCCGTCACCGCCGGTCTGCTGGCTGGTACTCACCCGCAGGACGGTCAGGCCCAAGGCCCGGTGCAGCAGGCGGGCGTCGGTGGATACCGAGCGGATCCGGTTGCGCGGCAGTGACAGCACGGTGCGTTGTAGCACCCCGCTGCGTAACTGAACCTCCTCCGGAGAGATCCGGTAGGCGGTGGTGAGCCACCGCAGGACGCCGAATACGACGGTCAGCGCCAGCGCCAGTGCCACCAACCACGGGTTGCCGGTCGCCGATCCGAGCACCACGGACCCGATAACCAGCGGCAGCTGGCGCAGCACCTCGTGCACCGGATGCACCAGCAACATCCGCGGGCTCAGCCGCTGCCAGGAGGCTGGTTGACCCGGTGTGGCGGGCAGGGTCATGTGGCGTCCTCGTCGCCGATCGCGGCGATATCGGTCAGCTGTGCCACCACTCGGTCGGCCACCTCGGAGTCCAGCGCCACGATTCGCACCGCACCGGCGGACGACGCGGTCGTCACGGTCACGTTGGCCAGCCCGAACATCCGGTCCAGCGGCCCACGGTAGGTATCGACGGTCTGCACCCGTGAAATGGGTGCGATTCGGCGTTCCTGGGTAATCCAGCCGGTGCGGGTATAGACGGCCGGCGGCCCGGGCGCCAGCGATATCTCCCAGCGATGCACGCGGTAGCGCCACAGCGGGGCGACCACGACGAAGACGACGATCCCCAGGACGGTCACCGCCGCCGCCAGCGCGTGCAGCCAGATGGCCCGGCGGTCAGCCGCGATCCACACCAGCTGGGCCAGCGTCATCATCAGCCACGGGATTCCGGCCCCGATACCCCACACCAGCGGCGCCTTCCGGCTCGGTGGGTATGCGGGATCGACCAGTCTCACGATGGCAGCGGGAACGTCGTCCATACGTCGAGCATGCCAACCGTCCCGATCGGGTTACGTCAGCCCTCGATGCTGAGCGCCTGGGTGGGGCAGTTCTCGCAGGCCTGTTCGAGATCGACCCGACGTGTCTCCGGAATATCGTCGAGCAGAATCTGAAGTGCACCGTCGGCGCCGATCTCGAAGATGTCCGGCGCGGTCGCCTCGCACAACCCGATCGAGGAGCACTTGGTGCGGTCGACGATGATCTTCATCGTTTCTCCGCGCTGGCTTTTGCTTCAGGGGTGAATTCCACATTCATGGACATCACGGTATGGAAGAAGTTGCCGTTGCCCAACTCCGGCTCCCCGACGGTGTGGATGTCGGGTAGCCGGGTCAGCAGCTCGCGGAACGTCGCGTTGAGCTGGCGGCGTGCCAACTGGGCGCCCAGGCAATGGTGAATCCCCCCGCCGCCGAAGGCAACGTGTTTATTCGGTGAGCGGGACAGGTTCAGTTGCTCGGGGTGGTCGAAGACCTCGGTGTCCATGTTGGCCGAGGAGTAGAACATGATGACCTTGTCGCCTTCGGTGATCTGGTGGCCGCCCAATTCGGTGTCGTGCGCGGCGGTGCGACGGAACGTCATGATCGGGGTCGCCCAGCGGATGATCTCCTCTATCGCTACGGGCAGACGGCCGTCCAAATCCTCCATCAACCAGGCCCGCTGGTCGGGGAAGTCGGTGAGCGCCTTCATGCCATGGCTGGTGCTCTGCCGGGTGGTGTCGTTGCCGGCGATGATCAGCAACGCGAAAATCGAGGCGATGTCGTCGTCGGTCAGGCGCTCGCCATCCACCTCGGCCTGCACCAATGCTGTCATCAAATCGTTCTCGGGCTTGCTGCGGCGGGCGTCGATGAGTTCGTGGGCGATAGCGTGGATCGTGGTGACGGTCTGGAAAACCCGCGCCATCGGTTCGGCACCTTGCAGCAGCCGGGGGTCACGCCAGCCGTCGGCGAATTGCGACTCGTAGGCGATGGTCCGGCGGTGCTCCTCGGGGATGCCGACCATGTCGCAGATGTTGTGCATCGGCACCAGGGCGGCTACCTCAGTGACGAAATCGGCTCGTCCCTTGTCGGCGATGCCGTCAACGATGCGCCGGGCGTTGGCCACGATGTGGTCGTCGATGCGAGCCAGCTGCTTGGGCGTGAAGGCCGCCGCCATCAGCCGGCGGATCTTGGTGTGTCGCGGCGGGTCCATCGCGATGAACCCCTGGGCGGCGTCGAGAACCTCCAGCGGCAGCGACTCGAAGGTGATGCCCTTGCCGGAGAGGAAGTCGCCGGGTCGCCGGGTTACCTCCACCAGGTCGGCATGCCGCACCACCGCCCAGAAACCCTGGTCATTCGGATCTTCGAACATTCCGTTGTGCACCGGTCGATGCCAGGAGATGGGCCGGTTAGCCCGGAGTTCGGCGAAGACCTTCTCCCGGTCTTCGGCGGTGCCCGCCCAGAATTCTGTCGACGAGATGTCTGCCGGGTCGTAGGGGCGCTCGGCGCGGAGTGGGGCAGCGGTCGTCATGGGGGCCTCCAGAGAGTGGGGATCTCCACTTAGCTTCGGACAGAAACATGAAAATGTCAAGCATTGACTACATAGCGTGTTTATTGTCCGACGCGGTTAGACTCGGCTGCGTGACTGCCGTCGATCTGCGAGCCGAGACGCGTGCATTCGGACGATCCCGGCTGCGCGAGCTCGCGTTGGATGCGGCCCGCGAGGTCGTGATCGAACGGGGTTGGGCGGCGGTTCGGATGGGAGCGATCGCTACGGCCGTCGGTATCAGTCGGCAAAGTCTGCACGGCGAGTTCGGGACCAAGGACGAGCTCGGTGGCGCCCTGGTCATGCGTGAGAGTGCGGAGTTTTTCGCCGAGATGCAGCGGCGCCTCGCCGCCCATCCCGGTGATGTGGCCGGAGGGGTCTGTTCCGCCGCGCAGTACATGCTGACCGTGGCTCGGGACAATCCACTCCTGCAGACCATCCTTACCCAGGCGCCGGCCAAGGGCGGCGACGTCTCACTGTTGCCATTGCTGACCACCCGCGGCGAACCGCTGATCGACAAGGCGGTCGGGATCTTCCTCGGGTGGGTCGGCGGTCAGTTGCCGGCGGCCGACCCGGCCGATATCCGCATCACGGCCGAAAGCGTGGTGCGCCTTGGCCTCAGCCATATCGTGGCCCCGAGCAGAGCGCTCTCAGACGTCGCAGCCGACTTGACCCTGGTGGCGTGCCGCTGTCTGCGGCTGCCCGATCCCGTCTAGCGCGTCAGCGCCAGCCAGCCAACGTTGTGGCCGGGTGGGCTGGGGTCTGGGAAATCCTCTACCGTTCGATGGGTGATCCCATCGTCGGACGCCGCCATCGGAGCCATTGCCTCAGCCCCGATGTTCGACGGACTGGACCGCGGCCATGCGGAATACCTTGCTGCCCAAAGCCGGCCGATCCGGGTACCGGCCAGCCAGGTGTTGTTCCGCCGCGGAACCCCGTCGACCGGGTTTTACGTGGTCCGGGACGGCCGGATGCAGCTGGCGGTGTCTAACTCCGAGGGTGTGGTCAAAGTGCTGGAGATCGTCAGTCCAGGTGGGGCCTTCGGTCACGCGGTGATGTTCCTGCGCGAGCCCTACCCGGTCGATGCCACGGCCTTGGTCGATACCCACTTGGTGTTCGTTCCGGCCGCTGCGGTGGACACCGTGTTGGACGGCGATCCGGCTATGGCCCGACTGATGCTCGCATCGATGGCTCGCCGCCTGCAGTCCAAGGTCCAGGACATCGCCATGCTCTCATTACAGTCGGCCACACAGCGGATCATCGCCTACATCCTGGGGGCAATGCGCGACTCCGGCGTCAATACGACTGGCGGGGAGGGGATCTCTGCGGGAATCTCCAAGGCGGCCGAATCGATCACGGTGGAATTGCCGGCGCTCAAGCAGGTGCTGGCATCACGGCTGGGCATGACACCGGAGACGTTCTCCCGGGCGATGCGCACCCTTGCCGCGCAAGGGCTGATCGCGGTGGACGGTGCGGTGGTGCGGATTCCCGATATCGGGGCGTTGGACGCCCACGCCCGGAGTCAGTCCGTGCTGTGACGTGGGTCACGATACGTACTTGATGTAGATCAACGGAGCCCCGCGGAGAGTCTTCGTAGGGTGTGGTTCCGTTCAGACGAGGAGACCCGATGTTTTGTTACCAGTGCGAGCAGACCGACCGCACGGCCCAGCCCGACCGCCCGACCTTGCTGGCCTTCGGTTGCGCGGCCACCAAGGGCAACTGCGGTAAGGACGCGACCACCGCCGCATTGCAGGACGTGCTGGTCTACATTGATCTGGGTATCGGGCAGTACGCGGCCAAGCTGCGTGAGCTCGGGGCGCCCGACCCCCAGTACGCGGCGCATGCCTCCTTCGACCTGTTCACGACGCTGACCAACGTCAATTTCAACCCCACCCGCTTCATGGCTCTGATCGCCGATGCGGTCGCGATGCGCGACCGTGCCCGTGAGGCCTATGAAGCCGCCGCACGCGCTGCCGGTGTCGAGCACGAAATCCTCACCGGCCCAGCAGAGTTCGAACCGGCGGTAAAGATCTCCGAGGTTGTCGCCCAGGCGGCTGCGGTCGGGGTGGACGCCGACCTGGAGACGTTGGGCACCGATATCGTCGGCCTGCGCAACCTCAACCTCTACGGGCTGAAGGGGGTGTGTGCCTACGCCCACCACGCGCATGCGCTGGGCCACCGCACCGACGATACCGATGCGGGAATCGAGAACGGATTGGCGTTCCTGGCCGCCGGGCCCGATGAGGCGGACGCGCTGCTGGGTCAGGCACTGGAGTTGGGCAACGTCAACCTCAAGGTGATGGCGATGCTGGACGGCGCCAACACCGGCAGCTTCGGCACCCCGGTGCCGACTCAGGTGCGGGTCACCCCGGTGACGGGTAAGGCCATCCTGGTGTCCGGCCACGACCTGCACGATCTGGGCGAAATCCTGGCCGCCACCGAGGGCGCCGGTATCAACGTCTATACCCACGGCGAAATGCTGCCCGCCCACGGCTACCCGGGCCTGCACAAGTACAGCCACCTGGCCGGCAACTACGGCGGCGCCTGGCAGGACCAGCACCGCGACTTCGCCGCATTTCCCGGCCCCATCGTGATGACGTCGAACTGCCTGATCGAACCGCAACCGGCCTACCGAAACCGCATCTTCACCCTCGGTCCGGTCGGCTGGCCCGGCGTTCGCCATCTCGACACCAAGGATCTGTCGGTGGTACTCAAGGCGGCGCAGGCCTTGCCCGGCTTCACCGCCGACGTGCCGGCCGAGACCGTCACCACCGGCTTCGGCCACGGTGCGGTGCTCTCAGTGGCCGACACGGTGATCGAGGCGGTCAAGGCCGGCTCCATCAAACGGTTTCTACTCATCGGCGGCTGCGACGGCGCCGCGCCGGGCCGCAACTACTACACTGACGTGGCTGACAATGCCCCCGACGACACCGTTCTGATGACGTTGGGCTGCAATAAGTACCGCTTCAACACACACGAATTCGGCGAGATTGGCGGGATCCCACGGCTGCTCGACGTCGGCCAGTGCAATGACAGCTACTCGGCCATTCAGATC
Source organism: uncultured Mycobacterium sp. (assembly GCA_964527015.1). GTDB lineage: Bacteria > Actinomycetota > Actinomycetes > Mycobacteriales > Mycobacteriaceae > Mycobacterium. Next base: position 775 of record CAZGPT010000123.1, on the reverse strand, counting down.
GCGCTGGCCCTGGCCGACGCGTTCGACTGTGGGGTCAACGATCTGCCGCTGAGCATGTTCGTGTCATGGTTCGAGCAGAAAGCCGCAGCGGTTCTGTTGACCCTGCTTTCGCTGGGCATCCGCAATATCCGCCTGGGCCCGACACTGCCGGCTTTCCTGACCCCGGCGGTGGTGGAAATTCTGGTGGAGAAGTTCGCGCTCAAGCCCATCGGCGATCCGGTCGAAGACTTGGCCGCCGCGATGGCCGGTGCGTAGATGACCGAAGCCACCCAGGCCGAAGCCGCCAGGACAGCTCAACCCGGGGCGGGATACGACATCACCCTGGTGACCGCCGACGGGCAGGAGTCCACGGTGCACTGCGAACCGGACAGTACGGTGCTGGGCGCCGCCGAGCAGGCCGGGATGATGCTCAAGGCATCGTGCGAGACGGGCGGCTGCGGGGCGTGCTCTGCGGTGCTGCGGAGCGGCCGGGTCCAGATGGGCGATCACGACCCGAATATCGTCGAAGTGCCGGAGAGCGAGGGGGGAATCCTGTTATGCCGCAGCGTTCCCAGTGAGAACTGCCGCGTCGAACTACCGTATGACCAGAGCAAGATCGTCATCGGTCCGCCCGATCTGCATCGGGCGGAGATCACCGCACTGGACCGGGTTGCCGACGGGGTGATGCGCGTTCTGCTGACGTTGCGCCCCGGCGAGGACGGATCTGCGGCGGCGGACTTCGAGTCCGGGCAGTTCGTCCGGGTCATGGTGCCTGGCAGCGGCCTCAATGGCGGCC
>CAZGPT010000122.1:0-9725 GCA_964527015.1 uncultured Mycobacterium sp. | reverse complement strand
CGATCATCCTCGGCAAGTGCGCCGGCGGTGCGGTGTACTCGCCCATCCAGACCGACCTGGTTGTGGCCGTCCGCGATCAGGGGTACATGTTCGTCACCGGTCCCGACGTCATCAAGGACGTCACCGGCGAGGAAGTCAGCCTCGACGAACTCGGCGGGGCCGACTACCAGGCCCGTTACGGCAACATCCACCAGGTGGTCGATTCGGAGAAGGCGGCCTTCTCCTATGTCCGGGAGTTCCTCGACTTCTTGCCGCCCAACACCTTCGATGACCCTCCGGTGGTCAACCCGGGTCTCGAGCCCGAGGTCACCCCGCATGACCTCGAACTCGACAGCATCGTGCCGGATGCCGACAACTCCGCCTATGACATGCACGAGATCCTGATCCGGATTTTCGATGACGGGGACTTCCTCGACGTCGCGGCCCAGGCCGGCCAGGCCCTGATCACCGGCTTCGGCCGCATCGACGGCCGGCCGGTCGGCGTCGTGGCCAACCAGCCGATGCACATGTCCGGGGCCATCGACAACGAGGCCTCCGACAAGGCGGCCCGGTTCGTTCGGTTCTGCGACTCCTTCAACACCCCGCTGGTGTTCGTGGTCGACACCCCCGGCTTCCTGCCCGGGGTCGAACAGGAGAAGAACGGCATCATCAAACGCGGCGGGCGCTTCCTCTACGCCGTCGTCGAGGCCGATGTGCCGAAGGTGACGCTGACCATCCGCAAGTCCTACGGCGGCGCGTACGCGGTGATGGGGTCCAAGCAGCTCACCGCCGATCTCAACTTCGCCTGGCCCACCGCGCGTATCGCGGTCATCGGCGCCGAAGGTGCGGCCCAGTTGCTGGTCAAACGTTTCCCCGACCCGACCGCCCCCGAAGTGCAGAAGATCCGGGCCGATTTCATCGAGGGCTACAACCTCAACATGGCCATCCCCTATATCGCCGCCGAGCGCGGATTCATCGACGCGGTCATCGAACCGCACCAGACCCGGTTGCTGTTGCGGAAATCCCTCCGGCTGCTGCGGGACAAGCAGATTCAGCGCGTGCAGCGCAAACACGGGCTGATCCCGATCTGATGGCCGATCCGGAGGCCGCCGAAGGGTCCAGGCTCTTCATCTTTCCCCACACCGGCGGCTCGGCGGATTTCTATGTGCCGTTCGCCCGGGCGTTCAGCCGCGGTACCAAATGCGTGGCGGTCCAGTACCCCGGTAAGCGCGCCGGCAAGGACCTGTCGCAGTACACCAGCATCCCGGATCTCGCCGACCGGCTGTGCGCGATGCTCAAGCCTGCAGAGGCGCAGGCGGGCCCGGTGGCGTTCTTCGGACACAGCATGGGGGGATTGCTGGCCTTCGAAGTGGCGCTGCGCTTCGAAGCGGCCGGCAACCCGATCGCCGCGCTGTTCGTCTCGGCCAGCGCCGCTCCCGGCCTGCTGCGCCAGCGTTTCGACCTGACCGGCTCGGACCTCCAACTGCTCAGCGTGGTCAGCGACGTCACCGGGGTGAACCCGGAGTTCCTCAACGACGACCAGTTCGCCGCGACACTCCTGCCGACCCTCCGCGGCCTCAAGGCCGTCGTGTCCTACCAGTCGCCGCCCGACGCGACGGTCTCCTGCCCACTGCACGCGCTGATGGCCGACAACGACGAGTTGGCGACCAGGGACCTGATGCAGCCCTGGGCGGGGCGCACCACCTCCCAGTTCGACCTCACGGTGTTCCCCGGCGACCACTTCTACATCAATACCAACCTGCCCGACCTGTCCCGGTGGGTCGAGGAACGTATCCCCGCAGGATGCGCCGAAGAGTAGGCCGCCGCCGCCCGCAGTTTGCCGGTCGGCGTCACACCGGTGCGCACCGGCAAACGCGCCAGATCGGGCGTCCCGAACACCAACCCGGACTCCGGTCGCACTGACAGGGCCGTCTACACCCCCTTTTTGGGGCTGCTTGTGACCGTAACCGCGGCGCCGCCCAGGCTGTGAGCAATCTCACGGGTCGGTGTCTATGGCCTGATCGGGGCGTCGGCGACCGTTGCTGACCAGGATACAGCCTGGTCAAGCTGGTACATTCGTAGACGGCACGCGCGGCCTACCGATGGGCAGAGCCGCCCACCCGCTGAACTGGATGCGGGTTTTCTACGCGTGTCTTCTCGCTGAAGACCGGTAACACCGGGGCGAGACCACAGCATCCAGAGAACAGCGAAGAGGTTTTAACCATGCCGCACGCCACCATGCCGCACGACGATCTCACGCTCCCCGGCCTGCTGCGCCACCAGGCAACCGCCCAGGGCGATGCCGCGGCGTTCACCTTCGCCGACGGCGCCGTGCTCGGGACCAGCCACCCCGAAAGCCTGACCTGGAACCAGCTTTACCGGCGGGTGCTGTCGCTGGCCGAGGAACTGCGCCGGACCGCCCGTAAGGGTGACCGGGTGGCGATCCTGGCTCCGCAGGGGCTGGACTACATCGTCGCGTTCTACGCATCGTTGCAGGCCGGGCTGATCGCGGTTCCGCTGTCGGTGCCGATGTTCGGTGTGCACGACCAGCGGGTTGAGTCGGCGCTGGCGGACAGCGCGCCATCGGTTCTGCTGACCACCTCCGCGGCAGTGGCCGATGTGAACAAGTACGCCAATCCTCAGGGCGGCCGGCCCGCACCTACCGTCATCGAGGTCGACATCATCGACGTCGACGCCACCCGCGAACTCGATGAGACCGACGACTCGCGGCACGGCCCGGCCTACCTGCAATACACCTCGGGTTCGACCCGCACACCGGCCGGTGTGATCGTCTCGCACAAGAACGTGACCAGCAACCTCGAGCAGGCTGTCGCCGCCTACTTCGCCGAGCACGGCGGCGTGGTGACCGACGACACGACGGTGGTGTCCTGGCTGCCCTTCTTCCATGACATGGGCCTGATCATGGGCGTGTGCTCGCCGCTGGTGACCGGGTGCAACGCGGTGCTGACCAGCCCGCTGGCGTTTCTGTCCAAGCCGGCGAGCTGGATCCAGCTGATGGCCCAGAACCCGACGTCGGTGTCGGGTGCGCCTAACTTCGCCTTCGAGCTCGCGATGCGCCGGACCTCCGATGCCGACATGGAGGGCCTGGATCTGAGCCGGGTGCACACGGTTCTCAGCGGTGCCGAGCGGGTGCACTACGGCACTGTGCGGCGGTTCATCGACCGCTTCGGCAAGTTCGGGCTCACCGAGAAGGTCATCAAGCCGTCCTACGGCCTCGCCGAGGCGACCCTGTACGTCGCCACGCCGCCGATCTCGCCGACCGTCCGCACCGCCCGCTTCGACTTGCACCAGTTCGCCGCCGGCGTCGCCGAGCGTTGCGATGTCGGCGAGGAGAGCGGAACCGAACTGGTCAGCTACGGGCCGCCCAAGGGCTATGAGGTCCGTATCGTCGACCCGGAGACGGGTATCGAGATGCCGGCCGGCAGCATCGGTGAGGTCTGGAGCCGTGGTGACAACGTCGCGCTGGGCTACTGGCGCAAGCCGGAGCAGACCACAAGGGTGTTCCGGGCCCGCATCAACAACCCGTCCGATGGCACCGTGGCCGGGCCGTGGCTGCGCACCGGTGACCTCGGGGCGATGTCCGGCGGCGAGTTGTTCATCATGGGCCGGCTCAAGGACCTGCTCATCGTCGACGGCAGCAACCACTACCCCGAGGACATCGAGGCCACCATCCGCGAGATCACCGGCGGCCGGGTCGCCGCGATCGCCGTCGAGGACGAGGCGTCGGAGAATCTGGTCGCCATCGTCGAGCTCAAGCCCGCGCCGCAGCTGAATGCCGTCAAACACGAGGTGGCCGACGCGGTCTGGAAGCTGCACAATCTACGGGTGGATGACCTGGTTCTGGTGTCGCCGGGATCGATCCCCATCACCACCAGCGGCAAGATTCGCCGGGCATCCTGCGGTGACCTGTACCGGCAAGGTGAATTCCAGCGCGTGGACGCCATGGACATCGCCGTATGACCTCAGCCGGCAACGATGAGGCAGACCTCCGGCACTGGCTGGTCGACTACCTCGTCACCAATGTCGGCTGCAGCCCGGAGCGCATCGATGGCGATCTTCCCTTCAACGAACTCGGTGTCGGATCGCGCGAGGGGGTGGTGCTCGCCGGCGAGCTGTCCGAGTTGTTGGGACGCGCGGTGTCGCCCGTCGACATCTGGCAGAACCCGACGGTCAACAGCCTGGCCCATGCGCTGACGCATCCGGAATTGGCGGCGGCGCGCGCACAGGAAGTCGCTCCCGCCACCCTGACCGAACCGATCGCCATCATCGGCGTCGGGTGCCGGCTTCCCGGCGAGGTGAACGGGCCCGACGCGCTCTGGGATCTGATGGCCGCGCGCCGGTCGGCGGTGACGGCCGTGCCCGACGACCGGTGGCAGGCGTTCGACGACGGCTCCCCGCAGACCGCGGCGGCCCTGGCCGGAACCACGCGGTGGGGCTCGTTCCTCGGTGACATCGCCGAGTTCGACGCCGACTTCTTCGGGATCACCCCGCGCGAGGCGGACTATATCGACCCGCAGCAGCGCCTGATGCTCGAGGTGACCGTCGAGGCACTCGAACACGCCGGCATACCGGCTGAGTCTTTGCAGCGCTCGCAGACCGGTGTGTTCGTCGGCGCCTGCGTCAGCGAGTACGGATATCTGGCCTCGCGTGATCTGAGCCAGGTCGACGTGTGGACCGGAACCGGCGGCGCGTTGAGCATCATCGCCAACCGGCTGTCGTACTTCCTGGATCTGCGCGGACCCTCGATGACCATCGACACAGCCTGTTCCTCCTCGTTGGTCGCGGTGCACCTGGCCTGCCAGAGCCTGCGCACCGGGCAATCCGAAATCGCCATCGCCGCCGGAGTCAACCTGTTGCTCTCACCCGTGGTGACCCGCAGCTTCGACCAGGCCGGTGCCATGTCGCCGACCGGTGGCTGCCACGCTTTCGACGCCGCCGCCGACGGATTCGTCCGCGGTGAGGGCTGCGGGGTCGCCGTGCTCAAAAGGCTTTCCGATGCGCTGCGCGACGGCGATGAGGTGCTTGCGGTCGTGCGGGGCTCAGCGATCAATCAGGACGGCCGGTCCAATGGCCTGATGGCGCCGAACCCGGCCGCTCAGGCCGCCGTGCTGCGAGCCGCCTGCGCCGATGCCGATGTGGAGCCCTCCGACATCGACTATATCGAGGCGCACGGCACCGGGACGCTACTCGGCGACCCGATCGAGGCCCGAGCCCTCGGGGCGGTTTACGGACGCGGACGGCAACCTGAGGCGCCCCTGCTGGTCGGCGCGGTCAAGACGAACCTCGGCCACCTCGAGGCCGCCGCGGGCATCGTCGGCCTGATCAAGGCCGCGCTGGCCGTGCAGCGTGGCGAGATTCCGCCGAACCAGAGTTTCGACGAGCCCAATCCGCATATTCCGTTCGACGAACTCCGGTTGAAGGTCGTCGACGAGACGACCCGCTGGCCGGCCACCGGCCGCTCGCGCCGCGCCGGGGTGTCGGCCTTCGGTTTCGGGGGCACCAACGCACATGTGGTGCTGGAGCAGGCGTATCCGCCCCCCGCGCGGCTGCCCGCCCCGGCGGCGCCGGTGACCACCGTGGTGGTCAGCGGGAAGAGTCCCGAACGCCTGGCGGCGACGGCCGCCATGCTCGCCGACTGGATGACCGGGCCCGGGGCGGACATTCCATTGGCCGACGTCGCCCACACCCTCAATCACCACCGGACGCACCACCCGACGTTCGCCACGGTCTGCGCGGCGCACCGCGACGAGGCGGTCGCCGGGCTCCGGGCGCTGTCCACCGGTGAGCTGTCCACCGGTGAGATCGCCCCCGGGGTGGTGGGCCCGCACCAGGGCGCCTGCGGTCCGGGAACCGTTTTCGTGTACTCGGGTCAGGGTTCCCAGTGGGCGGGGATGGGCCGGCAGTTGCTCGCCGACGAGTTGGCATTCGCCGAAGCCGTGGCGGCCTTGGAGCCGGATTTCGTCGCCGAGGTCGGGTTCTCGCTTTATGAGGTGCTGGCAGGCGGCCGGGAACTGACCCGGATCGAGCAGATCCAGCCGGTGCTGGTGGGCGTCCAGTTGGCGCTGACCGCATTGTGGCGCTCCTACGGGGTCGAACCCGATGCGGTCATCGGGCATTCGATGGGCGAGGTCACCGCGGCGGTGGTGGCCGGTGCGCTGACTCCGGCCGAGGGCTTCCGGGTGATCGCCCGGCGGTCGCAGTTGATGTCGCAGCACGCCGAGCGGGGGGCGATAGCCCTGCTGGAACTCGACGCGCCCGCCGCCGAGGAGTTGATCGCCGATCTTCCCGAGGTGACGGTGGCGGTGTACGCCTCACCGCGCCAGACCGTTGTGGCCGGGCCCGCCGAGGCGGTCGACGTCGTCATCGCCCGGGCCATCCAGCAGAACACGTTCGCCCGGCGGGTCAACGTGGATGTGGCATCCCACCACGCGATGATGGACCCGATCCTGCCGGACCTGAAGGACGCGCTGGCTGATCTGATGCCGGGGTTTCCAGTCATTCCTCTCATCACCACAGTCGAGAATGCAGATGCCGCACCGGAATTCGATGCCGACCACTGGGTGGCCAATCTGCGTAACCCGGTCCGGTTCAGCGAGGCGATCGCCGCAGCCGGCGCCGATCACTGCACTTTCATCGAGATCAGTCCGCACCCGTTGCTGACCAAGGCGATTTCCGACACCCTCGACGATCCGGAAATCGGCAATGCCCACCATCACAGCCTCGGCACGCTGGCGCGTGACACCAACGACACCGTCGCATTCCACACCGCCCTCAATGCGACACACACCGCCCGGCCCCCGGTAGGCCCGCACCCGCCGGAGCCGCACCCGGCGCTGCCGACCACACCGTGGCGGCACACCCGACACTGGATCGACTTTGCCCCCGCTGCCCGGTTCGGTGTGCGGCCAAACGGCACCAGGGCTTCCGCGGACGGAAATGGTCCGGTCCCGGCCGACTGGCTGTACGAAACCACCTGGCCGAGCCGTCCGCTGCCCGACGGCCACGCCGGCACCGACGGTTCGTGGCTGGTGCTCGGCGACGACGACCTGGCCGCCGAACTCGGCGACGGCCCGATCGGCGCCGTGGATAATGTGCTCTACGCCCCGGCCGGCACCGGCTCGCCGATCGACGTCGCCTCTGCCTACCGGATCTTCGGCGAGGCACGACGCATCGTGACCGAACTGACCGCACTGCCCTCGCCGCCCAGGCTGTTCTTCTTGACCCGAAACGCCCAGCCGGTCGCCGACGGCGACCGGGCCAATCCGGTGCAGGCGGTGCTCTGGGGACTGGGCCGCACCCTGGCTCTCGAGCACCCCGAGATCTGGGGCGGTGTCATCGATGTCGACGAGTCGATGCCGGCTGTGCTGGCCGCCCGTCACATTCGGCAGGAGGCCGCCCCCGGCGACGGTGAGGACCAGGTCGTCTACCGGTCCGGTGTCCGGCACGTGTCGCGGCTACAGCCCACGGCGGCAACGGGATCCGAGGCCGCGCTGACCAAAGATCGAAGCCAACTGGTCATCGGAGCCACCGGCCACATCGGCCCGACTCTGATCCAGCAGCTGGCCGAAATGGGCGCCGGGACGATCGTGGCGGTGTCACGCACCCCCGGCCGGCGGCTCGATGATCTGGGCCGGCAACTCGCCGCGACGGGTGCGACGCTGGTCGTGGTGGCCGCGGACGTCACCGATGCGAGCGCGATGGCGGCGCTGTTCGACCGGTTCGGCGCCGACCTGCCGGCGCTGGAGGGGCTCTACCTCGCAGCCTTCGCCGGCGGCCCGGTGACGCTGTCGGACATGACCGAAGACGATATCGCCACCATGTTCGCGCCGAAGCTGGACGCCCTCGGTTTGCTACATGAGCTGTCGCTGAAAACCGATGTCCGCCAGTTCGTTCTGTTCTCGTCGATCTCGGGTCTGCTCGGTTCACGCTGGCTCGCGCACTACACGGCCACCAGCGCGTTCCTCGACACCTTCGCCTTCGCCCGACGCAACCTCGGTCTGCCGGCCACCGTCGTCAACTGGGGCTTGTGGAAGTCGCTTGCCGACCTGCAGACCGATGCGGGTGCGGTGATGACCAACGCCGGCCTCGAACCGATGCCCGACGAGGTGGCCATCCGCGCGCTGCCCTCGTTGATTGGTGTCGGCGCACCGGTGCGCACCGCCGTGGTCGATGCGGACTGGCCGCTGCTGGCCGCGGCCTACCGTACCCGCGGGGCGTTGCGGATCGTTGACGACGTGCTGGCCCGCGAGGAGGCCGCCGAATCGTCGGCACCCGAGAGCGAGCTGGCCAAGGCGTTGCGCGAAGCCACCGCCGAGCACCGCCGCGAGATGCTTGCCGGCCATATCGCCACGTTGGCGTCCGCCGTGATCGGACTGCCGTCTGATCAGGCGCTGGACCCTGAGGCCGGCTTCTTCCAACTCGGCATGGACTCGCTGATGAGTGTCACGCTGCAGCGCGGACTGGCCGCGGACCTGGGCATCGCGCTGCCGGCGGCGCTGATCTACGAATACCCGACCATCTCGTCCTTGACGGGTGCCCTGTGCGAGCGAATGGGCTACCCACCGGCGGATGACGTCCCGGTGAACGGGCGGTCCGGCCTTGGTGCGCGTGCCCAGCAACGCGCCCGGGCCCGCCAGGGAGCCCAGGCGAGTAGACGGAAAGGACATGTGGTTTGACCACGGACAACGCCAGGGTAGGCGGATCGAATGAACTGCCGCCCAACGCGATTGCGGTTATCGGAATGGCTGGCCGCTTCCCCGGCGCGGACTCGCTGACCCAGTTCTGGGAGAATCTGCGCAACGGTGAGGAGTCGGTCACCACACTGTCGGAGGAGGCGCTCACCGCAGCCGGGGTCAGTGCCAAGACACTCGCTGACCCGGCCTACGTCCGGCGCGCGGCCATGCTGAACGGGATCGACGAGTTCGACGCCGAATACTTCGGGATCACCCCCTACACCGCTCGGATGATGGATCCGCAGCAGCGGTTGTTCCTACAGACCTCCTGGCATGCCCTCGAAGACTCCGGATACGACCCCGTCGGCTACGACGGAGCGATCGGCGTTTTCGCCAGCAGTACCGCCAGCGGTTACCTGATGGACAACCTGCTCTCGCACCGCGACACCAGGAAGCTCGTCAGCGAGGGCATCACCGTCGAGATGTTCAACCTGGTCCTGCTCAACGACAAGGACTACCTGGCCACCCGGGTGTCACACGAGTTGAACCTGCGCGGGCCGAGCCTGTCGGTGCAGACCGCCTGCTCCTCCTCCCTGGTTGCGGTGCACCTGGCCTGCCAGAGCCTGCTCGCCGGCGAATGCGATATGGCGCTGGCCGGCGCATCGGCCATCCGGATTCCGCATCGCGTCGGCTACACGTTCGAGCCGGGTGCGATGGTGTCTCCCTCGGGTCACTGCCGACCGTTCGACGTTCGCTCCGACGGCACCATCTTCGGCAGCGGGGTTGCCGCTTTGATCCTCAAACCACTGCAGGCCGCGCTCGACGACGGTGACCGGATCCATGCCGTCATCCGCGGCTCGGCGATCAACAACGACGGCTCGATGAAGATGACCTATGCCGCCCCCGCGGTCGCCGGCCAGGCCGAGGTCATCGCCGAGGCGCAGGCGGTCGCCGATGTCGACTCCTCGACCATCGGATTCGTGGAGACCCACGGCACGGGCACCCCGCTGGGGGACCCGATCGAAATCGAAGCCCTGCGACAGGCTTTCGAAC
>CAZGPT010000121.1:0-9750 GCA_964527015.1 uncultured Mycobacterium sp. | reverse complement strand
GCAACACCACCATCCCGACCAAGCGGTCGGAGACCTTCACCACCGCCGACGACAATCAGCCGTCGGTGCAGATCCAGGTCTTCCAGGGAGAGCGTGAGATCGCGGCGCACAACAAGCTGCTCGGCAGTTTCGAGCTGACCGGCATACCGCCGGCTCCGCGCGGGGTGCCCCAGATCGAGGTCATCTTCGATATCGACGCCAACGGCATCGTGCATGTGACGGCCAAGGACAAGGGCACCGGTAAGGAGAACACGATCAAGATCCAGGAGGGCTCCGGCCTGTCCAAGGATGAGATCGACCGGATGATCAAGGACGCCGAGGCGCACGCCGACGAGGACCGGACGCGTCGCGAGGAAGCTGATGTCCGCAACCAGGCGGAGTCGCTGATCTATCAGACCGAGAAGTTCGTCACCGAGCAGCGGGCGGCGGAGGGTGGCTCCAAGGTTCCCGAGGACACCCTCGCCAAGGTGGACTCCGCGATCTCGGAGGCCAAGACGGCGCTCAACGGCTCCGATATCGCCGCGATCAAGTCGGCGATGGAGAAGCTGGGTGTGGAGTCGCAGGCTCTCGGTCAGGCCATCTATGAGGCGGCACAGGCCGAGCAGGCCGCCGGCGGCGAGGCCGGTGGCGCGTCATCTGACGATGACGTCGTCGATGCCGAGGTCGTCGAAGATGATCAGGAGACCAAGTGAGCCGGCCGGACGGCAGGAACGATCCGGCCCGGGGAATGTCCCCGGACCAGGATCGGGAGCGCGACGAACCGGTGACCTTCACCGATAAGCGTCGTATCGACCCGCAGACCGGTCAGGTGCGTGAGGGCGCCTCCGGCCCGGCCCGAAGTGGGCCCGGGCCGGGGGAGGCACCCCGCGCGGCGGATACCGACCAGGTCGCCGAGCTCACCGCGGACCTGCAGCGGGTCCAGGCGGACTTTGCGAACTACCGCAAGCGCGCCTTGCGCGATCAGGAGGTGGCGGGCGAACGGGCCAAGGCGGTCGTGGTCAGCCAGTTGCTTCCGGTGCTCGACGATCTCGACCGAGCCCGAAGTCACGGCGACCTTGAGGCCGGTCCGCTCAGGTCTGTGGCCGACAAGCTGGTCGCCGCGCTGACCGGCCTCGGCGTAGCGGCCTTCGGGGTCCCGGGCGAGGAGTTCGATCCGTCGGTGCACGAGGCCGTGCAGCATGAGGGCGAGGGCTCCCGGCCGGTGATCGGACACGTGATGCGACAGGGTTACCGGCTCGCTGATCAGGTGTTACGACATGCGCTGGTCGGGGTGGTTGACGCCGCCGTCGACCCCGACGCTCGTCCGGAAGAGGGGCAGTCGGGCCCGGACACCGCAGAAACACAGCAGTGATCCGTCAGGGCGATCCGGGAAAGGGTCCGGGGAAGGATCCGGGGAAGGAGGTGACGCGGCATGGTTCAACGCGAATGGGTTGAGAAGGATTTCTACAAGGTGCTCGGCGTCTCCTCTGATGCCGATGACGCTGAGATCAAGCGAGTAGCCAAGAAACTTCTCGCTGAGAATCATCCCGACCGCAACCCGGACAACCCGACCGCCGAGGAAAGATACAAGGAGGTCGGGGAAGCCAGGGATGTGCTGACCGATTCGGCCAAGCGCAAGGAGTACGACGAGACGCGGCGGATGTTCGCCTCCGGCGGTTTCGGCCGGGGACGCTTCGGCGGTGGTGGCGGCGATGCCGGCGGCGGTTTCAGCGGCTATGACGACGGCTCGGGCGGATTCAACCTCAACGACCTGTTCGGCCAGGCCGGGCAGGACGGCGGGGCGAATATCGGCGACCTGTTCGGCGGACTCTTCGGTCGCGGGGCACCGCCCCGCGCCAGCCGTCCGCGGCGTGGCAAGGATCTGGAGACCGAGACCCAGCTGGATTTCCTGGAGGCCACCAAGGGCGTGGCCATGCCGCTGCGGCTGACCAGTCCGGCTCCCTGCACCAACTGCCACGGCAGCGGCGCCCGCCCGGGCACCAGCCCCAAGGTGTGCCCGGGTTGTAACGGCTCCGGGATGATCAACCGTAATCAGGGCGCCTTCGGGTTCTCTGAACCGTGCACCGAGTGCCGCGGCAGCGGATCCATCATCGAGCATCCGTGCGAGGAGTGCCGGGGCACCGGGGTGACCACCCGCACCCGCACCATTAACGTGCGGATTCCCCCCGGCGTGGAAGACGGCCAGCGGATCCGGCTGGCCGGCCAGGGCGAGGCGGGGCTGCGCGGCGCGCCGTCGGGCGATCTGTATGTCACGGTGCATGTGCGCCCGGACAAGGTCTTCGGCCGCGATGGCGATGACCTTACCGTCACCGCTCCGGTCAGTTTCACCGAATTAGCGCTGGGCACAACGCTTTCGGTGCCCACGCTGGACGGCAAGGTCGGCGTGAAGGTGCCCAAGGGCACCTCTGATGGACGTATCCTGCGGGTCCGCGGACGTGGTGTGCCCAAGCGCAGCGGCGGGGCGGGTGATCTGCTGGTCACCGTCAAGGTGGCGGTACCGCCGGCACTGGAGGGCGAGGCGCTGGAGGCTCTGGAAGCCTACGCGGCGGCGGAGAAAGCCAGTGGTTTCGAACCCCGGGCGGGCTGGGCGGGTAACCGGCCGTGACCGCAGCCGGTGAGCCCCGGGACGCCCGGACGTTCCTGATCTCGGTGGCCGCCGAGCTGGCTGGTATGCACGCACAGACGCTGCGTACCTATGACCGTCTTGGTCTGGTCAGCCCCGAACGCAGTGCCGGCGGCGGTCGGCGCTACTCGGAGCGCGATGTGGAACTGCTGCGGGAGATCCAGCGGTTGTCCCAGGAGGAAGGGGTGAACCTCGCCGGGATCAAGCGCATCATCGAACTCACCAACCATGTCGAGGCGCTGCAGGGGAGGCTGACCGAACTGGCAGCCGAACTGGCCCGCTCCAAACCCCGCCGCGATCTTGCCGTGGTGCCCAAGAGTACGGCTGTCGTGGTCTGGAAACCCCGCCGCTAACCGCGAGCAGACACAAAAGTCCCCGACACGCCGAGCGTGCGGGGACTTTTGTGTCTGCTCGGCCGTCAGGTGACCCGGATGGTGAACTTCGCGCTCGCCGGACGCCCCGGCACCGCGACACTGTAGCCGCCCTTGCGCAGGGCATTCGTCGGAGCGGTCATCGGCTCGATACCGACCACGGCATCGTTCTTGGGTGCGAAGATCTGCACCGCCGGAAAACCGTGGTCGAAGACCACCTCGATACGACGGTTGCCGCCGGAGAGGGCGAACGTGCCGCCCTGGGGAACTTCGTCGAATCCGTCGTCGAGAACCCGTTCGCCCAGTTGCTCCGATCCGGCCGGCCACTCATCAGTGGCCCCGGTCGGGATCCCCCAATTGTCCACCGGCAGGTGTCGCAGCGGCGGGGTTTCCAGCAGCCACTCCGACCGCGGAGCGTCCGGGATCCGGAGATAGGGGTGGAAGCCGAAACACAGCGGCACCGACGCCGACGTGGTGGGGGTGACGGTCGTTTCGATGGACAATGCGCGGTTGGCCACCGTGATGTCCAGCGTCACGACATGGGGAAACGGGAAGCTGCTCAGCAGCCGCGGCTGGCCGCCGAAGTCCAGGTCCGCCGTCAACCGGTTATCGGCGAGTTGTTTGACCAGCCAGCCGGGGTAGGCCGCGAGGACGCCGTGGATCACCAGGCCGTGCTCGTCGGAGCGCACGCCACCGACACCGGGGGTCAATGTCACCGCGCCGCCGTCGACCCCGTACCCGTTCGCGCTGAGCCGGTTGGCCCAGGGGTACAGGATCGGGATGCCCATGGTCTTGCCGGTGGTGAGGTAGGCGTTGAGCCCTCGCCGTTGCCCCAGCAGCTCAACTCCGCCGTCGGAGAGCGACGTGCACACCATTCCCGCCGACGGAACGAAGGTGGCGGATAGCGTGGACGACGGATCCTTCAGTGTGATCGAGGGCAGCTGGGCCATTGTCGGATTGTGCCATGAATGATCGGCCACTGATAAGCGCCGGATCTCAGCGATGCTGGTCGATGTAGTCGGTCAGGTCGGTGATCGTGCGGAGTGAAGAGTACCGGGACTCGGGGATGTCCACCTCGAAGCGTTTGTGCAGTCGGACCAGGAAGTTCAGCCAGTCCATGGAGTCCAGATCCACCTGGTCGCGCAGCAGTTCGGTATCGGACAGGTCGCCCTCTTCGATCTCCGGTGCGATGTCGATCAGCTCGGCCACCACACCGGCGCGGGTGTCACCACTCATCTCGTGCCCTCCTCATAGGTCCCGCGGCTGCTGCAGCAGCCGGTTGATCTCGGCCAGGAACAGGGCGCCCCGGGCGCCGTCGCTGGCGCGGTGGTCGGCGGCCAGACTGGCGTGCACGGTGGTGGCGACCCGGATCCCGCCGTCCACCACGACGACTCGTTGGGCGGGCTTGCCGAACCCAACGATGGCGACCTGCGGGGGGTAGATGACGCCGAAGACCGAGTCGACGCCCTTGTCGCCAAGGTTGGTGAGCGTGATGGTCGGGTCCGACATCTCCGAACTGCGCAGCGACCCGGCGCGGGCCCGGGCCACCAGGTCGGTGAGGTCAGCCATCAGCTCGGTGAGTGTCTTCTCCGAGACGTCATGGATCGCCGGGGCCACAAGTCCGCCGCCGCGCAGCGAAATCGCCACTCCCACATGCTGTCCGGAGGCCGGGGCGAATCCTTCATCACGCCAGAAACCGTTGAACTCAGGGAACTTTCGGGCTGCCAGCCCGACCGCCTTGAGTTGCAGGACGGCAGGCAGTATCCGCTCGGTGATCGACCGGCCGGCGTTCTGTTCGGTCAGCCAGTTCAGCGCGGTGTCCAGAATGATCTCGTCGGCTAGGTAGTAGTGCGGGATCTCGCGCTTGGACCGGCTCATCGCCGCGGCGATCGATACCCGCATGGCTGTGCCGCGCTCGCGGGCCTTCTCAGCGGCGGACTTGGACTCCGCGGACACCGGCTGCTGATGTGGCGGAGGCGGTTTCGGCTTCTCATGGTGGGCGGTGGCGGCCGCATGCTCGACATCGTGCAGGGTGACCGCGCCCTGCGGTCCGGTGCCGCTGAGGGTCTTCAGGTCGACCCCGAGAGAGGCCGCGGCGCGGCGGGCCACCGGTGAGACCCACAGGCGGTGGCCGATCGGGGCTGCCAGCGGGGTCGGGTGCGGTGCCGGGGCTGAGGTTGGCGCGGCGGGGAGGGTGTCCGCAGCGACGGGTTGGTCCTTCGGGAGGCTCGGACCGGGTTGCTCGCCGGGCTCCAGCAGTGTCGCCAGCGGAGTGCCGACCGCCACCGTCTGCCCGACCGGCACCAGTAATTCGCGGACGACACCGTCGTGCCAGCACTCGATTTCCACTGCGGCCTTCGTGGTTTCGACAACCGCGACGATCTGGCCACGGGTGACGGTGTCACCCGGTTTGACCATCCACTCGTTGAGCATTCCCTCGTCCATGTCGGCGCCGAGGGCGGGCATCGTGAACTCGATCATCGCGGGTCGTCTCCGAACAAACCGTGCACCGCCGCGACGATCTTCTCCGGCTGCGGCAGGGCCGCCTGCTCAAGGTGTTTGGCGTAGGGGATCGGGACCTCCACGGTGCAGACCCGGGCGATCGGCGCGTCGAGCTCATAGAAGGCCTGCTCGACGATCCGGGCGCTGACCTCGGCAGCGAGACTTCCGGTCTGCCAGGCCTCGTCGACCACCACCACCCGGTGCGTCTTGCGCACCGACGCCATGATCGTCGCGTCGTCGAGCGGCCGCAGCACCCGTAGATCGATGACCTCGCAGTCGATCCCGGCTGCGGCCAGTCGCTCGGCGGCATCCAGCGCCTTGGGTATACAACCCCCGTAGGCGATCAGGGTCACGTCGGCACCGGTGCGTCGCACCGCCGCCGTGGAGATATCGGTGGGCACCAGTTCCTCGACGTCCGCGGAGAGGTTGTACAACCCGACATGTTCGAAGATCACCACCGGGTCGGGGTCGGCCATAGCCGTGCGCAGCATCCCGTAGGCGTCGGCCACCGTCGCCGGTGCCAGCACGGTGATGCCAGGGATGTGGGCGTACCAGTTCTCGAGGCTGTGCGAATGCTGGGCGGCGAGTTGGCGGCCCGCACCGGTGGCCATCCTGATGACGACCGGGACGGAGAACTGTCCGTTGGACATATGTCGCATCGCCGAGGCGGTATTCACGATCTGATCCAGCGCGAGCAGGCTGAAGTTCACCGTCATGACTTCGACGATGGGCCGCAGTCCGTTCAGTGCGGCTCCGACGCCGATACCGACGAAGCCGAGCTCGGAGATGGGGGTGTCGCGGATGCGTTCGGGCCCGAACTCCTCGAGCATTCCCTTCGACACCGCGTAGGTGCCGCCGTACCGGCCGACATCCTCGCCGAGCAGCACGACCCGCTCGTCGGCGCGCATGGCGTCGGCGATGGCGTCGTGAACGGCGCTGCGGTAGTTCGTCTTCATGACTGTCCACCAACGGGTGTCATGACGTCCCGGGTCAGGGTGTCGACGCTTTCCAGCGTGCCGGCTTCGGCGTAGGCGACCGCCTCGGCCACCTCGGCGGCAGCGGCATCCTCGATCGCCGAGACATCCTCGGCCGTCAAGAGGCCGTCGGCCAGGCACCGCTCGGTGAACGTCGTGATGGGGTCGTGTTCCTTCCACTTCTCCACTTCGGCCTTGTCCCGGTAGAGCTCCGGGTCGAACATCGAGTGCGGGCGGAACCGGTAGGTCCGGAACTCCAGGAAGAACGGGCCGCCGCGGGTGCGGATGTGCTCGACGGCATTGCCCATGGCGGCGTGGCAGGCCAGCACATCCATCCCGTCGGCCCTCGCGGCGGGCATCCGATAGGACTCGGCCAGGACGAGCAGATCTACATCGGAGAGTTCCCGGTCGATCGAAGTACCCATCGCGTATCCGTTGTTCTCGCAACAGAACAGCACCGGCAGCTTCCACAACTGGGCCATGTTCATGGTCTCGTGGAAGGCGCCTTCCGCCATCGCGCCCTCGCCGAAATAGCAGGCGGACACCCGGTTGCGCTTCAGTTGGGCGTCGGCGAAGGCCAGGCCGGCCGCCGTCGGCAGTCCGCCGGCCACGATCGCATTGCCGCCGAAGAACCGTCGGGTGGCGTCGAACAGATGCATCGAACCGCCACGTCCGCCCGAGCAGCCCTCCTGCTTGCCGAACATCTCGGCCATGATCGCGGTCATCGGGATGCCGCGCATCAACGCGTGGGCATGTTCGCGGTAGGTGGCCAGCACCGCGTCCTCGGGGTTCAGCACCCGGAGCGAACCGGCGGCCACCGCCTCCTCGCCGACGTAGAGATGCAGGAAGCCGCGGATCTTGCCGGCGCTGTACATCTCGGCGCATTTCTCCTCCATGCGCCGGATCCGGATCATGTCGGTGAGTAGGTCACGGGCGAAGGCGGGGTCGGCGGGCGGGGGAGATCCGGGGTCGGTCACGCTGTGACTCCCGGCGTCTCGACGGTGGAGGTGTCCCCCTCGGGCAGGCCGAGTTCGCGGGCCTTGAGCAGTCGCCGCATGATCTTTCCGCTGCGGGTGTGCGGCAGCGAGTCGATGAAGTCGATCTCCTTGGGCGCCACCGCCGCTCCCAGCCGCTTGCGGGCGTGCCCCATCAAATCCCGGCGTAAGTCGTCATCGGCGATGTAGCCGGACTTCAACGTGACGAAGGCCTTCACCACCGCGCCGTAGGTGGGATCCGGCTTGCCGATCACCGCGGCCTCGGCCACCGCGGGATGGTCGGTCAGGACGTTCTCCACCTCAAACGGGCCGATCAGATGGCCCGAGGCCTTGATCACGTCGTCGGCGCGGCCGACGAACCAGAGGTATCCGTCGGCGTCCCGTTTCACCAGGTCCCCGGACAGGTAGAGATCTCCGTCCGGATCGGCGTGGAAGCACTTGCGGTAGCGCTCGTCCTGATTGAGGTAACCGCGGAACATCGACGGCCACCCGACGCGCAGGGCGAGTTCGCCCTCGACATCGGGTTCGGTGATGATGCTGATAGTGCCGGTGGCCCCTTCCGTGTCGTCATGGTCGACGACGACGACGTCGACACCGGGCAGTGGGCGTCCCATCGAACCCGGTTTGATGTCGAAGGCGGGGGTGTTGGCCACCATGATCCCGCCGGTCTCGGTCTGCCACCAGTTGTCGTGAATCGGCAGGCCCAGCACCCGTTTGCCCCACCACACAGCTTCGGCGTTGAGCGGTTCGCCGACGCTGGCGACGAACCGCAGATGGGGGAATCGGTATCTGGCGGCCAGTTCCGGGCCGGCTTTGATCAGCATCCGGACCGCGGTCGGTGCGGTGTACCAGACGGTGACGGCCTCATCCTGCAGGATCCGGTACCAATGTTCGGCGTCGAACTCGGCCTCGTCGATAATCGAGGTGACCCCGTGCAGAAGCGGCGCGATGATGCCGTACGCGGTACCGGTGACCCAGCCGGGATCGGCTGTGCACCAGTAGATGTCGTCGGGGTGCAGATCCAGCGCGAACAGGCCGGTGATGTAATGCATCGCTACTGCGCCGTGTACGTGCTGCGCGCCCTTCGGGGTTCCGGTGGTGCCGCTGGTGAAGTGCAACAGCGACGGATCGTCGGCGGTCGTCTGCTCGATGGGCGCGTCCTCGGAAGCCCGATCCATCAGGGCATGGAAGTTGTGGGTGCCCGGGATGTCCTGGTCGCCGACGATCAGCACGTGTTTGACCGACGGAAGCTGATCCCGGATCTTGGCGATCTTGCGTTTGTAGATCGCCGCGGTGGTCACCAGCACATCGGCCGCCCCGATGTTGACCCGGGTGGCGATGGGCTCGGGTCCGAACGCGGAGAACAGCGGCGAGACCACGCTGCCATTACGCAGTGCCCCGAGCATGCTGACGTAGAGCTCCGGAACCCGGCCCATGATGACGAAAACCTTGTCGCCCTTGCCGATTCCCAGTCCTCGCAGCACGTTGGTGAACCGTCGGGTCAGCCGGCCCAGCTCGGCATAGCTGACATCGCGGGCCGCGAGATCGTCTGCACCGGGGGCCGCGGCGATGAACCGCAGCGCAGTCTTGGCCGCCTCCGGCCCCGCTGCGTGCCGGTCGACCGCGGCGTAGCCGATATTGCAGCCGCCGGCTTCCATTCCGGCGCACAGATCCGGAATCTGCGACCAGGTGAACGTGGCACGGGTAGCGTCGTAATCGTCGAAGTTGGGCGCGACTTTCAGGTCCGCGGGTCCCTTGTGGATAACCGCGCGCGTTCCCTCGTCGTCCACGTCCGTCCCGCTAACCGTGCGACCGGTCGAGGACACCGTCGCGGCGGGCGCGCGCGAGGTTGGCCATCACCCGTTCGGTCAGAGCACGGTGGATGCCGCCGTTCTTGATGATGTCGAGCCGTTCCAACTCTCGCAGGAAGGCGTCGATGCGTCGTTCCAGCGGCCAGTCCCAGTACTCACGCCCAGTGAACCGCGAGCACAGAAACTGCCATGCGATCCCGTCGATCTCCTCAGCCGTATCGGCCTTGGCCATCAGAGCCCCCGCCCCGTCCGTTCCCGTTCCCCGTACTCCTCAATCGTGTCCGCATCGCGGGGTGGCGCGGAAGGGGCGAAAGTCACCGGTTGGGCTACAGCGCGTGAATTCCCTTATACAGCACCATCGCGCCGATCACGACCAGGATTACACCCACTAGGGCGGCGTGGTTCTCCTCCATCCAGTTTTTGAGCTTGTCCAGTGGCTTGTCGAGGCGGTTGCCGGCTGCCAGGTAGGCCAGC
>CAZGPT010000120.1:0-9830 GCA_964527015.1 uncultured Mycobacterium sp. | reverse complement strand
TCTGCAGGCCGAAGTAGCCGTCCACCAGCGCCGTGTAGAAACCGAGATCCTGCAGCCGCGACTGGAGTGTCGCCACGTCATCGCCGTACATCGGGGCGCCGAACTGGTGTGCCAGGGTTCGTGCGCCCAGACGGTAGGACGCCTCCCGCAGCGCACGGTAAGTCGCTTCTCCGACGATTCCGTCGACCAGTAGTCCGCGGCGCTGCTGAAAAGCCCGCACCCCGTGGTCGAGGTCGTCATCGAAGAAATCCAATGCGACCTGCCTGCCGGTGGTCAGATTCTCATCGGGGTTGTCCAGCAATCCCAGGGCGCTGAGCGAGGTCCGGATCTCGACCACCGAAGGCCCACGGTCACCTCGGCGCAGAACATCGCCGGGTGTGACATCACGGCCCCGGGCAGAGTTGCCGTATGCGGGGCCGGAAATCGACATGACAAGGATTGTCTCAGAAGACCCGCATTTTCAGGAAACCGATCTGCCGATGCCCGCGGTAACGAATTTGGCTCTGCAGGATTTCGGGCGGGCAACTCCCGGGTCGTTACAGGAAGTCGGTGAGTTCCCGCAGCAACGCGGGTTTGCTCTTGGCCCCGACGATCCGCTTCACCGGTTGACCACCCTTGAACAGGATCAGGGTGGGGATCGACACCACCTGAAAGTCGCGTGCGACCCCCGGGTTCGCGTCGACGTCGACCTTGGCGACAGTCAGCGAGCCGGCCTTCTCTTTGGCGATCTCCTCTAGGACGGGGGCCACCATGCGGCACGGGCCGCACCATTCGGCCCAGAAGTCCACCAGGACCGGTGTCGGGCTGGCCAGCACCGCGTCAGCGAAGCTGGCATCGGAAACGGCGACGGTACTCACTGGTGGGCTCCAATCATCGTGGCGGGCTCTGCCTCATAGGCTTCGGTCAGCCACCGCTCGGCGTCGATAGCGGCGGCACATCCGCTGCCGGCTGCGGTGATGGCCTGTCGGTAGGTGTGGTCCACCAGGTCACCGGCAGCGAACACGCCGGGCAGGGAGGTGGCGGTGCTGCCGTTCTGCACCAGCACGTAGCCCTCCGCGTCCACGTCGACCGCGTCCCGAACCAGCTCGGAACGCGGGTCGTGGCCGATGGCGATGAACACCCCGGTCACGGGCAGCGCTGACTCTTCACCGGTAACGGTGTCGCGGACCCGCAGCCCGGTGACGGTGCCCTCACCCTCCACCGCCAGTACCGCGGTATTGGTCAGGAAGGTGATTTTGTCGTTGCCGCGGGCACGTTCCAGCATGATCTTGGAGGCCCGGAATTCGTCGCGGCGGTGGACGAGGGTGACGCTTCGGGCGAACCGGGTCAGGAAGGTGGCCTCCTCCATCGCCGAGTCGCCGCCGCCGATGACGGCGATGTCCTGCCCTTTGAAGAAGAACCCGTCACAGGTGGCGCAGGAGCTCACACCGCGGCCCAGGAGTTCCTGCTCCCCGGGCACGCCGAGATAGCGCGGCGCTGCGCCCATGGCCAGGATCACCGCCTTGGACCGGTGGATCTCCCCGCCGGCGGTGACGACCTCTTTGACAGGCCCGGCCAACGACATCGACTCGACATCCTCCATCTGCAGGTCGGCACCGAAGCGCAGAGCCTGCTCGCGCATCTCATCCATCAGTTCCGGCCCGGTGATTCCGGCGCGGAAGCCGGGATAGTTCTCCACCTCGGTGGTGGTCATCAGCGCGCCACCGAATGAGGTCCCCTCGAAGACGAGCGGTTGAAGTTCCGCGCGCGCGGTGTAAATGGCGGCGGTGTAGCCAGCCGGCCCGGATCCGACGACGATCACATCGTTCAACGAGCTCAGGGACGTCGGGGAAGTTTCGCTAGCCATATCGGCCTTTCTGGACAGGTCACTCAACCACATCGAACACCAGGGTAGGCGGGTATGTTCCCGGGTGTGCGCCAAGGGCTGGCGGCCAGTCCGGCTTAGCGTGTCGGCGTGACCGTGATCGACTCGGCGCTGGGGGGAGTATTGGTCGAGGGGCCTAGCGTGGCCAGGCAGGCGGCAGCTCCCAGTCCGACGGCGCTCAGCACCACGGCCGCGCCCAGAACGCCCGCCAGCACGCGCCCCGGTGCGAGGGCCGTGCGGTCGGCATGGGCCGGCCGACGGAGCTTCGCCGAGCCGGTCACCGTGTGCCCGGATGGTTGCTGATCCACCCGACCAGTGTGCAGGTTCATCCTGAGACGGGACAGCTCAGTAGGACGGCCAGCCGCGCTCGGGCGCGTGCACAACGACTCTTGACGGTTCCCTCGGCGACCTTGAGTAAGGCGGCGGTGTCAGCGACCGAATAGCCGTGCATATCGACCGCCACGACCGCGGATCGTTGCGTGGGGGGCAACTGCAGTAAGGCCTGGCGGACCACGATCGCGGTCTCCACCTCGCTGGTGCGGTCACAGACCGAGACGACAGTATCGTCGGTCAGCGGTATGGTCGGGCGGATCGCGTTGCGGCGCAGACGGTCCCGGCAGGTATTCACGACGATCCGATACAGCCAGCTACTTACCGCCGCGTCGTTCCGGAACGAGCCGGCGCCACGGTGTGCCGCGAGCATCGCCTCCTGGACGGCATCATCGGCGTCCTCGGCACTCTGGCTGCGATGCCGGGCCAGTCTGTACAACTGGATTCGATGGCGCCCGAAGAGCTCCGCGAAGGCGAGGCTGTCCCCGGCTAGATGGGCGCTGAGAAGGTCGGCGTCGCTGCGGACCGACGTGGAGGAGGCACCAGAGCGTGTCACACCGCGGACGTTAGCCAGCGGAACGCCGACCGGCACTTCACCCGCAGGATCAGGAAGCCGCCCGGACGCTGATCTCCGAGACGTCGGTGCGGCTCTCGCCCGCGGTCTGTCCCATGGTGGAAATCCACACCAGCAAGTAGGAGGTCGGTTCCGAGCGGGGGACCTCAATGGTGTTGTCACCAGGCTTGAGTTCGGTGGGCCCGGTGAGCAAGGTGGTGTCGTCGAGGCTGCCCGGGTTGGACGATGTGGCCGAGCGGATCTCGACCTCGGTGCCGCTGCTGGACACTGCGATCGTCACGTTGCCCACCTCGGTGTCCGAGGGCAACTCGAGCATGAGCCCGACCCCGTTCTTGAAATCTGGGAACGGGGTGGCGTCGGTGTAGGTGTCCGTCGGCCACACCGTCGTCGGGTCACCGTCGATGGCCAGATCCGCCAGATCCGGTGCGTCCGCGCCGCCGTCGGGTGAAAACACCGTCGCGGCAACAGGTTTCACCAAATCACCACTGGCCCCGGCGCTGGCTGAAGTGCTGGGGTTAAGGCCCAGCTTGTCGCCTTTGAGTCCGCCGCCGCTGTCGCCGAGCATGCGCCCGAGGAATGAGGCGAGCACGATCAGAGCGATCACCAGGATCACGGCGGCGACGCCACCGCCGATGAACAAGTTGCGCCGCCGAAGGGCCTGAGCCTGGGCATCCTGTCCGCGGGGGAGCGGTGGCTGCGCCGGGGCGGCCGAACCGCTGACCGGTTCGATGAGGTCGGTTCGGTCGGCGGCCGCCGTTGCCTGCTGCAGCAGATGCAGCAGCGTGGGTGCGGTACTGATTCCGCCGCCTGGTTCGACCGCCCGCACCGCCGCCGCGGAGATCTGGAAGGGGATTGCGCTGTCGATGGCCTGCGGTTCGACCGGCCGCCCGGATGTGTCGGTGTCCGCGGGCCGCAGGCCGCTCGGGGTGCCGGACTCCGGCAGCGGCCAGCGATCGACGAGCAGGGCGTAGAGGGCGGCCCCGATACCGCGGATATCGTCGGCAGGCGTCGCGTCGGTGAGCGTGGCGGGGAAGGCGAGTGTCACGTCGCCGTCGATGCTGACCCGGATCCGGCTGGGATGATCGACCGACAGTGCCACCCCGGCCCGGTGGGCCCGGTCGGCCACATCGGCCAGCGAATGGATCGCCCTTGCTCCGCCCAGGGCCGACGGGGAGGTATCGGCAACTTCCCGCAGCGACCCGCCGCGAATCCACTCCGCGACGATCAGGCCGCTGCCGTTGCTGATGGTCGTGGCGTCGAGCACCCTGGCCAGGCCGGGCCGTTCGACCTGGCTGAGTTGCTGGGTGCGGGCCAGGATCTCCTCGACCTGGGCGTCGGAGAGCTTTCGCTCGGGGTCGACGAAGGTCACGGCGACCTGGCGATCCAGCGAGGTGTCGAGTGCCTGCCAGAACTGCAGACCGGCCGGGCCGCCGTGGGATACCAACAGCCGGTAGCGACCGTCGGCGATGGTGGCGCCTGGCCCGAGGGAAAGCCCGGCGCGGTTGGTGCGAGGGCGGGCCCGGCCGGAGCGGCGGACCGGCGCTGTGCCGGGGACATCGGGCTGGAACTCATCGGCGAACTGGTGCGGGATTTTTGCCGCGGGGTCGTTGGGGGGCCCGGCGGGCGGGGTACCCGGGGTGTGATCGCTCAGGTCCGGTCCTTTCCCCGTGGATTTCTCGACGCGTCGCGCCGGTTTGCCAGCCTCAGGGTACGTGACAGAACGAGGCTCGTGGGGCAGTTGTGAGTCCGTCACCGGGGCCGCGTCGGCTATCGGAGCCAGCCGACGCCGCAACGGAGCCCACACCCTCGTCTTTGCTGCTGTCTGCGCCGCCGCCCTTGCCGCGATGGCGTCCGGAACCCGAGCGGCCAGCATCACCGCCGCCATGACGGGGACCATGATCCCGGCGAGAATCACCAGCCGCACCAGGGAGCCGGCCCCGCCTCCACGATCGGTGAGCGACTGCGACAGCCCCAGCAGGCTGTCGACGAGAGCGGCGGCCAGCGCCGCCAGCAGTGCGGCAGCCGCCGTGCCGGTGATGGTGCGGCTGACGCTGCTGTCGAGCAGTCGGCCGCCCGGTGGTCGTAATGACCTGCGCAGCAGGAGATGACCCAGCACCGCTCCGGCTACGAAGCCGATACCGTTGGCGGCGCCGAGGTACCCGGCGACCAGTTCGGGGTTATCGGTTACTCGCGGTGCCAGCAGTGATGCCAGGATCTTCACCCCGGTGATGACGACGATGATGAGGATCGGTGTCCAGGGTTCGTCCCGCGCGTAGAACACCCGAAGCTGAAGCAGCACCAGTGCATAGGGGATCAGGGTGAACGCCGACAGCGAGATGGCGATACCGAGGTAGTTGGCGTCGACCTCGCCGAACTTTCCGTAGGCGAACAACGCGCTGCCGATGGCCGGCCCGCCGACGGTCATGACGGCAACTACCGGAATCAGCGTCACCAGGGTCAGGCGCGTCGCCAGTGACACATCGGCCAGTACTGCCGGATTGTCGTTGGCGGCTGCGTTGCGGCTCAGCCGTGGCATGACCACCGTCAGGATCGTCACACCGATCATGCCGAACGGGAGTTGCAGCACCAGCCACGCATAGGCGTAGATCGCCGGCCCGGATGCCGCTGCGGTACTGGCGATCTGGTTGCCCACCACCAGCCCCACCTGGCTGATCAACACATAGAGCACCATGGCCGCGGCCATCGTCCCGAACCGCTTGAGCCGGTCGTCGATACCCCACAGCGGTTTGAGGCTGATCCGCCGTGCCCGGATGGCGACCAGCAGCACCGCGGCCTGAGCGACCACCCCGAGCGTGGTGCCGATCCCGAGCACCAGCAGTTTGGCGTTGCCCATCCGGACCGGGTCGACCGAAAGCTCTCCGGGCACAATCAGATACAGCCCGAGGGTGGCGATGGCGACGACA
This sequence comes from uncultured Mycobacterium sp., assembly GCA_964527015.1. GTDB lineage: Bacteria > Actinomycetota > Actinomycetes > Mycobacteriales > Mycobacteriaceae > Mycobacterium. The sequence continues at coordinate 4,138 of CAZGPT010000120.1, read as the reverse complement.
TTGTTGACCACCGGCGCCCAGGCCGGCGGCCCGAAGATGTTGCGGTTGGTCAGGATCGCCATGAACACCGATGTGAGGCCGTAGAAAATCACCTGGGGCAGCAGTAGGTAGGCGAACGCCGTGGTCAACGGCTGGTTGACCTTCGGGTCGCCGCCCAGCATCAACCGGACCAGCAGCGGGGCCGCGGCGACCGACAGCAGAGTCGCCAGCACGAGCAGCGTGGTGGCCAGCGTGACCAGCCGTCGTACGAACGCAGCGCCCCCGTCGCGGTCATCGCGCTCCGCGCGGGCCAGCACCGGTACGAAGATGGCGGTGAAGGTGGCCTCGAGGACCAGAGCGGCGATCATGTTGGGCAACTGATTGGCTACCGTGAAGGCGCTGGAGAGGGCCGCGCCCAGGATGGCGGCCAGCAGCACGATTCGGACGAAGCCGGTGATCCGGCTGACTAGGGTAGCCAGAGCCATTCCCCAGGATCGGGACACCACGGCGGCGTCGGACAGCTCCTCGCGGACCGGCCGGGTTTGCGGCTCCGGCCCGGACGGTGCCGTCATCGCTTTTCCCGCCGCGCGATCGGGGGCAGGTCGAGGTCGGCCCGGTCGGGCTGGCCGCGAAATCGGTGGTAGAGCCGGCGACCGACCAGCAACACAAGGACCGCCCCGCCGATCAGGGTGATGGTGAACAGCAGTTTGCCGTAGGCATTGGAGTGCACCGACAGCCGTACCTGCTCACCGAGTTGCAGTCCGTCGGGGGTCCGCAACGTGACGTCCACCGCGACGCGTTGGGTGAGGTGGACCTCGACCGGCACCCGCAGCGGAAGGTAGCCCGGTGGCAGGACCTGTTCGCCGAGATCGGTGACGCTCATCCCCGGTGGCGCATCGACCTGCAGCCGCACCCGAATCGGTACGGCGAGGTCATTACGCAGCGCCAGGGGTAACGCGCTGCGCTCGGTGGCCAATGTGTACGAATCGCCCGGGTTGACGATGGTCACCGCCTTGAACAGGTCCTCGACGGTCGCACCGACCACGGCCAACCGCTGAAGCGCGAGATCGTTGCGGCGGTCCGGTGGTTCGGTCCGGCTCAGTGCCCGCAGCATGTCCTCGCGCAGCGGTGCGGTGTACTGCAGACCCGTCAGTCCGGTGCGGGTATCGGTGGCCAGCGCGACGTCCAGCCCGGACAGCCGGGTAGCCGAGTCCCGGATGCTGTTCACGACGTCGTCGTCGAAGCGGCCGCGGGGATCGGTGGCCAGGTCGACGGCAGCCTGGTCGAGGGGCGGTGCCGTTGCCGATTCGGCGATCACAGTTGCCAGCGGCCGGGGCGTGGCGAGGCCGGCGCGGATCAGGTTGGCCAGGGCGGTCAGCAGCGCGCGGGCATCGTCGGGCTGCGGACCCCACTTCAGCGGCGGTAGCAGAATCTGGGTGCGTGGTTCGATCTCGGGTTGCAGGGTCCGCCACACCATCGCGGCCACGGCGTCCTGCCGGCGTGCGACCGGCGAATCCTGTTCCACCGCAACGCTGAGACGGTCGTCGACATAATCGGGTATCGCGGGATCGGTTCCCACCCCGGCCAGCGCCGCTCCGATCGCCGGGTCGAACGGTGCCATCACGACCTGCGGGGAGATCCGTCGGACCGTCAGGTCGGCGGTGGCCAGATCGCCGGACCGGGCCGCCGCGATCGCGACGGTCGGTGCCTGGCTGTCGAGCAGTCCGGCGGCCCCCGGCGTCAACGGACCGTCCCCCAGCAGCGTCGCTCCCCGGGTGGAGACGATCCCGAGAATCCGGTCGACGATATCGGCGGCGTTGGCGACCGCTGCCGTGTTGAGCCCGGGATTGCCGACACGGTAGAGGGCACCGAGATCGGCTTGGGCGTAGGGAGTCGCCGCCACACACATCCGGCGGCCCAGCGCGCGCAACCGGTCCAGCCACTCGGTGGCCGCGGCCTGGCCGGTACCGGGGTGGGCCGCGGGGCCGAGTCCGTCGGGCGCGTCGGCGACGACGTAGCCGGCCGTCATGGCGTTGACGGTGACCAGCAGGTCGGGATCGATGGCCAGACACAGGGCCCGGTCGATGCCGGAACCCGTGTCGATAGCCCCCGGGCTGGTGGCGAATTCCGCCGCGCCCAGCAGCGTGTCGAGTCGCCCCCCGGCGGCCAGCGATACCGCAAGGTCGTCATTCATCAATCGGACCGGGGTCGTGCCGCCAGGTACCCCCGGTGCCAGCCGGGGCTTGTCCGCCAGCGGCCACAGCAGCGTCATCGCGACGGGGCTGGTGGTGTCGGGCGCCACCACGTCGGTGACCGGGTTAGCCCCGGTGCCGTCCGTGTTGTCCGCGCCGTCGGTCTCGTTCGAGTCGGCCGGCAGGGCCGGAACACCGGTCACCGGCAGCAGGAAGCGAGTCTGGTCGAGGGAGGCGACGACGCCGTCGGCCGGGGTGCCGTTGATATTGATCAGCACCGGGTAGACGCCGGGCGCGTCGATCCCCAGGGCCGGTTGCGGGCCGGTGCGGATCGGTATCGAAAACTCGAATCCGGCGGTCTGGCCGCGGTCGAGATCGGATGCCACCCGGATGAAGTCGCCGACCCCTTCGAACCCGCCGCCGACGGCGAGGCTGGTCCGCAATGCCGCGGATGTCGTCAGGGCTGGCCCCTGCTCCAGGCGGGCCAGTACATCCCGGACCGGACGGTCGCCGGTGTTGGTCACCGTGCCGGTCACGGTGAGCGCGGCATCGCTGGAGGTGGTGACCACATCCGGGGTGACGCTGTCGAGCCGGACCATCAGCGGCGAGTCCGGCTCGGGTGCCGCTCCCGCCCCCGGGATGACCCCGGGGAGCGTCAGCGGAAGGGTCAGGGTGAGGACGAGCACTCCCAGGGCCGCGACGAGCCGCGACAGCCGACGCGGTGACACGCCGTGAGCCTCAGCCGTTCGTCCGGCGGTTGCCGGACTTGCCGTCCGCGGCGGGACGGGTGCGGGAGTGGGTCTGGGCACGCCGTTGCGGTGCGGACGGCGGCAGCGGCGGCAGGGCGGCGGGGCCGTCGGACTGCAGCAGTTCGAGAAGTTCGTGGGCCACCCCGGCGAGTCGGCGTTCGTCGGCGTAGGCCAGTCGCTGCGGTAGCTCGACCACCGGCACCCAGGCCACCTCGGTGACCTCGACGTCCTCGTCGCACAGTTCGCCACCGGAGAACCGCAGCAGATAGTGATGCACGGTCTTGTGCACGCGCCGACCCTCGGTGACGAACCAATAGTCGATGCTGCCCAGCGCGGCCAGCACATGTCCGCGGATCCCGGTCTCCTCGGCCACCTCCCGGATGGCGGTCTGCTCGGCGGTCTCGCCCTGTTCGATATGGCCTTTCGGTAGTGACCAGAGCATCCGGCCGCGTCGGTCGACACGGCCGATCAAAGCGGCCAGCTGCTCCTCGCGGGGCCGGTCGACGTCGTCGATGACCAGCCCGCCGGCGGAGGTCTCATGTACGGTCCGCAGCCGGGGAGCCGGCTGTCGGCGCGGGTGAGGCGGGTCGGGCCTAGGTGGGCGTTGTTCGGGGCTGGCGCCGGACTCCTTCCGGGGAGTCGTCGGGGAGGCCTTCTGGGGCGAGCCCTCCTGACCCGACGCCTCGGGCGGGGGAGTGGCCGCGCGGCGGCCACGGCGCCGTCCGCGACGCCGTCGTGGCTTCGCCCGCTCGCCCTCCGACATCCAAGCGATATTAGCTGGCGTGGGTGAGGTGATTCTGGCCGCACTCGCCGGTCGGGACGCCGGGTGGGAGCACTAGGCTCACCGGACGTGCCTGAAGCCAGCTCTGAGGATGAACTCCGCGTCCGGGCAGCCGTCGAGCTGCATCGGCAGGCTCCGCTGCTGAGCGAGGTGGGTGCGGTCTTCGAGGCCGCCGGTTTTCAGCTGTACCTCGTCGGTGGGAGCGTGCGCGATGCGGTCCTGGGCCGGCTGACCACCGACCTGGACTTCACCACCGACGCCCGGCCGGACGCCGTTCAGGCGATTATGCGCTCGTGGGCGGATTCGTTGTGGGACACCGGGATCGACTTCGGCACGGTCGGCGTGGGCAAGGCGGGTCAGCGGCTGGAGATCACCACATTCCGGGCGGACAGCTACGACCAGGTATCGCGAAATCCCCAGGTGCGCTTCGGCGACCG